>CAMFJT010000294.1 GCA_945957125.1 uncultured Rhodospirillales bacterium | reverse complement strand
AGGGTGCCCCGTTGCATGTGCTCCTGGGCGCCGCCGGCGAGATCGCCCTGATTGGTCTGCTGCTTTTTCATGTGGTCGGCCTCGGGCGCCGGCTGAGACGGACGGCCATGCTACGGAGGATGGAATGAACGGTTGGCGTCTTACGGGTGTGCTCTCGCTCGTGCTGATCGCGATGTCGGCGTTCTTCATCGCCGGCCAGGCCGACGTCGAGGGGCTGCGGCTGGTGATCCGCTCGACCGCGCGCACCTCGCTGGTGCTGTTCGCGATGGCCTTTGCCGCGGCCGCCCTGGTCGAGCTCGCGCCCAATGGCTTCACGCGCTGGCAGCGACGTAACCGGCGCTATCTCGGGGTGTCGTTCGCCGCCTCGCACGCTATCCACCTCGCGGCACTGATCGCGCTGGCGCGGTCCGACAGGGAGCTGTTCTGGACGCTGACCAATCCCGCCAATGTCGTGCTGGCCGGCACCGCGTACGTCCTGCTCGCGGCGATGACGGCGACGTCGTTCGACCGTACCACCGCCTGGCTCGGCGCCCGCAACTGGCGGCTGCTGCAGCTCGTCGGCGGCTGGTACATCTGGATCAGCTTCGCGATGGCGGTCGGCAAGCGCCTGCCGCAGGGCCCGATCTACTGGGCGATGATGGCGCTGGTCCTTGCCATCGCGATCGTCCGCCTGGTCGCGATGTCCCGCCGGAGCCGGCGGGCGAAGATGGCTATCGCCTGAGGAGCGGAGGCTTTCAGCGATCCGGGGCTTCGGTCCAGTCCTCGATCTCAAGCCCGTCGACGCGGCGGGATTCGGAGAAGTTATCGGTGACGAGCGTCAAGCCGCGCGCTTTGGCATGCCCCGCGATCAGCACGTCGTAGGGCCCCATCGGCTTATCCTGGCGCGCGAGGGCGGCCGTGATCGCGCCGGCGCTGCGAGCATCTTCCCGGTCGAGCTCGAGAATGACGAGGTCGGCGAAGAGCAGGCGCAGCGTCTCGAGGTTAGACTCGATCTGCTGGCTTCGGTAGGCGCCGAAATGCAGCTCGTGCGCGACGATCGAGAAGATGGCGAGCATTCCCGGATCCGCCGCGCTCACGCGGCGCAGCAAGGAGTCGGACTTGCGCGTCACGAGAGAGATGACGGTATTGGTGTCCTGCGACCGGCGGATGGTCCGCGATTTGCACCCCCGCCATCCTCAGGTACTGTCGCCGGATAAAGAAGGGGGGAGCGGACCGCCGGATGGCGTATTTCTCGCAGCAGCTCATCAATGCCGTCACGCTCGGCGCCATCTATGGGCTGATCGCCATCGGCTATACGATGGTCTACGGCATCATCGGCATGATCAACTTCGCGCATGGCGAAGTGTTCATGATCGGCGCCTTCATCTCCCTGATCGGTTTCCTGATCTGCGCGGCGCTCGGCATCTCGTCGGTGCCGGTGTCCATCGTCCTCGTGCTGCTGATGGCCATGGCCTTCACCGCCGTCTACGGCTGGACGATCGAGCGCACCGCCTACCGGCCGCTGCGCGGCTCGTTCAAGCTCGCGCCGTTGATCTCGGCCATCGGCGTGTCGATCCTGCTGCAGAACTACGTCCAGCTCGCCCAGGGCGCGCGGCCCAAGCCGGGCGGCCAGATCGTCCAGGGCGGCTTCACGCTGTTCAGCGCCGACGGCTTCGACGTCCGTGTCACCTGGCTGCAGATCATCATCTGGGTCGTGACGGTGGCGCTGATGGCGGGATTCTCCTGGCTGATCGCCGCCACGCCGCTCGGTCGCCAGCAGCGCGCCTGCGAGCAGGACATGAAGATGGCGGCGCTGCTGGGCGTCAATGTCGACCGCACGATCTCGCTGACCTTCGTCATGGGCGCGGCCCTGGCCGCCGTCGCCGGCATGATGTTCCTGATGTACTACGGCGTCGTCGACTTCTTCATCGGCTTCCTGGCCGGGCTCAAGGCCTTCACGGCGGCGGTGCTGGGCGGGATCGGCTCGCTGCCTGGGGCGATGCTGGGCGGCTTGCTGATCGGCCTGATCGAGGTCTTCTGGGCCGGCTATTTCTCGAGCGAATACAAGGACGTGGCGGCCTTCGCCATCCTCGTGCTGGTGTTGATCTTCCGACCGAGCGGGCTGCTCGGCCGGCCGGAGATCGAGAAGGTCTGATCCGGATGGAAGCGCGCCTGCCCTCGATGCTCAAGGATGCCGCGATGACGGCGCTGGTCGCCGCGGCACTGGGCATCTTCATCGTCGGCTTCCGGACCTACGACGTGGGCAAGGGGCTGACGTTCGATTTCCAGTTCGTCGAGCTCGGCATCGCCGTGGTCACGATCTTCTTCGGCCGCCTCGGCCTGCAGCTCGCATCGGTCGGGCTGAAATGGCCGGCCTTTCTCCTCGGCACGGTCCTGGGCGCGATCGGGGCGGCGCCGCTGCGGCTGCCCTCGACCTTCCTGCACTGGTTCATCGTGCTGGCCGGCGTGCTGATCGTCCTGCGCACGATCTGGCCATGGGCGAACGAGACGATGGCGAGCGTTCGCCAGTCGCCGCGCGGCGCGGCCTATGGCCGGTACTTCGCCAAATGGTTCGGCGCGGGGCTGCTGGCCCTGGCGATCCTGATGCCGTTCGCGCCGTTCGCCGACCAGAAGACGATGGATCTCGCCGTCCTGATCCTGACCTACGTCATGCTGGGCTGGGGCCTCAACATCGTGGTCGGCCTCGCTGGCCTGCTCGACCTCGGCTACGTGGCCTTCTACGCCGTCGGCGCCTATTCCTACGCACTGCTCAGCACCCAGTACGGGCTGGGCTTCTGGTCGGTCCTGCCGCTGGCCGGCATGATGGCGGCGGCCTTCGGGCTGATGCTGGGTTTTCCGGTGCTGCGCCTGCGTGGCGACTATCTCGCCATCGTCACCATGGGCTTCGGCGAGATCATCCGGCTCGTCCTGCTGAACTGGGTCGACCTCAGTAACGGCCCCGCCGGCATCGGCAGCATTCCCGGCCCGACCCTGTTCGGCGCGGTGTTCGCCGAGACCGCGCCGGCCGGCAAGCAGACCTTCGCCGAGATGACCGGCATTCCCTTCAGCAGCAACCAGCGCCTGATCTACCTCTACTACATCATCCTCATGCTGGCGCTGGTGACCAACTTCTTCACCCAGCGCGTGCGCCGCCTGCCGGTAGGGCGCGCCTGGGAGGCGCTGCGCGAGGATGAGACGGCGTGCAAGGCGCTCGGCATCAACCCGACCAATACCAAGCTCACGGCCTTCGCCGTCGGTGCGATGTTCGCGGGCTTCGCGGGCTCGTTCTTCGCCGCCAAGCAGCGCTTCATCAGTCCCGAGAGCTTCACGTTCATCGAATCGGCGATCATCCTGGCGATCGTCGTGCTGGGCGGCATGGGCAGCCAGATCGGCGTGGTGCTGGCGGCGGTGCTGCTGATCGGCCTGCCCGAATGGTTCCGCGACCTCGGCGCCTACCGCATGGTCGTGTTCGGCCTCGCCATGGTGCTGATCATGGTGTTCCGGCCGCGCGGCCTGATCGCTCATCGCGAGCCGTCCGTACGGCTTCATCCTGTGCGGGCCGGTCCATGACCGCCATCCCTCTGATCGAGGTCGAGCACCTCACCATGCGCTTCGGCGGGCTGGTGGCGGTCGACGACGTCTCCTTCACCGCCCGGCCGCGCGAGATCACGGCGATCATCGGCCCCAACGGCGCCGGCAAGACCACCGTCTTCAACTGCATCACCGGCTTCTACAAGCCGACCGTCGGGCGGCTGACCTTGCATGGCGAGCCGAACTATCTGCTGGAGCAGATGCTGGGCCACGAGGTCGCGCAGAAGGCGAGGGTGGCGCGCACCTTCCAGAACATCCGCCTGTTCCCGGGCATGACGGTGCTGGAAAACCTCCTGGTCGCGCAGCACAACAAGCTGATGCGCGCCTCGGGCATGAGCATCTACGGGCTCCTCGGGCTCTCGCGCTATCGCACTGCCGAGGCCGAGGCGGTCGGCAAGGCGCGGGCCTGGCTGGAGCGCATCCGGCTGCTGGCGGACGCCGACAGGCCGGCGGGCGAGCTGCCCTACGGCGCGCAGCGGCGGCTGGAGATCGCGCGCGCGATGTGCACCGATCCGCGGCTGCTCTGCCTCGACGAGCCGGCTGCCGGCCTCAACCCGCGCGAGTCGGCAGAGCTCAACGAGCTGCTGGTCTCGATCCGCGATGACGACGGTGTCGGCGTGCTGCTGATCGAGCACGACATGAGCGTGGTGATGAAGATATCGAACCATGTCGTCGTGCTCGATTACGGCCGCAAGATCGCCGAGGGCGCGCCCGAGGCGGTGCGCAACGACCCGTCGGTGATCCGCGCCTATCTCGGCACCGAGGATGGCGCCGATGCTTGAGGTGAGGGGAGTGGCGGCCTTCTACGGGGCGATCCAGGCATTGCACGGCGTCGATCTCGACGTGGCGCGCGGCGAGATCGTGACCCTGATCGGCGCCAACGGCGCGGGCAAGTCCACCCTGCTGATGACGGTGTGCGGCAATCCCCGCGCGCGGGCCGGCACGATCCGGCTCGACGGCGAGGACATCACCCGGCTGCCGACCTACGAGATCGTCCGACGCGGGGTGGCGCAGGTGCCGGAAGGCCGGCGCATCTTCCCGCGCATGACGGTGTTCGAGAACCTTCAGATGGGCGCCGTCTTCGCCGACCCGGCGCATTTCCAGCGCGATATCGAGCGCGTCTTCGCGATGTTCCCGCGGCTGGCCGAGCGGCGCGAGCAGCGCGGCGGCACGCTGTCGGGCGGCGAGCAGCAGATGCTGGCGATCGGTCGTGCGCTGATGAGCCGGCCGCGCCTGCTGCTGCTCGACGAGCCCTCGCTCGGCCTGGCGCCGCTGATCGTGCGCCAGATCTTCGAGGCTATCGCCCGCATCGCGCGCGAGGAGGGCGTGACGATCTTCCTGGTCGAGCAGAACGCCTTCCACGCCCTGCGCCTGGCCGATCGCGGCTACGTCCTGGTCAACGGACGGGTGCGGCTGTCCGGCACCGGCAAGGAGCTGCTGGCCAACCAGGAGGTCCGCGCCGCCTACCTCGAAGGCGGCCACGCGTGAGCCCCCTCGACACCTTCATGTTCGACTGGTTCGGCGACACGCTGTTCAACGTGCTGCTGTTCAACCTGGTGCTGGTCGGGCCCGCCTCGTTCGCCGCCGGGCAGGGCGTCGCGGGAACCTGGCGGTCGTGGCCGCAGGTCGTGCTCTACACGGCGCTGCTGTCGGCGGCTTTGCGCTTCTTCGACTACGCGCTGGCGAACGGCGAGCTGTGGTCGATCGGCGGATTTCTCCTCGGCTGGCTCGTCCAGTTGGCGATCGCGGGCTTCGCCTACAGGCTGACGCGCGTGAGGCAGATGATCCGGCAATATCCCTGGCTGTACCGGCGCAAAGGCTTGCTGGGCTGGGAGGAGCGGCACTAAGCTGCGGCACGGGCGAGATTCACGAAAAGGAGACATTCATGAGCAGGATTTACGGCGCTCTTGCCGTCGCAGCGATGGCCATGGCGGTGTCGCCGGCCTTCGCGCAGATCAAGATCGCCTCGGTCGGCCCGATGACGGGACAGTACGCGGCCTTCGGCGAGCAGCTCCGCAAGGGTGCGGAGATGGCGGTCGCCGACATCAACGCCGCGGGCGGCGTCAACGGCCAGAAGCTCGAGCTGCAGATCGGCGACGATGCCTGCGATCCCAAGCAGGCCACGGCGGTCGCCAACAAGCTGGCCTCCGACAAGGTCGTGTTCGTGGCCGGGCACTATTGCTCGGGCAGCTCGATCCCGGCGTCGGACATCTACAAGGAAGCCAAGATCCTGCAGATCACGCCGGCCTCGACCAACATCAAGCTGACCGACGACGCGGCGGCCAAGGGCAACACGACGGTGTTCCGCACCTGCGGCCGTGACGATGTGCAGGGCGCCACCGTCGGCGCCTACATCCTGAAGAACAAGAAGGACGCGAAGGTCGCGATCCTTCATGACAAGTCGCCGTACGGCAAGGGCGTGGCCGACGAGACCAAGAAGGCGCTGAACAAGGGTGGCCTGCGCGAGGCGATGTACGAGTCCTACAACGATACCGACAAGGACTTCACCGCGCTGATCAACAAGATGAAGCAGGCCAAGATCGACATCATCGTGCTCGGCGGCTACCACACCGCGGGCGCGATGCTGATCAAGCAGTCGCGCGAGCAGGGCTTCGGCGCGCAGATGGTCGGCTTCGACGCGCTCGAGGATGCCGAGTTCGGCACGCTGGGCGGCGCGGCCACTGATGGCGTGCTGATGTCGTTCCCGCCCAAGGCCGAGGACGACCCGAAGAATGCCGCCCTCGTGAAGAAGTTCCGCGACGCCAAGTACGAGCCGGCCGGCTACACGCTGTTCACCTACGCCGCGGTCAAGGTGTGGGCGGACGCCGCCAACAAGGCCAAGTCGACCGACGCCGCCAAGGTGGCCGCGGCGCTGCGCTCCGGCACGTATGATTCGGCCGTCGGCCCGCTGACCTACGACGCCAAGGGCGACATCAAGGATCCGGTCTACGACATCTACGTCTGGAAGGGCGGCAAGTCGACGCCGATCAAGAAGTAGGCGACCTCCTCGCCGACGCGAAGGGCCCGGTCGCCGGGCCCTTTTTCTTTGCTGGGACCGCGCCACTCCGAGGTTGTGAATTTATTGCCGGACATTGGAT
>CAMFJT010000293.1 GCA_945957125.1 uncultured Rhodospirillales bacterium | reverse complement strand
TATGATCCAATGTCCGGCAATAAATTCACAACCTCGGAGTGGCGCGGTCCCAGCCTATGACATCGCGTCCTTCAGCGCCTCGAACGGCAGCAGCACGCATTCCTGGCGCGACTTGTGGGCGGCGACGGGCTCGAAGGCGTCGAACGGCTCGTGTGCCTTTCCCGGCTGGCGACCGACGGCGCACTCCGCGTCATGGCGCAACGCGGCGATGCCGGCGGCATCGCGGCCGACGGCGATCGAGGCAAGCGCCGCGGCCGAGGCCTGGCAGAGCAGGCAACCGCGCACCTGGTGGGCGACCTCGGTGATCCGACCGCCGCCGTCGAGCGTGACGTCGATCGTCACACGATCGCCGCACAGGGGATTGTCGCGTCGAGCCGATTTCGTCGGGGCGGCGAGCTTGCCGGCACCGGTCTTCGACCTGGCCAACGCCACGATGCGCGTCTGGTAAAGCTCGTCGCTCATCGCAGGGTCACCGCGGCATGCTTCACGCCGGCCAGCAGCGCGTCGATGTCGGTGGCGTCATTGTACGGCGCGATCGAGACGCGTGTCGTGCCGTCGAGGTCGAAGCGATCCATCAGCGGCTGCGCACAGTGATGGCCGGCGCGCACCGCGACGCCGAACGAATCGAGGGTCTGCGCCACGTCGTGCGGATGCACGCCGTCGAGCATGAACGACACCACGGGAAAGCGGTTCTGCAGGCTGGCCGGACCGAGGATCTGCGTGCCGTCGATCGTCTGCAACCCGTCGAGCACGCGCTGCACGAGGCCCATCTCGTGCTCGTGCGTCGCCGTCCAGTCGAGCGCGGCCATCCAGTTGCAGGCTGCCCCCAGCCCGATTGCCGGACCGATCGGCGGCGTGCCGGCCTCGAAGCGGCGCGGCGCCGGTGCCCAGGTCGTCTCGGCGAGGGTCACACGGCCGATCATCGAGCCGCCGCCCATGAACGGCGGCATGGCATCGAGCAGCTCGGGCTTCGCCCACAGCGCGCCGATGCCGTTGGGGCCGTAGGCCTTATGGCCGGCGAAGACATAGAAATCGACGCCGAGAGCACGCAGGTCGACCGGACCGTGCGGCGCGCGCTGGGCGCCGTCGAGCATCACTTTAGCGCCGACCGCTTTCGCGGCCTCGACCACGCGCCGCACGTCGAGCAGCGCGCCGGTGACGTTCGAGACGTGCGCCAGGGAAATGAGCTTCGTCCGTGCGGTCAGCGCCGCGGGTAGCGCGTCGAGGTCGATCTGGCCGTCCGGCGTCAGCGGCAGCATGTCGAGCTCGATGCCGCTGCGCTGGCGCAGGAGCTGCCAGGGCACGATGTTGGAATGGTGCTCCAGCTCGGAGATCAGGACGCGATCGCCCGCCTGGAGAAGCTGCCCGTAGGAAAAGGCCACCAGGTTGATCGCCGCGGTGCAGCCGCCCGTGAAGACGATCTCAAGCGGCTCCACGCCGAGAAAGCGCGCGACATCGGCCCGGGCGTTCTCGTACAGCTCCGTTGCCCGCTCGGCGAGGCGATGGACGCCGCGCAGCACGTTGGCACGGCTGGTCGTCTCATAGTTCCGGACGGCATCGAGCACGGCCAGCGGCGTCTGCGCCGAGGCACCGTTGTCGAGATAGTGGACCGGCCGGCCGTCGATGATCTCGGACAGGATCGGGAATTGGCGCCGGACCGCGGCGACATCGAAGCTCATGCCGTTTTCTCTTCGCTGGCGCAGCGCCACTCCGTGGCGCTCGGAATCATGATGCGCCACGGAGTGGCGCGGTCCCAGCCCATGATCGTCATTGAGCCCGCGCCCGCCATGCGGCGAGCGCCTCGGGCGTGTCGATGTCGGTGATCGCCGCCTCGCCGGTCATCGCGACCTCGCAGACGAGGTCGGCGTGCTCGCCGATCAGGTGCTTGGCGCCGGTGTCGCCCGACACCGCAGCCATCTCCGCGAAGAAGCGGCGGTCCCACAGCACCGGATTACCGCGCTTGCCGTTGACCGTCGGCACGCAGATGGAGCGGCCCTCGACGGGGCTGAAGGCCGCCATCAACCGGTCGAGCAATGCCGCGCTGACGCCGGGCATGTCGCCGAGCTGAACGATCGCGGCGTCGATCTCCTTGCCCAGCGCTGCCACGCCGGCGCGTACCGAGGTGCTGAGGCCGTCGGCGAAATCGGGATTGACGACGAAGCGCAAGCGCTTGTCCGAACCGATCGAATGCTCGATCGCGGGCTTCACCTGATCGGCCATGTGGCCGATCACGACCACGACCTCGACCGCCTGCGATGCCAGTGCCGCCCTCACCGCGTGGACGACCAGCGGCAGGCCGTTGGCCTCCTGCAAGAGCTTGTTCGGGCCGCCCATACGCGTCGAGCGGCCGGCGGCCAGCACCAGCACGGCGACCCGTGGCGCCTGCTGCGGCGAGGCTTCGTCGTCGCTGTCGTCGCGCGGCTGCGGGCGAGTCGGAATTTCGGCCAGCAAGCCGCCCGCGCCCATCTTCACGATCTCCGCACGGCCGACCGGCAGGCCGGCGGCAAGGCGCTCCAGCACCATGTCGAAGCCGTTGTATTTCGGCGACTTGGCGCAGCCCGGCAGGCCGAGCACCGGCTTGCCGTCGAGCTCGGCCGTCAGCAGCAGGTTGCCGGGATCGACCGGCATGCCGAAGTGGATGACCGTGCCGCCCGCCTGCTCGATGCCGGACGGCACCACGTCGTGGCGGTCGACGATCGCCGATGCGCCCGCGACCAGGAAGATGTCGCAACCCTCGCCTTTCAGCTCCCCGAGCGCAGTGGCGATCGACGCGGCGTCGTGGTCGCAGCGGCGCTCGCCGACCAGCGTGCTGCCGAGCGACGTCAGGCGCTTGCCCGTGGTGCTCACCGCCTTGTCCAGCACCTTGTCACGCGTGCCGGGCAGCCTAGTCTGCACCAACCCGGCGCGCATCGCCTTGAACGGGGCGACCGAGACCAGCGGCTGGTTGGCGGCCTTGGCGACCTCGATGGCACGATCGACGGCAGGCTTGGGCGCGGCGTAGGGAATGATCTTCACCGTCGCCACCATCTGGCGCGGCGTCACGCGAGCGTATGGCGGCAAGGTGGCGACCGTCACCGCCTCGTCCAGCTCGTTCAGCGCATCGACCCGCTCGCGATCGACGACCGCGAGCCCGGCCTCGCGCGCGAAGTGGTTGCAGCGGCCGGTGAACGGCGCGGTGATGTCGATCCCCACGCCGGCGAGCGCCCTGGCGATGGCTTCGGCGGCCTGGTCTTCGTGGATGTCGTCGGCATCGAGGCGGGCAGCCACCACCGAGGCGACGCCCGCCGCCTTGAGCTTGTCGACATCTTCGGCCGACAGCCGCCGACCCTTGGAGAAGTTGATGCCGCCCGAACGCCGGCTATGCGCCAGGATGGCGCCGGTCGCTTCGTCGATCGGCGTATCCCCGAACCTCATGCCGCGGCGGCCTTCGGCGCCGCCAAGGCTTCGAGACGGCGAGCGCGGACCTCGATGATCTGCCCGAGAATCGACACGGCAATCTCGGCCGGCGACTTGGCGCCGATATTGAGGCCGACCGGGCCGTGGATGCGGGCGAACATCTCGTCGGTGATGCCGACCTCCGCCAGCCGCTCCTTGCGCTTGGCGTGGGTGCGCCGGCTGCCCAGCGCGCCGATGTAGAACACGTCCGATTTCAGCGCCGACTCGAGCGCCGGATCGTCGAGCTTGGGATCGTGCGTCAGCGTCACCACGGCGGTCGACACGTCGAGGCCCATCTCCTGGAACGCCTCGTCCGCCCAGTCCTTGATCACCTTCACGCCGGGAAAGCGGTTGGCGGTCGCCCACGCGCCGCGCGGATCGACGACCGTCACATCGAACTCGAGCATGGTCGCCATCGGCGCCAGCGACTGGGCAATGTGCACCGCGCCGACGATGATGAGCCGCGGCGGCGGCACGTAGACATTGAGGAAGACCTTCTGGCCGCCGATCTCGACCGTCTCGCTGCGGCCGACCTCCATGGCGCCTCGCGCCGCCGAAACGATGGCGGCATCGCCGGCCAGATCGCCCTTGACCGAATCGCGATAGACCAGACCTTCGGCACCATCGCCGAGGCGGGTGGCGAGCGTCACCGCCTGCCGCTTGGTGCGCGCTTCCTGGAGTGCGGCGAGGGTTTCGCTTTTCATGGGTCAGCTCACCTTCTCGACGAAGACCTGGACCTTTCCGCCGCAGGCGAGGCCCACGTCCCAGGCCTGCTCGTCGGTGACGCCGAAGTCGAGCAGCCGTGGCTTGCCGTCCTTGATCGCCGCCAACGCCTCCTGCACCACCGCGCCCTCGATGCAACCGCCCGAGACGGAGCCGACCATCTCGCCGCTGTCGTCGACGCCGAGCTGGCTGCCGACCGGACGCGGCGAGGAGCCCCAGGTGGTAATGACGGTGGCCACGGCGACGCCCTTGCCGGACGCCTTCCACTTGCCGACCTGATCGAGAACTTCCAGCGCGTCGCTCATGGCCTACTCCTTGCGCAATTCGGTCTGCCAGCCCGCCAGCCGCCGGTCCGAGCCGTGCTGCGGATGGCTATCGAGGGCGGCGATCAGCCCGGCCAGGCTTTCGAGATTGTGCACCGGCCGGAATTCGTCGACGTGGGGCAGCATCGCCTTGTTGCCCTGCGACTTGGGTTCGTAGGCCCCGTAGCGCAAGAGCGGATTGAGCCAGATGAGGCGGCTGCAGGATTTGTGCAGCCGCTCCATCTCCTCCGCCAGCCCGGCCGCGCCCTCGCGGTCCAGCCCGTCGGTGATCAGCAGGACGACCGCCCCTTGCCCCAATACCCTCCGCGACCACTTGTTGTTGAACTCGTGCAGCGCCACGCCGATCCGCGTGCCGCCGGACCAATCTTCTACCTGTGCCGATGCTTTTGCCAGCGCTATATCCACGTCCCTATAGCGTAGGGCCCGGGTGACGTTGTTGAGCCGCGTGCCGAAAGTGAAGCAGAAGACCCGGTCGCGATCGTTGGTGATCGCATGCATGAAATGCAGGAACATGCGCGAATAGCGGGCCATCGAGCCCGAGATGTCGCACAGGATCACCAGCGGCGGCGGCCGGCGGCGCGGCTCGCGGCGGCGCAGCTCGATCAACCCTTCGGGCCGCAGTGCCCGGCGCAGCGAGGCGCGGAAGTCGATCTTGGCGCCGCGGCGCGACGGCTGATAGCGCCGCGTGCGTCGCTCCGGCACCGGCAGGCGCAGCCGGGAGATCGCGCGCAAGGCCTCGTCGATCTCGGCCTGCGACATCTGCTCGAAATCGCGGTGCTGCAGCACCTCGCGATCGGAGACGGTGAAGGTCGCCTCGATCTCGACCTCCGGCGGCTCGTTCTCGTCGGCCTTCGGCGATTCGCCCTGCCCCGGCGACAGCGCGTCCTGCAGGCGGCGGCTGAGCTCCCGCCCCTTCTCGGGATCGGCCGGCGTGTCGATCGACGGCAGCAGCATCTCCATCATCTTCTCGAGGAGACGCGGGTTGCGCCAATAGACGTGGAACGCCTGGTCGAAGATCTCGCGCTGGTCGCGCCGGTTCACGAACACCGAATGAAGCGTCCAGTAGAAGTCGTCGCGCTTCTTGAGTCCCGCCGCCTCGACCGCCTCGATCGCCCGCAGCACCTGCCCCGGCCCGACCCGCAGGCCGGCCGTGCGCAAGGTCCGCGCGAAATGGACGATGTTGGTCGCGAGCCGGCCGTTCGGCCTGTCGCCGGCCGCGAGCTGCGTGTCCATCACCTCGGCCCTTCCGTCGTCCCGACCGAAGCCGACCGCAGCGAGGCGTAGTGGAGGGACCTGCTCATATGGCGTCTGCCGGGATGAACAGGTCCCTCGACTGCGCTTCGCTTCGCTCGGGACGACGGGGAATGGGCCATCCCCTACCCCAGCGGCTGGGCGGCGATGTCGGCTTTCACCTTGCGCAGGATGTCGGCCGCCTCGGTGCCCTGCATGCGCTGGATGTCGTCCTGGTACTTGAGCAGCACGCCGAGCGTGTCGTTGATCGTGCGCGGATCGAGGTCGAGCACGTCGAGCTCCGACAGGGCGGTCGCCCAGTCGATCGACTCGGCCACGCCCGGCGACTTGAACAGGTCCATCTTGCGCAGCTCCTGGACGAAGCCCACGACCTGGCGCGACAGCCGCTCGCTGGCGCCCGGCGCCTTGACCTTGAGGATCTCCAGCTCGCGCCGGAGGTCGGGATAGTCGACCCAATGGTAGAAGCAGCGCCGCTTGAGCGCGTCATGGATCTCGCGCGTGCGGTTGGACGTGATGATCACGATCGGCGGCTGCGCGGCCTTCACGGTGCCGAGCTCGGGGATCGTCACCTGGAAGTCGGACAGCACCTCGAGCAGGTAGGCCTCGAACGGCTCGTCGGTGCGGTCGAGCTCGTCGATCAGCAGGATCGGCGCGCCGCCGGCCTGCGGCTCGAGCGCCTGCAGCAGCGGACGACGGATCAGGAAGCGCTCGTTGAAGATGTCGGATTCGAGCTGGCCACGATCCTGCACGCCCTGCGCTTCGGCCAGGCGAATCTCGATCATCTGGCGGGCATAGTTCCACTCGTAGACGGCAGAGGACACGTCGAGGCCCTCGTAGCACTGCAGCCGGATCAACGGCCGGTTCAGCGTGGCCGACAGGACCTTGGCGATCTCGGTCTTGCCCACGCCCGCCTCGCCTTCGCAGAACAGCGGGCGGCC
>CAMFJT010000292.1 GCA_945957125.1 uncultured Rhodospirillales bacterium | reverse complement strand
ATGTCCTGGATCAGCGGCACCTTGGCGTATAGCCCCGGCTGGGTCTTGGGCTCGCCGACGATGGCGCCGAACTGGCGCACCAGCACCTGCTTGGTCGGATCGACGGTGAAGAAGGTCTGGGTGAGCAGGAAGATCGCGATGGCCGCGACCACCAGCAGGACGATGGAACGGTTGCTCATCGCGTGGCTCCCACGACGGGAGGCGCCACCGGTCGCGCCGGCCCGGCAGGCGTCTGGCCCGAGCGCAACTCCGGCAGGGGCAGATAGGGCACCACTCCTGCGCCGTTCTTGTCGATCAGCACCTTGTTGACGTTGCGCAGCACATCCTCGATCGCTTCGATGTAGAGGCGTTCGGAGGTGACGTCCTTGGCCTTGGCGTACTGCTCGTAGATCTGGTTGAAGCGCTGGATGTCGCCCTTCGCACCGGCGATCTTCTGGGCCTTGTAGCCTTCGGCCTTCTGGATGATCGATTCCGCCTCGCCCTTGGCGCGGGGCAGCACCTGGTTGCGGTAGGTATTGGCCTCGTTGATGTTCTTCTCCTTGTCGGCGCGTGCCGCCTGCACGTCACGGAAGGCACCGATCACTTCCTGCGGCGGATCGACCCGCAGGAGCTGCACCTGGGCGATCTGCACGCCCAGCCCATACTCGTCGAGGATGCGCTGCAGGAGATCCTTGGTGTCCTGCTCGATGCGCGTGCGCCCCTCGGTCTGGGCGTATTGCAGGTTGGACTTGCCGATCACCTCGCGCATGGCGGCCTCGGCGGCGGAACGCACGTTCTCCTCGCCATTGCGCACGTTGAAGGCATATTTGAACACGTCCTTGATCTGCCACAGCACCGCGAACTCGATATCGACGATGTTCTCGTCGCCGGTCAGCATCAGGTTCTCCGACGAGGTCGGGCGCGCGCCGCGGCTATAGGGACTGCGCTCGGTCGCGCCGCGCGAGCCGATCACGGTACGGCGCTGGTCCTGCACGTTCACGATCACGACGTTGCCGATCGGGGCCGGCAGGTTGTAGTGGAGGCCCGACGCGACCGGTCCGCCATAGGGCTTGCCGAACACGAGCTGGACGGCCTGCTGGTTGGGCTGGACCCGGAAGAAGCCGGTCGCCAGCCAGATCAGGACGGCTGCCAGCGCGATCAGCAGCAGCCCCTTGAACGAGCCGAGTCCGCCCGGCATCAGGTTGCGCAACCGCTCCTGGCCCTTGCGGATGACGTCTTCCATGTCGGGCGGCCGGCGCGAGCCGAACGGCCCGCCGCCGCCGCGGTTGCCGCCTCCTCCGCCGCCGCCCCACGGGCCGCCGCCGTTGTTGCCGCCGCCGCCGCCGCCACCCCAAGGGCCGCCGCTATTGTTGTTCCACGCCATCCATCACCTCGACGCCTCCGGCGGGACTTTGCTTTCGCGCCGCGCTGCATATATGTGACGACGGGCACACCATCAATCAAGCGGCGAGCGAGCGACATGGCGGAAATCACGGAATCGGCCGTTCGTAGCGTTCTCGAAACGGTCATCGATCCCCTGACCGGCAGGAACGTCGTGGCGCTGGGCATGGTGAGCGGGGTCGCCACCCGGGGCGGCCATGTCGCGGTGACCCTGGAAGTCGATCCTGCGCGCGGCCCGGCCCTCGAGCCGCTGCGACAGGCGTGCGAGCAGGCCGTGCGGGCGATGCCAGGCGTGCTTTCGGCGACCGCCGTCATGACGGCGGAGCGCGCGGCCGCGCCCGCCCCGCCTGCCGCCCGTGACCATGGGCATGGGCATGGGCACGGCCCCGCCGCGAAGACGACGGGCGGCGGCGGCCGGATCGAGGTTCCAGGGGTCAAGCACGTCATCGCCGTCGCTTCCGGCAAGGGCGGTGTGGGCAAGTCGACCACGGCGGTCAACCTGGCGCTCGGGCTGGCGGCCAACGGGCTCCGCACCGGCCTGCTCGATGCCGACATCTACGGTCCCTCGATGCCCCGCATGCTGGGCGTGAAGGAGAAGCCCGAATCGGCCGACGGTAAGATGCTGAAGCCGATCGAGCGCTACGGCCTGCGCACCATGTCGATCGGCTACATCGTGGCCGAGGACACGCCGATGATCTGGCGCGGGCCGATGGTCTCGAGCGCGCTGGAGCAGATGCTGCGCGACGTGCAATGGGGCGAGCTCGACGTGCTGGTGGTCGACATGCCGCCCGGTACCGGCGACGCCCAGCTCACGCTCGCCCAGAGGGTGGCACTGTCCGGCGCGGTGATCGTCTCGACGCCGCAGGACATCGCCCTTATCGACGCGCGCAAGGGCCTTGCCATGTTCCGCAAGGTCGCCGTGCCGGTGCTCGGGATCGTCGAGAACATGAGCTACTTCCTCTGCCCCAAGTGCGGCGAGCGGTCGGAGATCTTCGGCCATGGCGGCGCGCGCGAGGAGGCCCAGAAGCTCGGGGTGCCGTTCCTCGGCGAGATCCCGCTGCATCTCGACATCCGCACGACGTCCGACAGCGGCCATCCGATCGTGGTGGATCGCCCCGACTCTCCCCATTCCCAGGCCTACCGGAACATCGCCGGCCGTGTGTGGAAGCAGCTCTCCGCGCCGCAGCGCGGCGGCCGCCCGCCGCCCAAGATCGTAATGCGCTGATCTGCGCTGGGACCGCGCCACTCCGTGGCGCTCATCTCGTGAGGCGCCACGCAGTGGCGCGGTCCCAGCTATGAGCGCTTCTTCCTCGACCTCGTCTTATGCGGCAACGGTTTGCCGACCATGCCGTGCACGCCGATCATCGATCCGGCGACCAGCTCGAGCGCCAGGAAGCGGCGCTCCTCGACCCAGCCCGGGAGCTGGAGCAGCAAGGCAAGGTCGCGGCGAAAGCCGAACTGATTGTAGTATTCCGGATCGCCGACCAGAACGATGCGGCTATGGCCCTGCAGGCGCGATTGCGCCATCGAATGCCACATCAGCGCCTTGCCGTACCCCAGCCCGCGCAGCTCCGGCGCGATCGCGAGCGGTCCCAGCATCACCGCCGGCCACTTCTCGTTGATCAGGACCGGCCAGTTGCGGATCGAGGCAACCAGGCGCTCCTTCTGATCGAGGCAGACGAAGCACAGCTCGCGGATCGCCGGCACGTCCTCACGCAGGCGATAGACGGTCTTGTGGAAGCGGTCGGGGCCGAATGCCGCCGCCGTCATCTCCTCGATCGCCGCACCATCGCGCGGCCGCTCCCGGAGGAGCCGCAGCCGGCCGGGATCCCTGATCGGTCCGCCGGCCATCAGCCGTCCAGCCCGAGCGACGCCAGCAGCTCGCGCCATTCGCGCGGATTGAGGCCGCTCGACTTCTGGTCGACCTTCTCGCCCGCGATCATGCGCTTGACGGCGGCGAGGCCGGTCCGGGAGAGATGCGCGCCTCCCATGCGATATTCGAGGAAGGCGTCGGCGCAGATCGGGCACCACCGCTTCAGAGTGTCGATCATGACGTCGGCATAGACGCGGATCTCGTACTGAGCGTGCGCATCGGCGCGCAGCGAGAGGAAATGCATGAGGTTGTGGAGGTTCGTCTTCCAGTACCACTGCGTATAGAAGGCGAGCGACAGGTTCATGCGCGCCAGCTCGCGGGCCAGGCCCGAACGCTCGGGATCGAGCGGCGCGCCGTCCGCGCCCTCGTTCAGCATCTCCATGTAGTGCTCGTAGGCCAGCTCGGCGTCCTTCCTGAGGAGCGAGAAGACGCGCTCGGCCTCCTTGCCGGTGAGCACGGCATCGCGGCCCTGGCGGTTGGCCTTGCTCTGCGCGGCGAGCTGCTCGGGCTGCGGCAGGTAGAACTCGTTGTCGAGGATCGAGTAGCGCGCCGAGTATTCGTTCACGTTGGCGGTGCGATGGCGGATCCACTGGCGCGCCACGAAGATCGGCAGCTTCACGTGGTACTTGATCTCGCACATCTCGAACGGCGTCGTGTGGCGATGGCGCATCAGATAGTTGATCAAGCCGCGATCCTCGCTGACCTTCTTCGTGCCGCGGCCGTAGGACACGCGCGCGGCCTGCACCACGGCGGCGTCGTCGCCCATGTAATCGACGACCCGAACGAAGCCGTGGTCGAGCACCGGCAGCGCCCGGTAGAGGATTTCCTCCAGCGCCGGCGCAACCGGGCGCAGCGTCTTCTGCGCGCCATCCCGCGCCTGGTCGATTTCAGCCTGCTGGTCGGTCGAAAGGGGCATCGGCTATCCTGTCTTGTGGGCTGCACCTTAGCGCAAAGTTGCCCACAGCGAGGTCAGCGCCGGTAGTGATACCGACATTGGGCGATTTCGAGGATTTGCTCCACGCCCCGACCGGAAACGCGATATATCAAGCGATGCTCACCAGTGATGCGACGGGACCACCATCCCGCATAGGCGCCACGCAGGGGCTCCGGCTTACCGATTCCCGAAAACGGCGTCCGTGTCGCCTCCTTGATCAGCCCGTTGATTCGTTGAGCGACTGCTGCGTCTGTCTCCTGCCAGTACAGATAGTCGGTCCAGCCATTGTCCGTGAAGCCAATCTTCACCGTTTCGCGCGCCGCTTGCGGGCTTTGACCCTTGGCTCAATGAGCGCCCTTTCAGTGACTTCTCCCCGGTCAGCCGCCTGTATGCTCTGCAGCAAGCGACGCGCATTGGCGGGGCTGCTCATCAAATGGATCGTCTCCTCCATGCCGCGATACTCTTCAAGGTCCATCACGATGACCGAACGCTTGCCGGGCCGCGTCACGATCGTCGGCGCACGGTCATCGCTCACCTTGTCCATGAGGCGAGCGAGATCGAGGCGAGCACGGCTGTAGGAGACGGTATCCATCGCACGAGTATACGAAGCGATACGAAATTCGTACAGGCGCCGACCCTTCAAAAAGCCGGCGCAAGCGCCTATATAGATCGGGTCGGGAAACCGACTATGGCGATAAACGCCGCGTGGCATAAGCGTTTCGGACCCGGGGGCGGTACCCGGCGCCTCCACCAACTTCTCCTTCCCTGGCTGGGCGGGACCGATGGGGGCGAAACAGGATCGACGAGCGTGGTAAAGGCGCGGTTTTTGCCCGGCATGGTTCCGCCGTAAAGGGCCACACACAAGTGCCAACGATAACGACGTTGCACTCGCTGCTGCCGCCTAAACAGCGGACGTAAGCGCGGTTTCGGGAGGGGCACCGGGCAACAGAAGCCCCTCCCACTTGCCTCGGATTCACCGCTTTCCTTTCGCCTCGTCCCCCGCTATTGGCGGCGTTGACTCTCCTGCATCGCGGGCCGATGCTTTTGTGAAGGTTCCATTGTCCATGAACGACCGCTTCCACTACGACGCCCTGGTCGACGACGCGCTGCGCGGCGTCGTGCGTCGCGTGCTGCGCCAGGTCGCCGACAAGGGCCTGCCCGGCTCGCATCATTTCTACATCTCCTTTCGCAGCAACGATCCGGGCGTTCAGCTTCCCGACTACCTGCGCGCCAAGTATCCGGAAGAGATGACGATCGTGCTGCAGCACCAATACTGGGATCTCATCCTCACCGAGGAGTTCTTCGAGGTCACGGTGAGCTTCAACAAGCAGCAGGAGCGCATAAAGGTGCCGTTCGCTGCCCTGTCTGCCTTCGTCGATCCGTCGGTCCGCTTCGGCCTGCAGTTCGATCGCAAGGACAAGACAGGCGCGGCACCCGACAAGCCCGCCGTGGTGCCCACGCCCCTCCCCGCGCCGGCTGCCGCCGATACCAGGAACGAGGTCGCGGCCAAGCCCGCCGATGGGGATGCCAAGCCGGAGGATCCCGCCTCCAAGATCGTCAAGCTCGACAGCTTCCGAAAGAAGTAGACGGCTCCCGCTTTTTGCGGTTTGAGGGCGCTTCCCGTCAGGAGAAGCCATGCCCGAGTTCCAGTTCCAGGAGATGTTCCCCAGCGGCAAGGACAGCACGGCCTACCGCAAGCTCTCCTCCGATTTCGTCGGCACAGCCACGTTCAACGGCAGGGAGGTGCTCACGGTCGAGCCGGAAGCGCTCACCCTGCTCACCGCCCAGGCCTTCAAGGACATCTCGCACCTGCTGCGGCCGGGCCATCTCCAGCAGCTCCGCAACATCCTCGACGACGGCGAGGCCTCGTCGAACGACAAGTATGTCGCGCTCGAGCTCTTGAAGAACGCCAACATCGCCGCCGGCGGCGTGCTGCCGATGTGCCAGGACACCGGCACCGCGATCGTGATGGGCAAGAAGGGCCAGGCGGTGTGGACCGGCGGCGGCGACGAGGCGGCCATCGCCCGAGGCGTCTACAAGACCTACACTGAGACCAACCTGCGCTACAGCCAGGTGTCGCCGATCTCGATGTTCAAGGAAGTGCAGACCGGCACCAACCTGCCGGCGCAGATCGACATCTTCGCCACCGACGGCGACGCCTACAAGTTCCTGTTCGTCGCCAAGGGCGGCGGCTCGGCGAACAAGAGCTATCTCTATCAGCAGACGCCGGCGGTGCTGAACGAGGCCGCGCTGCTCAAGTTCCTCGACACCCAGATCCGCACGCTGGGCACGGCGGCCTGCCCGCCCTACCACCTCGCCATCGTGATCGGCGGCACCTCGGCCGAGCTCAACCTCAAGACGGTCAAGCTCGCCTCGACTCGCTATCTCGACGACCTGCCGGGCGAGGGCAACGACAAGGGCGTTGCGATCCGCGACCGCGGCATGGAGCAGAAGGTGCTCGAGCTGACGCGCCAGATGGGCATCGGCGCGCAGTTCGGCGGCAAGTATTTCTGCCACGACGTGCGCGTGATCCGCATCGCCCGCC
>CAMFJT010000291.1 GCA_945957125.1 uncultured Rhodospirillales bacterium | reverse complement strand
ATCCCCGCGCTCAAAAAATATTGAAGCGCCCTCCAACTGCGCAAGTTGGGCTAACTTTGTTGTCCATCGCTACATTTCCACCTCATCCTGAGGAGCGCAGCGAAGCGGAGCGTCTCGAAGGATGGCAACGCGAAGGACGGAGCTGCCGCTACCATGAGCTGTATCGGCAGCGTGCTTGTTTCGACCCTTCGAGACACTCCGCTTCGCTCCGTTCCTCAGGGTGAGGTTTCTCTGTATTTCCGGCAAAGTTAGCGCCTATGAAGGGCGTGCTTCCAGCGGGAGGCCTCTGAAATCAAGATCTCACAGCTCTCAGGAGGACAGGCGGCTTAGCCCAGGTTAGCATGACGAACGGGCGCGCTCCGTAACTCGTTCAAGGTATCCGACAGATCGACACCCGGCCGGCTGATCGATACGAGCCATGACCCGAACCGCTGCCGTGGCTGCGCCGCCAGAAGAGTTTCCTCCTGCGCGAGGTTCAGGAGGACCTCGCGCAACTCCGCTTCGAGGCTCTTGCCGTGCCGCTTGGCTCGGCGGCGCTGCCGCTTCAGGGTCAACGGGGCGATATTGCGGACGAGAATGTCGGCCATTGGCGCTACCTGCTTCGGGCTCAGTCCCTGACCCAGCCGTCGCGGGTCTGCGGCAGCTTCTTCTTGAGCAGCGCGCCGGCCACGACGTTGCGCAGGACCTCGGCGGTGCCGCCGCCGATGGTGAACATGCGCACGTCGCGCGCCATGCGTTCGAGCGGCAGCTCGCGGCTGTAGCCGCGCGCGCCGAAGAACTGCAGCGCGTCGTTGACCACCTGGATGGCGCTCTCCGAGGTGAACACCTTCGCCTGCGCGGCCATCAGCATGTCGGGGAAACCGCCTTCGCCGGAGCGGGCCGCGTTATAGACCAGCGCGCGGGCGGCGGAGAGCTTGATCGACATGTCGGCCAGCTTCCACTGCAGGCCCTGGAACTCGTTGATCGGCCGGCCGAACTGGTGGCGCTGCTCGGACCAGTCGAGCGCAAGCTGGTACGCTCCCTCCGCGATGCCGAGCGCCACGGTCGCGGCGCCGACGCGCTGGCTGTTGTAGGCGTTCATCAGGTCGGCGAAGCCCTTCTTCAAGCCCCTCGGCGGGATGACCAGCGCGGAGGGCGGAACGTCCATGTCCTCGAAGTCGATCACCGCCTCGGGGATGCCGCGCAGGCCCATGGTCGGCTCGCGCTTGGTGATCTTGAGCCCCTTGGTCTCGTCGCGGATGGCGAGGAAGCCGCCGATGCCTTCCTCGTTGCCCTTCTCGTCGTAGACCTTGGCGAAGATCAGGTGCAGGCGCGAGACGCCGCCGCCGGTGATCCAGTGCTTGCGGCCGTTCAGGACGTAGCGGTTGCCCTTCTTGTCGGCGCGCGTGGTCATGCCGTTGGCGTCCGAGCCGGCGTCGGGCTCGGTGATGCAGATGGCGGGCTTGTCGCCGGCCAGCACCATGTCGGCCGCCATCTTCTTCTGCTCCTCCGAGCCGTAGGCCATCACCGCGCTGATCGCGCCCATGTTGGTCTCCACGGCGATGCGGCCGGTGACGGAGCAGGCAGCGCTCAGCGCCTCGATGGTCAGCACGGCGTCGAGCCAGCCCTTGCCCTGGCCGCCGTACTGGGTCGGGATCGTCATGCCGAGCAGCCTGGCCTCCTTCAGCAGCTCGACATTGTCCCAGGGATACTGCTCGGTGCGGTCGACCTCGGCGGCGCGCCGCGCGACCGGCCCTTGCGCCAGCTCGCGGACTCGGGCCTGCAGCTTGACCTGCTCGGGTGAAAGGCCGGACGCGTTCATGGGCTAGGTTCCTGGAGGTTGGGGTCTGGAGTGAAGACGGCGATCTGCTCGCTGCGCCCGCGTACC
Organism: uncultured Rhodospirillales bacterium; assembly: GCA_945957125.1. GTDB lineage: Bacteria > Pseudomonadota > Alphaproteobacteria > Reyranellales > Reyranellaceae > Reyranella. Next base: position 4,890 of record CAMFJT010000291.1, on the reverse strand, counting down.
ATGACAGCGCCGAGCGATGCGAAGGCAAAGCGCTCGCCGCAGGCATGGCGCGTGCTCTGCGAAACCAGAATGCGTGTGCCATGATCCTTGTTCAATGTCTCCAGCCGGGCCGCGAGGTTCACGGTGTCGCCGAGCAGGGTGTAGCTCATGCGCTGGCCGGCGCCGACCGAGCCGCCGATCACGGGCCCGGTGCTGATGCCGATGCGGGTCGCCAGCGCCACGCCGAAATCGCCGAAGGTGCGGGCGCCGACGGCACGCTGGATGTCGATCGCGGCCTGGACGGCGGCGCAGGCATGGTCGGGGCAGGCGAGCGGCATGTTGAAGGAGGCGAACAGGCCGTCGCCGATGAAGGTGTTGACCACGCCGCCGTGGCGGCGGATCGGCTCCAGCACCGTCTCGAGATATTCGTTCAGCACCGCGACCAGCTCGGAAGGCCCGAGATGCTCCGCGATGGTGGTGAAGCCCGCGATGTCGGTGAACAGGATGGTGGCTTCGCCGATCTCGCCCGATGACTCGCCCTGACGCGCCAGGATGGTGGCGGCGACATTCTCGTCGACATAGCGGCCGAACGTCTCGCGGATGCGCTCGCGCTCGCGCAGCCCCTCGACCATGGCGTTGAAGCGGGTCGTGACCTCGCCCGCCTCGTCGTTCGAGGTCACGGCGACGCGGACGCCCAGGTTGCCCGAGGCGACCTCGCCCATGGCATTCGACAGGATGCGCAACGGCCGCAGGAAGGAGCGCATGATGAAGAACGCCGACAGCGCCACGCCCATCGCTGCCGAGGCGACGTCGACCAGGATCTCGAAATGGAGCTGGCTGCCTTCGTACGAATAGAGATCGGCCAGGATGGCGGCGAGCGGCCCGATCGAGATCACCAGCAGCGCAACCATCAGCTTCTGGCGGTAGCTGCCGAAGAACAGGCCGAGATTCTCGCCGAAGCGCTCGAAGATGAAGCTGCAGAGCGTGGCGAGGTAGTCGCTCACGACGAAGTAGGTAAAGGTGAAGTAGAAGACCGTCAGGACGAGGGTGGTGACGGTGAAATCGAGAATCGTCGGCGGTGGCAGCTCGCTCGTGCTCCACCACGGTAACGACAGTCGGAACGTCCAGGCGAGAAAGGCCATCGAGCCGACCCGGGCCGCGGACAGCAGCGGCAGCTGGGTCAATCGGCGCTGGATCGAGTCGAACGCGACCCTGCCGTGGAGGAAGTCCTGGATCGGCGCAAACAGCCGGCTGGAGATCGTCCAGTTGAACGCCAGGAGCAGGATCAGCCCGGCGCCCATCGTGCGCCACGCGTTGCCCCAGGCACCGGAAAGGAACGAGAAGAGGAGCGTGATCGAAAGATCGAGGACGAAGATCGACGTCGCCATCAGGAGGTAGCGGCGGCGCAGCATGGCGATCTCGGCGGTGGTCGCGCTCATGCCGGCGGCCCGACGCGATAGACCACCACGTCGCCGCGATGACCACGCACGACGGCCTCGCCCAGCCGCACGCAGGCGAAGCCCTCGCCGGCGGCGCGGACCGTGCTCTCGGTCGCCAGGATGACCGAGCCGAACTCCTTGTTGAGCTGCTCGACGCGCGATGCGACGTTCACCGCATCGCCCAGCAGGGTGTAGCTCAGCCAGTCGCTCGTGCCGATCGTGACGCCGATCACCGGCCCGGTGTTGATGCCGATACGGGTGCGGATCTGAACTCCCGAGGGAAAGTCGACATGGGCGAGCGCCTGCTGGATCTCGATCGCCGCTCCGAGGGCCGCGGCGGCATGCCGTTCCTGCGGCAGGGGCAGGTTGAAGGAGGCAAACAGCCCGTCGCCGATGCAGTTGTTCACCACGCCGCCGTGACGCTGGATGACCGGCACGATGGCGGCGTAGTAGCTGTTGAGGATGGCGGCCACATCGGCCGGTGCGAGCTGCTCGGACAGGGTGGTGAAGCCCTCGATGTCGGTGAACATCAGCGTGGCTTCGGCCAGCGTGTCCGCGGCGCGGCCGCTGCGCTCGCGATCGTCGAGGATGGCGGCGGCGACGCTCTCGCTGACGTATTTCCCGAACGTGTCGCGCAGGTATTGCCGCTCGGCGAGGCCGTCCACCATCTCGTTGAAGCCGCTCACCGCCCGTCCGACCTCGTCATCCGACGTGACCGGCAGGCGCACGGAGAGGTCGCCTTCGGCCACTCGCTCCATGCCGCGGTCGAGCCGGGCAAGCGGCAGGGTGAGCGCGCGCGAGATCCAGTAGTAGATGGTGACGGCGCCGGCCACCGAGGCCAGCAGGTCTATCGACGCCTCGCGCAACAGGCGCGCGCCCTCGTAGCTTGCGATGTCGCCGGCCAGCAGGGTCATGGCGGCGAAGGAGACGAACAGCACGGCCAGACCGACCTTGCGCCGGAACGCGCCGCGGAATGACCCGATATTGACGTTCCGGGCGCCGAACAGGAAGGCGAGCAGGCCGTCGAGATAGGCGCTGACCACGAAGTAGGTCAGCACGAAGTTGAAGCTGGTGACGACGAGGAATGAGCAGACCGTGTCGATCCAGGCCGATACCTCGATCGTGGCGCCGAACGTGTAGCCGAACCGCGGTGCCAGCAGGCGCAACGCGAGCATCGGTCCGTACAGGCAGGCGACTACCGTGGCGGAGCGGCGCGGCAGGTTCGCCAGGGCGGGTTCGATGTCGGCGAAGGCGATGCGGCCCTCGAGGAAGCGCTTGACGGGCCGGATCGACAGAGATGCGCCCAGCCCGACACCGAACAGCAGGAAGATCGCTGAAACCGCGGTGAGCGGCAGGAGCGACAGCGGATGGGCATTGATCGCGGCGTAGGCTGCCGACGTCAGCAGGTCGATGCCGAACGGCACCGCCATGGCCAGGTAGTAGCGCCGGAGGATCTTGCGGGAGCAGCGGTCGAGTCCCGTTCCGGGCATGGCCGTCATGACGGCGGGTATAGAGCGGATCGCGACGCAGCGGAACGGCTCCGAGCTCTTGCCGGACCGCGGGCGTCCCGCCCGAGATAGTAGGCGGGCGGGACGCCCGCGGTCCGGCAAGACTTTTTCAGCCGGTCAATTCACGCACTGTGATCTTGTATTTGAACGCGTCCGGATCGAGCGGGTCGACGGCGCCGCCCTTGTCCTCGGCCTGCGGGTACATCAGGAACGGCAGCGGCGGCTCCTTGCCGCCGGGCAACTGCACGTCATGTGCGACGTTGAAGGCCAGCCAGTTGCCCTCCCAGGCGCCGAACAGCGTCTTGCGGGCCGCGGCGACCTTGAGATCGGTGATCGCTAGGTTTGTCGGCGGCTCCTCGAGCACGACCTTGCGCACGTCGGCCGGATCGGCCGGCGTCCAGCCGCTGCCCTCGAGCCAGACCTCGGCGCGGCAATGCTGCGCCTTGGTGACGACCTCGCTGCCGGCGCCGAGCGATTTGTATCCGAACTCGGAGGGTACGACCCGGATGCCGTAGACATCGCGCGCCGGCACGCCGACCGACCGCGCCATCGCCACGTAGAGTGCATTGAGATCGGCACACTTGCCGTTGAGGTTGCCGGTCCTGAGCATCCAGCTCACGTCGCCGATGCCGCAGCCCTTGGTCGCGGCATTGCGGAAGGTGTTCTCGACCACCCATTCGTACAGGGCGCGCGCCTTGTCGGCATCGGCGGTCTTGCCGCGCACGATGCCTTCGGCCGTCTCCTTGACCAGGCCGTCGACCGGCAGGAGCGCCGTGGCCATCAGGTTGAGCTTGCGCTCTTCCTCGCCGAGCGGCGGAACCGATGCCTGGCCGATCCGGACCGCGCGGTTCTGTGCCTGGACCTGCGTGGTGACTTCGATCATCGAGTTCTGCTGGTCGGCGGCCCATTCGACCTGCAGCATCTCCGCGCCGTATTTCGGATCGCGCACCTTCGCGGCCGCCTTGGCATTGCCGGTCCAGGTCGTGGCGCCAGGCCGCTGCCAGTCCTCGGCCGCGAAGGTCGGCAGCGGAATCCACGCCCTGGTGGCGAATGTGGGTTCGACCCGCGTGGTCAGCGCGAAGGTCCGCCAGCCTTTGGGCACGGGTGAGAAATTGACCTCGGCCGACGCCAGGCGTGGCGCGGCGCCGATGGCCCCGGCGGCGAAGCCGGCCTTGAGCAGGTCACGACGATTCATGCTGAAATTCCCTCCCGAGCCTTGCTTGCATCGGGAGGACGGTCCTGCCTGTCGTCAGGAAAAACCGCACCGTCCCGGATCAACCCGCACCGCGACGCGGCAACGGCCTGTACCGGAGGCGGGACAATGGCAGTGGCGAGGAAGGGTCACAAGCCCAGGTACGCCTGGCGTACCCGGTCGTTGGTCAAGAGCGCGTGACCGGCGCCATGAAGCTCGATCCGGCCGTTCTCCAGCACGTAGCCTCGGTGGGCGATCCTGAGCGAGGCCATCACGTTCTGCTCGACCAGCAGGATGGTCAGGCCCTCCTCGTTCAGCCGGCGAATGATGCGGAACATCTCCTGCACGATCGCGGGCGCCAGGCCGAGCGAAGGCTCGTCGAACATGATCAGGCGCGGCAAGCCCATCAGGCAGCGGCCGATCGCCAGCATCTGCTGCTCGCCGCCCGAGAGTGTGCCGGCCGCCTGTCCGCGCCGCTCGGCCAGACGAGGGAACAGCGAGTAGACGTGCTCCAGGGTCCTGGCCTGGCTGGCGCGCGCGTGGCGCGGCGTGGCGCCCATCTCGAGGTTCTCCAGCACCGTCAGGTTGGGGAAGACCTGCCGGCCCTCCGCGACATGGCCGATGCCGATCTCGCACACACGATAGCTGCGCCAGCCGGTGATGTCGGTGCCGTCGAACGTCACCGTGCCGCGTCCCGGCGTCTCGATGCCGTGGATAGAGCGGATCAGCGAGCTCTTGCCCGCGCCGTTGGCGCCGACGATGGCGACGATCT
>CAMFJT010000290.1 GCA_945957125.1 uncultured Rhodospirillales bacterium | reverse complement strand
CCCCACTATCCTCTTCGTCGGCAGCGTCAGATGTGTATAAGAGACAGCCGCCGCGCCCGTGCGCGCCGTGGTCGACAAGGTCAGCGGCTTGGTCGGCTTGGTCGATTCTTTCTGCTCGGTCATACGCGTCTTGTCCCTGCTCCGCTTCGGCCCGTCAACCGGCGCCGTTCGAGCGATAGCCGCGCCAGCGCGCCGCTCCGCCCGCAATCCGTTGAATGAACTGGCCCGACGCATCGTCGCGCGCGACGGCCACGTAGACCGCCCGCTCGCGCCCGAACACGCCGCCCAGCGCCGCCTCGTCTCCCAGCCGCTCGATCGGCAGGCCAGTCGCCTCGAGCTTGGCCAGCCCGTCGCCGTCCGCCTCGCTCGCCACGACCAGCAGCGCCGCCCGATGCCGGCCGATCATCTGCTCGACCCGCACGAAGCCCGCCACGGCGCGGCCCGCGCGGCGCGCCCGGCTCAGGTCCCCGAGCACACGGTCCAGCAGCAGCTTCTCGACCCGGTCCGGCAGATCGGCCGCCGCCTTGACTGGCGCCCGGGCGGCCCGCGCGAACGCCTTGCGCGCGATCGCCTGCTCCAGCGCCGCCCGCTCGGCACGCAGCCACATCCCCCGTCCCGGCAGGCGCCGCGCCAGATCGGGCACGACATCCCCTTCGGGACCGATGACGAAGCGGATCATCCGCTCCGGCGCCGCCGTCTCGCCGGTCACGATGCAGGTGCGCAGCGGACCGGGAGCGGCATCGGCCGTCGGTTCAAGGGATGTTTCAGGGGACATGGCGAGGGCCATGGTCAAGCGGTCGGTCTCCTTCTTCCTTCGATCAGGCCTTGGCCGCCTCGTCGGCGGCGGCTTCCTCGGCCGGGAACCAGTGCTCGCGCGCCTTCATGATGACGGCGTTGGCGGTGTCGGCATCCATGGCGCTCTCGCCCACGATCTCGCGCAGCTCGTCGGAGGCGAGGTCGCCCAGGTCGTCGAGCGTCTTCACGCCCTTGTCGCCCAGCGCCACCAGCATCGGCAGGGTGAGCCCCTCGAAGCCGCGCACCTCCTCGCTCATGCCCAGCTCCTCGAGGCGGGCGGTGAGCTCGGCGTCGCGCCGTTCGATGAATTCGCGCGCGCGGCGCTGAAGCTCGCTGGCGATCTCCTCGTCGAAGCCCTCCACGCCCTGCAGGTCCTCGACCGTGGAGTCCGAGATGTCCTCGACCGCGGCATAGCCTTCGGCCACCAGGAGATGGGCAATGACGTCGTCGACATCAAGCGCCTCCTTGAACAGCTCGGTGCGCTCGCGCGTCTCCTTCTGGCGCCGCTCGCTCTCCTCCGCCTCGGTCATGATGTCGATCTCCCAGCCGGTGAGCTGCGAGGCGAGCTTGACGTTCTGGCCGCGGCGGCCGATCGCCAGGCTGAGCTGGTCGTCGGGAACCACGACCTCGGTCTTGTTCTTCTCCTCGTCCATCAGCACCTTGCTGACCTCGGCGGGGGCCAGTGCGTTGACGATGAAGTTGGCCGTGTCGCTCGACCAGGGAATGATGTCGACCTTCTCGCCCTGCAGCTCCTGCACGACGGCCTGGACGCGGCTGCCGCGCATGCCGACGCAGGCGCCGATCGGGTCGATCGAGCTGTCGTGGCTCAGCACGGCGATCTTTGCGCGGCTGCCGGGATCGCGGGCGACCGCCTTGATCTCGATGATGTTGTCGTAGATCTCGGGCACTTCCTGCGTGAACAGCTTGGCCATGAACTGCGGATGGCTGCGCGACAGGAAGATCTGCGGGCCGCGCGGCTCCTCGCGCACGTCGAAGATGTAGGCGCGCACCCGGTCGTTCACGCGCAGGCTCTCGCGCGGGATCGTCTCGTCGCGGCGGATCACGCCTTCGGCGCGCTGCAGATCCACGGTGATGTTGCCGTAGTCGACGCGCTTGACCACGCCGGACACGATCTCGCCGACGCGATCCTTGAACTCGTCGTACTGCCGCTTGCGCTCGCTCTCGCGCATGCGCTGGGTGATCACCTGCTTGGCGGTCTGGGCGGCGACGCGGCCGAAGTCGATCGGCGGCAGCTCGTCGGTGAGGAAGTCGCCGACCTGGGCCTCGGGATTGCGGCGCTGCGCCTCGGCGACGGTGACCTGCGTGTTCTCGTTCTCGATCGGATCGGCGACCTGCATGTAGCGCAGCAGCTTGATCTCGCCGGTCTTGCGATCGATCTCGGCGCGGATGTCGTGCTCCAGCCCGTACTTGGCGCGGCCCGACTTCTGGATCGCCTGCTCCATCGCCTCGAGCACTTCCTCGCGCTCGATGCCCTTCTCGCGAGCGACCATGTCGGCCACCTGCAGCATCTCCAGACGCGGGATATCGGCAGTCGTTGCCATGATTGTCTTCCTCTCGCTTCCTTATTCTTCAATGAGCCTGTTCCGCGCCATCCTGGGCGCGGCGGTATTCGTCGAGCAGGGCATCGGTCATCTCGAGCTTGGCGCGCGACACGATGGCCAGCGGCACCAGCGCATCCGTGCCGTCCTCGAGCTTGAGGCGCACCGCGCCGTTCTCCAGCCCGAGCAGCATGCCCTTGAAGCGGCGGCGGCCCTCGACCGGCTCCGTCGTCTCGACGCGGGCGAGATGGCCCACCCAGCGGACATAGTCCTTCTCGCGCGTCAGCGGCCGGTCGATGCCGGGCGAGCTCACCTCCAGCGTGTAGGCGGCCGGGATCGGATCCTCGACGTCGAGCACCGCCGACAACGCGCGCGAGACGTTGGCGCAATCCTCGACATCCATCGGCCGGCCGTCGGCCGGCTCGATCATGATCTGCAGGGTGCCGCCTCCTCTGCTCATCGCGACGCGAACCAGCTCGAAGCCCATGCCGACGACGGTCGGGGCGACGATGTCTTCGATGCGACGCAGGAGATCGGTCACTAAGGGCGGTTCTCGAGGTTCTGGGCCAGCAGGATTGCGGCAAATGAAAAGAGCGGGTTTTCGGCCCACTCTTTTTGTTTGGCTCGTCCTGCGAACCCGATGAGGATGGCGGCGGATATAGGCGCAGTTGCGCCGGCTGGCAAGCATTTCCCCACAAACGCCTGCACTTCCTGGCGATTTCCGAAAACCGCCAGCCAGCCCCCGCCATAACGTGCGAGAAGCATCGTCCATGGATCGGGACAAGCGCTACCACGGATGGTGGGTCGTCTTCTGCGCGTTCGTCGTCGCCCTCTATGGGTGGGGGCTCGGCTTCTACGGCCTGGGCCTCTACCTCGTCGCCCTCCAGAAAACGCACGGCTGGTCCCCGGCCACGATCTCGGCGGCGATCTCCTTCTATTACGTCGTCGGTGGCTTCCTGGTGATGCAGGTGGGCGACGTCATCCAGAAGCACGGCGCGCGCGCCGTCGTGATGGGTGGCGCGACGTTGATGGGGCTGGGCGTGCTCGGCCTGACGATCGTCGAGCGCCCGTGGCAGCTCTATCTCGCGTTCCTGATCATGATCCCCGGCTGGGCGGCGATGGGCGGCGGCGCGATCAACACCATCGTCGCGCAGTGGTTCAACCGGCGGCGCGGGCTGGCCGCCAGCCTGGCGCTGAACGGCGCCACCTGCGGCGGCCTGCTGTTCGCGCCGGCCTTCGCCTGGGCGATCGACACGCTGGGCTTCGCCATCGCCGCGCTCGCCGCCGTCGCCTTCGTGCTGGCCACGCTCTGGCCGCTGGCGTTCCTGACCTTGCGGCCGCGACGACCCGGCGAGCACGAGCCCGGCGACGCGCCGGCCGCCGCGCACGAGCCGGACGGCCCGCCGATGAGCCGCGCCCAGCTCCTGCGCCAGCCGCGCTATCTCACCATGGTGGGCGCCTTCTCGCTCGGGCTGGTGGCGCAGATCAGCTTCATCGCCCACCAGGTCGCCTTCCTCGAGCCGACGCTGGGCCTGAAGGGTGCCGGCTGGGCGGTCAGCCTGACCTCGGTGTCGGCGCTGGCCGGCCGGATGCTCGTCGGGCTCGTGATCGACAAGGTCGACCGCCGCGCCGCCAGTGCCGCGGTGCTCGGCGTGCAGGTCGGCGCGATGGTCGTGCTGCTGGCGAGCGATTCGCTGTTCGCTCTCTATCTCGGTTGCGTGCTGTTCGGCTTCGGCGTCGGCAACCTGATCACCTTGCCCGGGCTGATCGTGCAGCAGGAATTCCCGCGCCGCGACTTCGCCCGCGCCGTCAGCCTGAACGTCGCGATCAACCAGCTCGCCGCCGCGACCGGCCCGTCGATCCTGGGCGTGCTGCACGACCTCTCGGGCAGCTATCGCACGTCGCTGATGCTCTGCCTCGCTTTGCAGGTCGCCGCGGCGATCCTGGTGCTGATCCGGCCGCGGGCCGTCAGACGCGCCTGAGCCGAAGAAAGGTCGGCGTGCCGGCGATGCGCTTGGTCTCGTAGCGCGTCGGCGGCCAATCGTCGGGCCGGCCGCGCCAGTCGGCCGGCCGCTCGGCGAGCCACGTGAAGGCCGGATGCGTGCAGGCGTGCTCGACCATCCACGGCAGGTAGCTCGGATCGTCGGTCGCCAGCCGCAGCTCGGAGCCGGGCTTGAGCAGCCGCGCGAAGATGTCGAGCGTGTCGCGCTGCACGAAGCGCCGCTTGTGATGGCGCGTCTTGGGCCACGGATCGGGGAAGAGCACGAAGGCGCGCGACAGCGCGCCGTCGGGCAGCGCACCCATCACCAGCCGCGCGTCGTCGGTGAACAGCCGCACGTTCTTCACCCCCGTGCGCTCGATGTGCGCGAGGCACTTGGCGACGCCGTTCATGTAGGGCTCGCAACCGATCAGCCCGACATCGGGATGCTGCTCGGCCTGCCACACGAGATGCTCGCCCGCGCCGAACCCGACCTCGAGCCATACCTCGCGCGCATCGCCGAACAGGGCCGCCGGGTCGATCTTCCGCGGCGCCGGCGGCACGCCGACCAGAAGCGTCGGCAACAGCGTATCGAGCAGCGCCTCCTGCCCGGCCCGCAGCTTCTTGCCGCGGCGCCGGCCATAGAGGGTGCGCTGGCGTTCCTCCGTCACATGATCACGTCGATCAGGTACGGACCCTTGGTCGACATCGCGTAGGTGAGCTGCTTGGTCAGCTCGTCGAGATCGTGCGCCTTGCCGGCCGCCACGCCCATGCCCTTGGCGAGATCGGTGAACTGCAGGGTCGGACGGTCGAGGGTCAGCATGTCGATGGCACGCGGGCCTGGATTGGCGGCGCCCACATCGGCGAGCTGGCTGTAGAGGATGTTGTACGAGCGGTTCGAGAAGATCATCACGCAGACGTCGAGGTTCTCGCGCGCCATCGTCCACAGCGACTGGATCGTGTACATCGCCGAGCCGTCGCCGATCATGCAGATGACCTTGCGGTCAGGGCATGCGACGGCCGCGCCGACCGCGACGGGACCGCCGAAGCCGATCGAGCCGCCCATGTTGTTCAGCCAGTCGTGCGGCGGGGCGCCGGCGCTGAACGGGAAGAAGCCGCGGCCCGTGGTGACCGACTCGTCGACCACGATGGCGCCTTCCGGCATCGTCGCGCCCAGCGCCTGGCCGAGGCCGTCGAGCGTGAACTTGCCGGTCGGACGCTCCGGGCGGCTCGGCTGGGCGATGCCCTCCGGCTTCACGTTCATCGCATCGAGTTCCATCGCCAGCGCCTCGAGCGAGCCGATCGGATCGCCCTCGACCGGGCAGAGCGTGGAGATCTCGCAATCGTCCGGCGACAGGACCGACGGCTTGCCGGGATAGGCGAAGAAGGCGAACGGGGCCTTGGCGCCGCACAGCACCATCTGCTTGGTGCCCTTGAGCTGGGCCAGCGCATTCTCGACCACGAAATGCAGGCGCAGCACCGGAATGCGGCCGGCGCCGCGCTCGATGCGCGCGGTGCCGCCGGCGCCCTGCACCTTGCAGCCGGTCTTGGCGGCGATCTTGCCGGCCAGTTCGAGGCCGCGGGCGCGCAGCGCCCGGCCGCCGATGAACAGCATGGCGCCCGGCATCTTCAGTGCCTTGGCCGCGGCCACGACCGTCTCCTGGGAGGGCTTGGCCGGCGCCGGCGCCGCCGGCGTCTCGGCCACGCCATCGGCTTCGCCCCAGGCGGTGTCGGCCGGCAGGATCAGGGTCGCGATCTGGCCCGGCGCGACATTCGCGGCCTGGATCGCCAGAGCGCCATCGGCCGCCACCGTCTTGGAGGTCGGCGAGGTCTTCACCCAGTGCGAGAACGGGCGCGCGATGCCTTCGATGTCGGCGGTGAGCGGCGTGTCGTACTTGATGTGGTAGAGCGCGTGCTCGCCCACGATGTTGACCACGCCCGAGCCCGCCTTCTTGGCGTTGTGCAGGTTGGCCGCCGCGTTGGCGAGGCCGGGTCCGAGATGCAGCAGGGTCGAGGCCGGCTTGTCCGTCATGCGGTAGTAGCCGTCGGCCGCACCGGAGCAGACGCCTTCGAACAGGCCGAGCACGCAGCGCATGCCCTCGACCCGGTCGAGCGCGCCCACGAAATGCATCTCCGACGTGCCGGGATTGGCGAAACAGACCTCGACGCCGCCCTTAACCAGGGTCCGAACCAGACTTTCCGCACCGTTCATCGCCACCGCTCCCCGCACCTGCGTTTGAAATTGGGGCGCCACCCTAAGCCGTTGGCCCGACGGAGGCCACGCCCGATTCTACCGTCCCGTCGTCCCGACCGGAGCGAAGCGAAGTGGAAGGACCTGCTCTTGCCGCCGCCGCTCGATGACGAGGTCCCTCGGCTTCGCTCGGGACGACGGAGCTCGCAACTACGCCGCCGCGTTGCCGAGCTCGACCTGGACGAGGTTGACCCAGTAGGCCGCG
>CAMFJT010000289.1 GCA_945957125.1 uncultured Rhodospirillales bacterium | reverse complement strand
TGCTTCTGCTTGGCCTCCGGCGGCACGACCATCGGCTTGGGCTCGTCCTTCTTGTCCTTGTTCTGATCGGCGGCATTCTTGTCCGCGCCGTTTTTGTCGGCCATCGACTTGTCCGGACCATTGGGACCCTTGTCGTCGGGACCCTTCGCATTCTTGTCGTCGGGGTTGGGTCCCTTGTCGCCGCCCGGCCCTTTCTCGGTGGCCTTCTCGGCGACGCCGACGCCCGGTGCCTTGTCGTCGGGGCCGGCGCCGCGCTCGATCGGCGCGCCGTTGCCCACGACCACGCCGCCGGGAAGGAGGACGCCGGCCGCGCAGTCGCCGCCCTTGCGCGCGACCTCGTCGGTCAGCTTGGCGAGCTCGAGACGGAGCTGCTCGTTGTCCTGCTGCAGGGTCGTCATGCGGAGCTGTTGCAGCTCGGTCGGCTGGCGGACCGAGAAGGCGAGCGCCCGCTCGCGCGCCTCCGCTTCCAGGCGTGGCTCGAGGTGCGGCAGGTAGGGCCGCAGCAGCCACGCGAGGCCGGCGAGCAGCAGCAGGAGCAGCAGCGCGAGCAGCAGCCACTGCCACCAGGTCGAGCGCGTGCCCGGGGCGACCATCGTCGCGACCGCGGGTGCCGACATCATCATCGCTTCCGGCATCGCGGTGGGGCGCGGCGGCGGCGGTGCCGGCGGTGCGGCGGGCAGGAAGACGCCGGGCAGTGCGGCATCGGCCGAGAAGCCCCAGAAGGTCATGACCGGCCGGCCGTCGACGACGTAGAGCGTCTCCTCGCCGGGCGCGGTCAACGCATGGCGCAGCAGGCGCGCGAAGTTGCGCTCAGCGCCGGACCGCGTCGGCTCCTCCATCGACACGGCCAGCCCGACCAGTCCCTCGTGCAGGCGGTGGACCTTGTCCTGGACCGCCGCGCGCTCGGCGTCGCCGAGATCGGCGATCCGACGCACCGCGCCGTCGAAGGGTGCGTACCAGTCGATGCGGCGGCCCGACGGATCGACCTCCGGGATCGCCAGCAGGTCGGCATGCTCGGGCGACAGGCGCTGCGCGATCGCCGCGCGGAGCTGCCGGGCGGCGCGCCACACCGGATCGCCGGCGAGCCCGAGGGCGCGATAGCGCTGGAGCGGTTCGCTGCAGAGAAGCGGTCCGGCCATCTCAGTGCCTCACCGCCCGCCGCGCGGACAGGCCATGGCGTACTTCCAGCGCGTGCCCCACATTTCACCTGTTACGATGACATCGACCGAATAATCCCCGGCGACCGGATTCCAGTTGAACCCGAAGCCGCCGCGGCCGCTACGCGGGCCGTGCGTGCCGGCGATTACCTGGCCGCGATACACCACCTTGATGTCGTCCGGACGAACATAAAGATCGTAGTTGATCGCCACGAAGCCCGGCTTGTCGCCCAGGAAGTGGCGGTTTCGGGTCACGCCCTCGCCGCCCGAATCGCCCGACCAGTCGCACGGCAGCGTGCCGGGCGGGGGCCTGGCCGGCGGCGGGGGCGGGGGCGGCGCCGAGGCCTGCCGTTCCGGCGGAGGCGGCGGAGCCTTGGCGACCACCGGCGGGGGCGGCGGCTTGGGCGGCTCGATCGGCTTGCACATGTCGACCTTGTGCTTGAGGTCGTCCTGCAGGGCTGCCAGCTCGAGCTTGAGCTTCTTCTCGCTCGCCTGCTCCTCGTCGAGCGAAGCCTTCAGCACCGGCGTCGGATCGGGTGGCGGCTCCGGCGCGGGCGGCGCCGGCGTCTCGATCGTGGCGACACTGAGCGAGGGATCGACCGGCGCGCAGGCGCGCAGCAGCCACGACGCCATCAGCAGCAGGATCAGGAACATCAGCCCGAACAGCAGCGCCCCCCAGAAGCGCGACCAGCCGACCGTGGCCGGCAGCATCACGGCCGGCGCGCTGGCAAGCACGGCGGCGGGCGGCGGAGGGGGCGGTGGCGCGACCACCGGCACCGACGCGGGGGCGAAGCCTTCGAGGCTGGCCAGCGCGTCGGGCTCGTAGCCCCACGCTGCGATCACCGGTTGGCCGTCGACCAGGAAGATGTAGTCGTCCGACGGACGGCGCGTGGCGAGCTTGAGCGATTGGCCGATCAGCCGCGCTTCGTCGCTCGTCTGCGAGGCGGAGAGCTGGTCGCCCAGCCCGTCGATCGCGGCGAGATGGCGTTCGACGGCGGCGAGCGCCTCGGCCTTCTCGCCCTCCGCCAGGTCGGCGAAGCGGCGGACGGTTCCGTCGTGCGCGGCATACCAGTCGATGCCGTCGCCCGATTCGCGAAGTTGCGGCTCGGCCAGGAGATTGGCCGGCCCCTCGCCGAGACGCCGGCGAATGACGGCCAGGAGCTGGCCGGCGACTGCATGCAAAGGGTCGCCGCGCACACCCAGAGGTCGCACGCCCAGACGCGTCGTGAGGATCAGGGTCGGTCGGTCGCCCATCGCTGCCGCTGCTGTTCCGGAACGCACTATAACAGCGGTCGAATCCGGTTTGATTATGTCCGATTCGGGGTCGTTTCGCCGGGACTCACGAAGGCCACGGTCGTACCTGCCTGCAGGCGCAGGATCGGTGTGGCGAAAACCCGCGACAGCAGGGCCGGGTCGAGGGTCTCCTCGGTCGGGCCGAGGGCCGTCACGCGGCCCTTCTCCATGATCGCCACGCGGTGGGCATACCGCGCCGCCATGGTGAGATCGTGCAGCACGGCCAGCACGCCCAGCCCGCGATCGGCGCGGCGGCGGGCGCTGGCCAGGGCGGCATGCTGGTGGGAGAGATCGAGGCCGGCGATCGGCTCGTCGAGCAGAAGGAAGGGCCGCGTCGCCGGATCGGCGTCGCACTGCGCCAGCACGCGCGCGAGCTGGATCCGCTGGCGCTCGCCGCCGGACAGCACGGTGTAGGATCGGTCGGCGAAGGCCAGCGCTTCGGTCTCCGCCAGGGTGCGCTCGACGATGTCGGCCTTCTGCCGGTCCGACAGCGCGCCGTGGGCGAGCAGGCCGAGCTGCACGATCTGACGGCCCGTGAAGTCGAAGGCGACCGACGAATGCTGCGGCAGCACCGCACGGCGATGGGCGAGCGCCGCCCTGCGCCATTTGCCGATCGGCTGGCCGTCGAGCAGCACCTGCCCCCTGGCCACCGGCCGGTCACCGGCCAGCGCCCCGAGCAATGTGCTCTTGCCCGCGCCGTTCGGTCCGATGACCGCGACGAACTCGCCCGGCGCCAGCGCGATCGAGACCTCGTGGATCAGGCTCTTGCGGCCCGCCCGCACCTCGATCGCCTCGGCCTGCAGCAGGCTCGTCACCGGTGCCATCATGCTCCTCCCCCTCGATCGGGTGGGGCAATCACATATTCGGATTTCCGTCGTCCCGAGCGGAGCGAAGCGTAGTCGAGGGACCTGCTCATCGCGGCAGATGTTGCATGAGGAGGTCCCTCCGCTACGCCTCGCTGCGCTCGGCTCCGGTCGGGACGACGGGATTTTTCATATATGCGATGGCCAAAGATGACGCCCATGAACCCGCTCACAGCCCCTCCCGCGCGGCGCGCCCGACCAGGAGCCACAGGAAGAACGGGCCGCCGACCAGGGCGGTCAGCACGCCGATCGGCATTTCCGCCGGCGCGACCAGGACGCGTGCGAGAGCGTCGGCCAGCACGAGGAAGGCACCGCCGAACAGCGCGGCGGCGGGCAGCAGGGTGCGATGGCTGGGGCCCAGCAGCAGGCGCACGATGTGCGGGGCGATCAGCCCGACGAAGCCCACGATGCCCGAGATCGCAACGCCGGCGCCGACGGCGAGCGCGACCTGGGCCACCAGTCGTCGCTTCAGCCGCTCGACATCGACGCCGACATGGCCCGCCTCGCGCTCGCCGAGCGCCAGCGCATCGAGCAGGTGGGCCGCCGGCAACAGCGTCGGCGCGCTGACCGCGAGCACCAGCAGCGCGGGGAGGATCGCCGCCCAGGTGACGCCGCCGAAACCGCCCATCGTCCAGAAGATCAAGGTGCGGAGCTGCTGGTCGTCGGCCACGAACACCAGCAGGCCGATACCCGCTGAGGTCAGCGCGTTGATGGCGATCCCGGCCAGCAGCAGGGTACCGACCAGCGCCGCGCCGTTGCGCGCGGCGATGCGGTAGACGAGCACCGTCGAGGCGAGGCCGCCGAGGAAGGCGGCGAGCGGCAGGCACCACGGCCGCAAATCCGGCGGCACGATATGCATCACCTTCTCGCCCAGCACGATCACCGAGACGGCCGCCAGCGCCGCGCCGCTCGACACGCCGAGCAGGCCGGGATCGGCCAGGGGATTGCGGAACAGGCTCTGCATGGCAGCACCGCTGGCCGCCAGCGCGGCGCCGACGGCGAACGCGGCCAGCACGCGCGGCGCGCGGATCGTGTAGAGGACGGCCGCGGTCGTGCCGTCGAGCGGCTCGGACGACAGGCCCAGCGCTGCGAGCAACTGCCCGAGCCCGACCGGGAAGGCGCCAACGCACAGGCTCGCCACCACGCTCAGCGCGGCGGCGGCAACGAACAGCGGGATCGGGCGACGCAGCGCAAGCGCCCCCGTCGGCCGGGCAAGCGCACTCACCGCGGGCGCGCCAGCTCGGGATGCAGCGCCTCGGCCAGCTGGATGGCCGCTTCGGGCGTGCGCGGCCCGAAGCCGAGCAGCAGGAGCGTGTCGAACTGCAGCACGCGGCCAGCCTTGCCGGCCGGCGTCCGGCTGAGCGCCGGCTGCGCCAGGATCTTCTCGATGCCGCCCATCGCCTCGACGGTCTGGCGCGTCACAAGCACGAAGTCGGCTCGAGAGGCGATCACCGCCTCGGGCGTCAGCGGCCGGTAGCCGCTATAGCCCTCGACCGCATTGGTGCCGCCGGCCAGCCGGATGATGCCGTCGGCGGCGGTGTTGGCGCCGGCCGCCTGCGGCGCGCCGCCGCCCATCGACAGCAGGAACAGCACGCGCGGGCGGGTGGGGACCGCAGCGAGCTTGGCCGCCAGGTCCGCCATGTCGGCGCGGCCCTGGGCGATCATCCTCTGCGCTTCGACGGTCTTGCCGGTGAGCTTGCCGACCAGCTCGATCTTGGCGACCACGCTTTCGTAGTCGTAGTGGTCGGGCAGGATCGCGACCTCGATGCCGGTCGCCTTGAGCTGGTCGAGCGTGGTGGCGGGGCCGGCGGCGGTGGTGGCGATCACGAGGGTCGGCTTGAGCGACAGCACGCCTTCTGCCGACAGCGCGCGCATGTAGCCGACCTGCGGCAGGCTGCGCGCGGCCTCGGGGTAGAGGCTCGTAGTGTCGACGCCGACCAGTATCTTCTCCGCGCCGAGCGCAAAGACGATCTCGGTCAGCGCGCTGCCGACCGACACGACCCGCCGCGCCTGTGCGCGCGCCGGCAGCGCCGCCGCCGCAAGGCCCAGCGCCATGAGGGCGCGTCGCTTCACGAGGCGGCCTGCTTCTCGAGGCGCGCCACGATCGCGCGCCACGGCTCGAGCTCGGGCTTGCCCGGCTTGCGCTCGCCGAACATCAGCAGGACGTTGCGGTTGCGTCCGTCGAACCCCTCGATCGAGGTCACGACGCCGTCGTCGGTCGGCTTGCGCACCGAGAACACCCGCGCCACCGCGCAATCGCGCAGGTGCAGGTTGAAGTCGGGATCGAGGATGTTGAACCAGCCGTGCGTCTCGACCAGGCGCTCGATGCGGCCGGTGTGGATCTGGATGCAGCCGCGATTGCCGACGAAGATCATGATCGGCGTCCTGTCCGCCGCGGCCGCTACCATCGCGCCGCGCAGCGCACGCGGCGGCAGCTCACGGGCAAGCTCCTCGCCGACGAGCCGCAGCGCCTGCACGCGGCCGACCTTGAACTTGCCCAGCATGCCGAAGAATTCGTGCGTGTCGCGCATGGCGCGCCAGGCCGCGCGCAGTCCCTCGACATCGATCTCGCCGTCGGGACGGTCGATCGGATCGGCAGCTCGCGGCGCGAAGGCAAGGGCCGGCTTCTCCCGCGCGGCATGGCGGGCAATCAACGCATCGAAGGCGGCGCGGTCGGTCTCGCGGGTCGCGTAGATCTTGTGCACGGCATCGCCCGCGGCGTCGAAGAACTGCAGGCTGAGGCGTTCACCGTCCTTCAACGGCTCGCGAACGGCGAAGCCGGCCTTCCATTGGCCGAGGAACAGGCGGAGGTCGATGTCGGGACCGAGCACGACCCCGCCATGATCGCCGCCGACATCGACTTCCTCGAAGCGGCCATGGCGCTCGTGCACGCAATCGTCGTTGCGGGTCAGGCACATCACGCGGCCGACGCGGGGCATCTCGTTGAGGATCGCGCGCCAGTTGCCGTCCAGCGGCGTGGCGGTGCGGCCGGTGCCCAGCGCCACCAGCTCGGCCTCGCCAACGCCGAGCGACGCGGCGGCATCGCGGATGCGCAGCATGGGCTTCTCGTCGCGAAGCTGGTTCCAGCGGGTGGCAAGATCGGTATCAGTCGCGAGCATGAATTCTCCTTCTCGGCTCAACGCAGATGAAAACGCACCGGAAACTGGACCCAGGCCGCCACCGGCTGCCCGTTGCGCATCTCCGGCTGGAATTGTGCGATCCGCACCGCGGCAATGGCCGCCCTGTCCAACAGCTCGTGGCCGCTGCTGCGCTTCAGCACGATCTCGGCGATCGAGCCGTCGCGCTCTAGGCGCACATGGAAGACCGCCTCGCCCTGCTGGCCGAGCTCGACGGCGCGCGGCGGATAGACCGGCTGCGGTCGGACGCGAAAGTTGGCCTTGTCCGCCCAGACGGGCGACGGCGGTTGCGCGGCGGCGCCCTGCGTGATTTGCGCCGTGCCGGCGTTCGACGCCGGTTCGGCCTGCGCCACGG
>CAMFJT010000288.1 GCA_945957125.1 uncultured Rhodospirillales bacterium | reverse complement strand
TTCGAATCGACCAGCGATTCGCTGGGCCAGGTCGAGATCATCGCCAACTTCGTGCCCGGCACCGATACCGGCGCCGCGTCGGTCGAGGTCCAGAACCGCATCAAGCGCGTCGAGGCCCGGCTGCCGCGCGCGGTGATCCAGCAGGGCATCCTGATCGAGGAGGCGTCGAGCGCCGTCCTGCAGATCATCACCCTCGAATCGACCGACGGCAGCATCGACGAGGTCGGCCTCGGCGACTTCCTCGTGCGCAACGTGCTGGGCGAGATTCGCCGCATTCCCGGCGTCGGCCGCGCGACGCTGTACTCGACCGAGCGCGCGCTGCGTATCTGGCTCGATCCGGCCAAGCTGGTCGGCTTCAACCTGACCGCCGACGACGTGAGCCGCGCGATCGCCGCGCAGAATGCCCAGGTCGCCTCCGGCGGCATCGGTGTCGAGCCGAGCAACAGCGAGCAGCAGATTTCCGCCATGGTTCTCGTCAAGGGCCAGCTCCAGTCGCCCGACGAGTTCGGCGCGATCGTGCTGCGCGCCAACACCGACGGGTCGACGGTGCGCCTGCGCGACGTGGCGCGCATCGAGGTCGGCGGGCTCAGCTACCAGTTCAACACGCGGCAGGACGGCAAGCCGTCGGCCGGCCTGTCGGTGCTGCTGTCGCCGACCGGCAACGCGCTCGCCACCGCCACCGCGGTGAAGGAGAAGATGGCCGAGCTGTCGCGGTTCTTCCCCGCCAACATCAAGTATGCGGTGCCCTACGACATCACGCCGGTGGTCGAGGCGTCGATCAAGAAGGTCCTGATGACGCTGCTCGAAGCAGTCGTTCTGGTCTTCCTGGTGATGCTGCTGTTCCTGCAGAACATCCGCTACACGCTGATCCCGACCATCGTCGTGCCGATCGCCCTGCTCGGCACCTGCGGCGTGCTGCTGCTGATGGGCCTGTCGATCAACATGCTGACCCTGTTCAGCATGGTGCTCGCCATCGGCATCCTGGTCGACGACGCGATCGTGGTGGTCGAGAACGTCGAGCGCATCATGTCGGAGGAGGGGCTCTCGCCCAAGGAGGCGACGAAGAAGGCGATGGGCCAGATCACCGGCGCCATCGTCGGCATCACGCTGGTGCTGGTTTCGGTGTTCATCCCGATGGCGTTCTTCCCGGGATCGGTCGGCATCATCTACCAGCAGTTCTCCGTCGCGATGGTGGCCGCGATCGGCTTCTCCGCGCTCATGGCGCTGACCCTGACGCCCGCGTTGTGCGCCACGCTGCTCAAGCCGGTCGAGGCTGGCCATCATCATGCCAGGCGCGGCCTGTTCGGCTGGATCAACGCCCGGGTCGAGGCGACCCGCAACGGCTATGTCCGGCTGGTCGCCTGGTCGCTGGGCAAGGCCGGCCGCTTCATGGCGGTCTATGCGGCGCTGCTGGCCGGTGTGGGCTGGGCCTTCGTCTCGTTGCCCGGCGGCTTCCTGCCGATCGACGACCAGGGCTTCATCACCACCGACGTGCAGACGCCGCCCGAGGCCTCGTACAACCGCACGCTCGACGTCATCAAGAAGGTCGAGCGCTACCTGCTGGAGCGTCCCGGCGTCGACAACGTCACGTTCCTCACCGGCTTCAGCTTCCTCGGCCAGGGCGCCAACACCGCGCAGGCCTTCATCACCCTGAAGGACTGGTCCGAGCGCGGACCCAACGACTCCGCCGAGCGGATCGTGGCCGACGTGAACGACAAGCTGGGCGCTTCCATCCGGGACGCGAAGATCTCCGCGCTCGAGCCGCCGCCGATCGACAATCTCGGCAATTCCAGCGGCTTCAGCTTCCGCCTCCAGGATCGCGGGCAGAAGGGCTATGCCGAGCTGATCCGCGCGCGCGACCAGCTCCTCGCCGCGGCGAACCGCAGCCCGATCCTGCGTGATGTCTACGTCGAAGGGCTGCAGCCCGCGCCGCAGGTCGAGCTGCTCATCGACCGCGAGCAGGCGGCCGCGCTCGGCGTCACCTTCGAGGACATCAACAACACGATCTCGATCAATCTCGGCTCGTCCTACATCAACGACTTCCCCAACCGCGGCCGCATGCAGCGCGTGATCCTGCAGGGCGACCGGCCCTCGCGCATGCAGGCTGAGGAGATCCTGGGCTACAACGTGCGCAACAGCCGCGGCCAGCTCGTGCCGCTGTCGTCCTTCGCCCGCGTGCACTGGGCGGTGGGGCCGACCCAGATCGTCGGCTTCAACTACTATCCCTCGATCCGCATCAGCGGCTCGGCGCAGCCGGGCTACACCAGCGGCGACGCGATCCGCGAGATGGAGCGGCTCGCCGCCCAGCTGCCGCGCGGCTTCGGCTACGAATGGACCGGCCAGTCGCTGCAGGAGAAGCTTTCCGGCTCGCAGGCGCCGCTGCTGCTCGGCCTGTCGGTGCTGCTGGTCTTCCTCGTGCTGGCGGCGCTCTACGAGAGCTGGACGATTCCTCTCGCCGTGCTGCTGACCGTGCCGCTCGGCATTCTCGGCGCCGTCGTGGCCGCGGCGCTGCGCGGGCTGCCCAACGACGTCTACTTCACCGTCGGCATCGTCACGATCATCGGCCTGGCGGCCAAGGACGGCATCCTCATCATCGAGTTCGCCAAGGCGCTGCGTGCCCAGGGCAAGTCGCTGCGGGAGGCCACGCTCGAGGCCTGCCAGCTGCGCTTCCGGCCGATCCTGATGACCGGCCTGGCGTTCTGCTTCGGTGTCGCGCCGATGGTCATCGCGGCGGGGGCCAGCGCCAAGAGCCAGCAGGCGCTCGGCACCGTGGTGATGGGCGGCATGATCGCCGTCGTCGTGCTCGCGTTGATCATGGTGCCGATCTTCTTCGTGGTCGTGAACCGTGTCTTCGACCGCCGCGCGAGGAACGGGAAGCCCGCCGTCGCCACCGCCACGCCGCAGCTCGGGGACTGACATGCCGACCGTTTCGCTTCCGCGCTGCGTGGCGTTCCTGGCGTCGGGGCTGCTGCTCGGCGGCTGCACGATGGGGCCGGATTTCGTGCCGCCCGATCCGCCCAAGGCCGAATCCTTCCTGCCCGACACCCCGCGGACGTTCGTCGCCACGAACATTCCGGGGGGCGAGGCGCAGCGGCTGGTGCAGGACCTCGATATTCCCGGCCGGTGGTGGGGCGTTTTCGAGTCCGCGGCGCTCAACGGCCTGATCGAGCAGGCCCTGCGCGCCAATCCCGACATCAAGGCGGCCGCCGCGGGCCTGCGCCTGGCGCGCGAGAACGCCCGAGCCCAGCGCGCCACGCTCTTCCCGCAGCTCCAGGCCGGGCTCGGCGCATCGCAGAACCAGACGCCGGGCTCGCTATCGCCGGTGCCGGCGTCGGGCGATTCGATCTACGGGCTGTTCACAGCGGGGCTGTCGATCACCTATGCGCTCGACCTGTGGGGCGCCAATCGCCGGCAGATCGAATCGCTCGAGGCGCTGGCCGAGGTGCAGTGCTTCCAGCTCGAGGGTGCCTACCTGTCGCTCGCCGCCAACGTGGTGGCGGCGGCGATCCAGGAGGCCTCGCTGCGCGGCCAGATCGAGGCCACGGAGCGCATCGTCGCTGCCCAGCGCGACACGCTCGGCATCCTCCAGCAGCAGTCCGGGCTGGGAGCGATCTCCGGGGCGGAGGTCGCGGCCCAGCAGGCCGCTCTCGCCCAGGCGGAGGCCGGGTTGCCGCCCCTGCAGAAGGCGCTGGCGTTGCAGCGCAACCTGCTCGCCGCGCTGACCGGCAGGCTGCCCAACGATCCGCCGGCCGAGCGGTTCTCGCTCGCCGAGCTGCGCCTGCCGCACGAGCTGCCGGCCGGCGTGCCGGCGAAGCTGGTCGAGCAGCGGCCCGACGTTCGGGCGGCGGAAGCCAACCTCCATTCGGCGGGCGCGCTGGTGGGGGTCGCCATCGCCAACCAGTTCCCGCAGGTCACGCTCAGCGCCGGGGTCAATACCCAGTCGCTGACGCTCGGCACGCTGTTCGGACCGGGCCTCACCGGCTCGACGGCGGCGGCCAGCGTCATGCAGACCCTGCTCGACGGCGGCGCGCTGGCGGCCCGCAAGCGGGCGGCCCAGGCCGGGCTGGAGCAGGCCGACGCGCAGTATCGATCGACGGTGCTCGCCGCCTTCCGCGACGTGGCCGACGCCCTGCGCGCCCTGCAGTACGACGCCCTGGCGCTGAAGGCGGCGGTCGACGCCGAGCGGGCGGCCGCCACCAGCCGGGAGATCGCCCGCCGCCGGCTCGAGCTCGGCGATATCGTCTACAGCGCCGTGCTGCTGAGCGAGCTGACCTACCAGCAGGCGCTGCTCAATCGCGTCCAGGCGCAGGCCGCGCGTTTCACCGACACCGCCGCCCTGTTCCAGGCGCTGGGCGGCGGCTGGTGGAACCGCGACGGCACCGCTGGCGGCGGCCGACCGACCTGTCGGTCCCCGGCGCCCGCGGTCTCGCAGGCACGGTAGCGGATCGCCTATGGTGGCGCGGAGGAGGGACCTCCATGGCCATCACCATCTACGGCATCAAGAACTGCGACACGATGAAGAAGGCGCGCGCCTGGCTCGACAAGGGCGGGCACGCCTATGACTTCCACGACTACAAGGCCGGCGGCATCGACCGGTCGCGGCTCGAGGGATGGGCGAAAAAAGTCGGTTGGGAGGCATTGCTCAACCGCGCGGGGACGACCTTCCGCAAGTTGCCGGACAACGACAAGATCGACCTGTCGGAGAAGAAGGCCATCGAGCTGATGCTGGCGCAGCCGTCCATGATCAAGCGGCCCGTGCTCGAGCTGCCGGACGGCAAGCTTCTCGTCGGCTTCACTCCAACGAAGTACGAGTCAAATTTGTGACTGTATTTCAGTTGGTTAAACCTTCTTCTTGACGTTACAACTCAGATCGGGAAAAGTTCAAGTCCCTTCTGAGGTTCGAGAAACATGAAAAGCACGTTGTTCGCCGTGATGCTGCTTCCGCTCGCTCTGTCGCTGTCGGCGTGCGGCGATACCTGGGGGCAGCGCGCCGTGACGGGCGGCGCGATCGGAACGGGTGCCGGCCTGGCGGTCGGGGCCGTCGCGGGGCTGCCGCTCCTCGGACCCGCCCTGGTCGGTGGCGTCCTCGGCGCGGGCATCGGCGCGGCAACCGCGCACGAAGGAAAGTGACGGGTCTGTCGAACGCGCGAGGGTCGCTGGGGACGCACCCCCAGCGCCGGACCCTCGGATGGTCGTCAGTCGCTGCCGACCGAATCCGTCACGCACTTCTTCGTGAAGCTCGTCTTGGCCGCGCCCGCGAGCTTCTTTTCCGACGCTGACGTGTCGCACGCGGTGGCGGCGTCGGTTTCGCACTTCTTCATGAAGCTGGTCTTCGCTGCGCCGGCCAGCTTCTTGGTCGTGGCCTCCGCGCTGCAGCTCGGATTTCGCGGCACGTCAGGGGCCGGCTGCGCCCAGGCGGCCGTGCCGATCGCCACGCAGAGGACGACGCTTGCGATTGCTGTCTTCATGGGACGGTTCCTCCAGCGAGGCGGGAAAGGCCTCGTGGTGTGAAAACGCTGCTCGCGGGCAATGGTGGCGAGACGCCGTCGTGCTAGCC
Organism: uncultured Rhodospirillales bacterium; assembly: GCA_945957125.1. Lineage (GTDB taxonomy): Bacteria > Pseudomonadota > Alphaproteobacteria > Reyranellales > Reyranellaceae > Reyranella. The sequence continues at coordinate 1,266 of CAMFJT010000288.1, read as the reverse complement.
GCCGAGACTGTCGGGCTCCAGCGCCTGCCGGGCCGGCCGTTCGCCGTCGATGGTTCGCGGGTGCTGGCGATGAAGATAGGCGGCCAGCCTCTCGCGGGCACCACGACCCGACGACCTGACGGCCGCCTCGAACAGTTCCTTCTGGATGCGCTTCGGCAGTTCGCCCCAATTGGCGGCAATCGCCCGGCCAAGGGCCGTCATGATTTCGTCGGAAGCCATTCGGTCACCCCCATACGAAAGCAGCCCACGACCGGGACCGCTGTTACGGGCCGTGAAGCCGCCGGCAGAGCCGCTCGGCCTCGCGGATGTTCGCAAGCACCAACTGTTCGCCAGCTTGCACCTGCATTCGGCGCGCGGCAATGCCTTGGCGTGGGAAAACCATCGGCCACGACGCCGGTCGGCCGGTATGTCGTGCGGTGAAAGGGGGCCCGATGCCTCGTAAGCCTGCCGGCCTCGTCTTCCTGGCTCTCCGTGTCGCGGCTTTCGGCTGCATCGGCCTGCTGGTCGTGCTCTCCTGGCTGCCCGGCGACGCGATGGTCCGTACCGGTGTCAGCGGCCGCATCGAGCATGCCGTGGCCTATTGCGGCACGGCGGTGGTCATGGGCCTGGCCTATCGCGACAGGCCGCGGCTGGGCGTGCAGAGCGTGCTGCTCGTGGCGCTCGCGGCGATCCTGGAGATCGGCCAGCTCTACGTCCCCGGCCGCAGCTCGACCTTCCTCGACTTCGCGGCCAGCGGCACCGGAGCGATCGTGGGCGGGCTCCTGATCGCGCGGATCCGTGCCCGCATCCTGAGCGCGCTCGGCCTCGGCCCTTGAATGGGGCCGCTATCCGAGCAGCAGCCTGAGCTTGCGGTCGAAGATCGCCAGGACCGCCTCGAGATCGTCGCCGTGGGCCAGCTTGCGCGGCCCGTTATAGACCATGTACGCGCCCTGCGCGGTGCCCGGCACCTTGGCGATGGCGAAGACCGGCTGCTCGGCGGTGTGGCGGAAGATCGAGAAGACCGCCATGCCCGGTCGGAAGTCGATGGCATAGTCGCGCCATTCCCCCGAGGCGACCCGCATGCTGTAGAGGTTCAGCAGCCGGGTCAGTTCCCGCCGTTCGAAGGAAACGATCCGGCGCCGCGCCTTCTGGTCGGCCAAACGATACAGATTGCTCATTGGTCGGCCGAATTGTTGCAGAAGGTTGACGGTTTGCCAAACCCCCAGTGGGCGGCTATGAACCTGTCTCTTATACACATCTCCGAGCCCACGAGACTAAGGCGAATCT
>CAMFJT010000287.1 GCA_945957125.1 uncultured Rhodospirillales bacterium | reverse complement strand
TCGCCGAGCTTCTTGGCGATCTGCTGGCGGCCGCGGCTGAACAGGCGCGCGGTATAGGACGTGTCGGGATCGGCCCCCTTGCGGCTGTCGATCACGTCGTAAAGACGGTCGAGCACGTGCATGTCGACGACGCTTGCGCCGTCATCACGCTGCCTCAGCGTCTTCTTGTTGTTCGCTTTCTTCTTCTTGGCCATCGAGGGGTACTCTGCGACGCCTCTTTGACGGGCGTTGTGACCATCTTACGCCAAAATCATGCAGGGCGCGAGATTTCCCGAACGGGAACGCCCGCCCGCGCCAGATGTTCCTTGGCCTGCGCGATCGTGAACTCGCCGAAATGGAAGATCGAGGCGGCGAGAACCGCCGAGGCGCCGCCCTTGGTGACGCCGTCGACCAGGTCGTCGAGCGAGCCAACGCCGCCCGAGGCCACGACCGGCACCGTCACCGCGTCCGACACCGCGCGCGTCAGCGCGAGATCGAAGCCCGACTTGGTGCCGTCATTGTCCATCGAGGTGATCAGGATTTCGCCCGCGCCGTGATCGGTCATGCGCCGCGCCCAGTCGATCGCGTCGAGCCCGGTGCCCTTGCGCCCGCCATGGGTGAAGACCTCCCACTTGCCGGGCGCGGTCTGGCGCGCATCGATCGACACCACGATGCACTGGTCGCCGTATTTCTTGGCGGCTTCGCGCACGAACTCCGGCCGGGTGACGGCGGCCGAGTTGATCGAGACCTTGTCCGCGCCGGCCAGCAGCAGGCGGCGGATGTCCTCGGTCGTGCGCACCCCGCCGCCGACCGTCAGCGGCATGAAGCACTGCTCGGCGGTGCGCGCCACCACGTCGAGGATCGTGTCGCGGTTCTCGTGGCTGGCGGTGATGTCGAGGAAGGTGAGCTCGTCGGCGCCGGCAGCGTCGTACACGCGCGCCTGCTCGACCGGATCGCCGGCATCGCGCAGGTCGAGGAACTGCACGCCCTTCACGACGCGCCCGTCCTTGACGTCGAGGCAGGGGATGATGCGGACCTTGAGCATCGTCACTCGCCCTTCAGCACGCGGATGGCGTCCGGCACCGTCACGCGGCCGTCATAGAGCGCGCGGCCGACGATGGCGCCGACGATGCCGTGCTCCTCCGCGGGCCGCAGCTCGCGCAGGTCGTCGAGCGAGCTGACGCCGCCCGAGGCGATCACCGGCGTCGTGAGGTGCTGGGCCAGCGTGATGGTGGCATCGAGATTGACCCCGCCCATCGCACCGTCGCGGTCGATGTCGGTGTAGATGATGGCCGCCACGCCGGCGTCCTCGAAGCGCAGCGCCAGGTCGAGCGCGCGCACCGTGCTCTGCTTGGTCCAGCCGTCGACGGCGACGATGCCGTCGCGCGCGTCGATGCCGACGGCGATCTGGCCCGGCCACTGCTTGCAGGCAGCCTTGACCAGCCCCGGCTCCTTGACCGCGACGGTGCCCAGGATGACGCGCTTCACGCCGGCCTCGATCCACTGCGCGATGCTCTCGATGGTGCGGATGCCGCCGCCGAGCTGGGCCGGCACCTCGACCGCCTGCAGGATCTCGACCACGGCCGCGCGATTCACGGGATGACCTTCGACCGCGCCGTTGAGATCGACCAGATGGAGCCATTCGCAGCCCGCATGCGCGAAGGCCTTGGCCTGGGTCGCGGGGCTGTCGTTGAACACCGTGGCGCGCGCCATGTCGCCACGCAGCAAGCGCACGCACTTGCCATCCTTGAGGTCGATCGCGGGAAAAAGGATCATCGCGGCGCTGGCTTAGCGCGTCCGCCCAAAGGGCGCCACCCTGTTGCTAATGCCAACGCGCGAGCTGTTGTCATGACAGGTTGTGAATTCTTGGATCGAATGAGTTTCGCTGGGGGCGCGCCACTGGAGTGGCGCGCCCCCAGCGAAAGACTCGCTGAAATCAGAAACTCACAAGCTCTCGAGACGATAGCGGATGCGTAGGAGACGTCTACCCATTCAAATGGCACGCGCTCCGGTGCCCCGGCGCGACCTCGCGGATCGCGGGGCGCTCGGTCCTGCAGCGGTCGAAGGCGTGGGGGCAGCGGGGGTGGAAGGCGCAGCCGGGCGGCGGGTCGAGCGGCGAGGGCAGCTCGCCGGCGATCGGCTTGTAGGTGCGCTGGTGCGCCTCGAGCTTGGGCACCTCGGCGAGCAGGGCCCGGGTATAGGGATGGTTGGGGCGGGCGAACAGCTCGTCCGCCGGCGCGATCTCGACGATGCGGCCGAGATACATGATCGCCACCCGGTCGGAGAGATGCTCGACGACCGCGAGATTGTGGCTGATGAACAGATAGGTGAGGCCGAGCCGCTCGCGCAGCTCCATGAAGAGGTTCAGCACCTGTGCCTGGATCGACACGTCGAGCGCGGCCACCGCCTCGTCGCACACGATGAAGGCGGGCTTCACCGCCAGCGCGCGGGCGATGCCGACCCGCTGGCGCTGGCCGCCGGAGAACTGGTGCGGATAGCGGCCGGCATAGGCGGGATCGAGGCCGACCTGCAGCAGCGTCTCGGCGACGTATTCGGCCTGGCGATTGCGTGCGACCAGCCCGTGCACGCGGGGCGCTTCGCCGACGATCTCCGACACGCGCAGCCGCGGATTGAGCGAGGCGAACGGGTCCTGGAAGATCATCTGCACGGCGAGCTGCCAGGCCTGCCGCTCGCGGCCCGCGAGAGTGGCGACATCCTGCCCGTGCCACGTCATCGTGCCCGCGCTCTGCGGCAGGATGCCGGCGACGATGCGGCCGAGCGTGCTCTTGCCGCAGCCCGATTCGCCGACCAGCCCGACCACCTCGCCCTCGGCGACATCGAGATCGACGTCCGACACCGCCTGCACGACGGTCTCGCGCACGCCCGCGCCGAAGGCATTGGCAATCCGGCCGGCCAGGTCGACGCGCTGGACGAAGCGCTTGGTGATGCCGCGCAACGACAGCAGGGGCGGCGCGGCGGTCATTGGCTCGGCGTCTCCTGGTAGCGGATGCAGAGCCACTTCCCGTCGCGCCGCACATACAGGCTGGTGGCCAGCACCCGGGTGGTCTCGGTGCGCGTGAAGCGCGCCGCGCCGCGCGAGGTGACGCGATAGACCAGCGCCGCGGCCGTCGGGCTGATCGTCCGCAGGCCGTAGCCGGGACCGATCTCGTAGAAGTCGAGGCGATAGTCCGGCATGAAGTCGAGCAGCTCGCGTTTGTCGTAGGAGGTGCCGTCGGCGAAGATCAGGACGGCGCCGTCGGCCAGGAAATGGCGCATGCCGGCGCGGTCGCGCGTCTTGAGGTATTCCCAGCTCTGCCGTTCGAGCGCCATCAGCTCCTCGCGCAGGGCCGCCGCCTCCAGCCGGTCCTGCGCGACGGCTGGTGCACCGGCGAGCAGGAGCAGGGCGGCGAGCGTCAGCCGGCGACGGCCGATCGTGGTCACGGCAGCGGTGTTTCCTGGTAGAGCACGCTCAGCCACTTGCCGTCGCGCCGGACATAGATGCTGGACGACAGGACCTTGAGCGTGACCGGCGGCGCGCCCTTGTAGGAGCTGGTGTAGGTCACGCGATAGAGCAGCGTCGCCACGTCGGGGGTCAACATGCGCACCGCATAGGTCGGCTCGATCTTGATGTCGCCGATCATCGTGAGATCGGCCATCAGCTCCATCATCTGCCGCTTGTTGAAGCGTGTGCCGTCGCCGAAGATCAGCAGCGCGTCGTCGGCGAGGAAGCTTTTCATGCCCTCGTAGTTGCGGTCGCGCATGAAGCCCCAGCTTCCCTTCTCCAGCGCCATCAGCTCGTCGCGCAGCTTCGCCACCTCGGGCGACTGGGCAAAGGCTGCCGGACCGGCGACCAGCGCGAGCGCGCCCGCGAGCAGCACCGAACGTCTTGCAATCATCGTCTCTTCCTCCGTTTCAAGCCGCGGCGCGCCAGCAGCGCGCGTGGTGGCCGGGCTGGTGCTCTTCCAGCGCCGGCATCTCGTTGCATCGGTCGATCGCGATCGGGCAACGCGCCTTGAAGGCGCAGCCGCGCGGCAGCTTGAGCAGCGACGGCGTCATGCCCGGGATCTGGGTCAGCTTGTGGCCGCGTGTGTTCTGCGACGGCACCGAGCCGATCAGGCCCTTGGTATAGGGGTGCATCGGCCGCTCGATCACGTCGGCGGTCCGCCCGGTCTCCACGATGCGGCCGGCATACATCACGGCGATGCGGTCGGCGAGGCCGGCCACGACCGCGAGATCGTGCGTCACCCAGATCATCGCCGTGCCCGACTCGCGGCAGAGCCGCTGCGCCTCGAAGAGGATCTGGCCCTGGATGGTGACGTCGAGCGCGGTGGTCGGCTCGTCGGCCACGATCACTTTCGGCTTGTGCAGCAGGGCGATCGCGATCGCCACGCGCTGGCGCATGCCGCCGGAGAACTGGTGCGGATAGGCGCGCAGCCGCTCGTCGGGCGAGGCGATACCGACCCGCACCAGCGCGGCGCGCGCACGGGCCAGCGCCTCGGCGCGGCTCACGGTGGCGTGCGCCTGCACGGTCTCGACCATCTGCGTGTCGATCCGCAGGACCGGATTGAGGGTCATCATCGGGTCCTGGAAGATCATGGCGATCTCCGCGCCGCGGATGGCGCGCAGCCGCTCGGGCGAGGCCGTCGTCAGCTCCTCGCCCTCGAGCCGGATCGAGCTGCCCTCCACGATGCGGCCCGGCGGATCGATCAGGCCCAGGATGGAAAAGCCGGTCACGGTCTTGCCCGAGCCCGATTCGCCCACCAGCCCCAGGATCTCGCCCGGCGCCACGTCGAAATCGACCCCGTCGACGGCCTTGGCCACGCCTTCCTTGGTGAAGAAATGCGTGCGCAGGTCGCGGACGGCGAGCGTGGCGCTCATCGCAGGTTCCGCGGGTTGAGCACGTCGCGCAGGTGATCGCCCGCGAGATTGATGCCGACGATGGCGATGGCCAGCGCCACGCCGGGAAAGAAGCTGATCCAGTAGGCGCCCGAGAGCAGGAACTCGAAACCGTTGGAGATCAGCATGCCGAGCGACGGCTGCGTCACCGGCACGCCGACGCCGAGGAAAGAGAGCGTCGCCTCGAGCGCGATGGCGCGCGCGAGCGTGATGGTGGCAATCACGATCAGCGACGGCATGCAGTTGGGCAGCATGTGACGGAACACGATGCGCCACGCCGGCAGCGCCAGGCAGGTCGCCGCCTCGACATATTCCTTGTTGCGCTCGACCAGCGCGGCGCTGCGCGCGGCGCGGGCGAAATAGGCCCATTGCACCAGGATCAGCGCGACCAGAACCTTGTCGATGCCCTTGCCGAGGATCGACAGCAGGATGAGCGCCACCAGGATCGCCGGGAAGGACAGCATGATGTCGACCGTCCGCATCAGGAAGGCGTCGGTCCTGCCGCCGGCATAGGCCGCCACGAGCCCGACCACGATGCCGATCGCCAGCGCCGCCACGACCGAGACGGCGCCGACGAACAGGCTGATGCGCATGCCGTAGAAGATCGCCGACATCATGTCGCGGGCCTGGCCGTCGGTGCCCAGCCAGTAGGTCATCTTGCCGTCGCCCGAGACGGTGCCGGGCGGCGACTTGGCGTCGAGCAGGTCGAGCGCGCCGATGTCGAACGGATCCTGCGGCGAGATCCAGGGCGCGAAGATCGCCACGAACGCGGAGAGCACGACGAGAAGGAGCCCGAAGACCGCCAGCCGGTTCTCGCAGAAGTCCGAGACGATGCGCCGGAACGGCGACTGCACCGGCGGGGCGGCGACCGGGTCGAGCGCGGCCTCGCTCATGAGCCGCGGCTTTCGAGGCGCACGCGCGGGTCGAGCACCGAGTACAGCAGGTCGACCGCGAGGTTGAGCAGCACGAAGAAGAAGACGATGACCACGAGGTAGGCGACCACCACCGGCCGGTCGAGCAGGAGGATCGAATCGATCAGCAGCTTGCCGACACCCGGCCAGGAGAAGATCGTCTCGGTGACCACGGCGAAGGCGACGGTCTGGCCGAATTCGAGCCCGCTCACCGTGGCGATCGGGATCATGATGTTCTTCAGCACGTGCACGCCCACGATGCGCCGTTCGCCGAGCCCCTTGGCGCGGGCGAACTTCACGTAGTCCATCGGCAGCACCTCGCGCGCGGTGGCGCGGGCCAGGCGCACGATCAGCGCGCCCTTGTAGAGCGAGAGCGTGACCGCCGGCAGCAGCAGGTGCAGCAGCCCGTCGGCGGTGAGGAAGGAGAGCTTCATGCCGAGCACGTCGACGGTGGCGCCGCGGCCCGAGGCGGGCAGGCGGGGCCACCACGGGATCCGGTCGGGCAGCAGCACGGCGAAGACCATGATCAGCATCAGCCCGACCCAGAAGTTGGGCAGCGAGAAGCCTAGGATCGAGCCGGTCATGATCGCCTTCGAGCCCGGCGTATGGGGCCGCAGCCCGGCATAGACGCCCATCGGCAGGCCGATCGCCAGCGACAGCACGAGCGAGGCGAAGGCGAGCTCGAGCGTGGCGGGAAAGCGCTCGAAGATCAGCCCCATCGCCGGCTGGCCGGCCAGGAAGCTCTTGCCGAAATTGCCGTGCAGGGCGTCGTTCACGAACACGAGGTACTGGCGCCACATCGGCAGGTCGAGGCCGAGCGTCTTGCGTACCGCCTCGCGTTCCAGCTCGCTGGCGTCGGGGCTGATCATCATCGCGACCGGATCGCCGATCAGGTAGATGCCGGCGAAGACCAGCATCGACATCACGACCATGACCAGCCCCGCCTGCATCAGGCGGCGGATGACGTAGACGATCATCTTCGCTGGGACCGCGCCACTCCGTGGCTGTCTCTTATACACATCTCCGAGCCCACGAGACTAAGGCGAATCT
>CAMFJT010000286.1 GCA_945957125.1 uncultured Rhodospirillales bacterium | reverse complement strand
TACCCCGGGTGGCTTTACACCACCCCCCCGCTAAAACCGCCGGGGGCTGTGGCGGGGGGGGGGCCCCCCCCCCGGGTGGGTCTCGGGGGGGGGGGGCACGCCCGCGCTCCCGCAAGACGACGGCGCTTCAGAGCGGGTGGTGGAGCAGCCAGGCGTAGAGCGCCATCGACAGCGCGAACAGCACCGCCAGGATCGCGTAGCCGCCGACCTGGCGCGCCATCGTCGCGTCCGACGGCATCCACCAGTCGAACATCTTGAAGATCCACGGCGCCGCCAGGTAGCCGAGCAGCTGGGTGCTGAACACGTTGCCGATGAACAGCGCCATCCAGAACGGCACGCCGGCCCAGCCCTGGATGAAGGGGCCGTCGACCAGGTAGTTCCACAGGAACACGATCGGGTAGAGCATCAGCAGGACGAGCAGGTTGCTCTTGAAGATGCCGTGCGAATCCATCGAGGGTGCGCCGCTGCCGCCCGGGAACCAGAAATCGAAGCCGTGGTTGGTATGGCGGACCTTGAACCTGTCGCCGAAGCGGCCGCCTTCGTCGATCAGCGCCTTGCGCTCGGCCGAGTCGAGCCAGCCCTGAAGATGCTCCTCGCTGTCGAAGCTCAGCACGATCATCCAGTCGTCGTGCACACCGGGCACCGGGCGCTCGATCTTGTGGCGCACGAAGCCCGGGAACTTCGTCTGGGCGACCTGGATGCGGCGCTGCCACTTCAGGAATTCGGCTTCCTCGCCGGCCGGCACCTGGTAGGTGATCATCACCGATGACACGCGGGCGGGCCGCTCGCCGACCTCGGGGAAGAGGTGGACCTCCTCGGGGCCGATCAGAAGGTCGCGGATCTCCTCGACCAGGGCGGCGCGGTCGGGGCTCTGCAGCCAGCCGCGCGCGGCCTCGGCGTCGGTGAAATGCTGGACGATCGTCCAGTCGACATTGACCGGCGGCGAGGGTGGCGCGGCTTCCTGCGAGACGAAGCCCGGCCAGCTCTTGAGACGCGCGCCGACACGCGCCTCCCACAGGGAGAACGTGTCGCCGGCGTCGTCGCGGACGCGGCGCTGGACGACCAGCGCCACGGGGGTCTTGGCGGCCATCGCGGTCGCTCCCTCAGGCCTTCTTGTAGAGCCGCTTGCCCATCACCCACGTTTCGTCGACGGCGCGCTCGTCGCCCACCATCATGATGCCGAACAGCAGGTTGGCGGCCTGCTCCATGTCCTTCGGTCCGCCGTCGCCGACCACCAGCGACTGGTGCCATTCGGTGCCCGGCGGTCCGGCGGTCCAGTCGAGCGCGACGAAGTCGGCCGCCTTGCCGGGCGTGAAGTTGCCGACCTTGTCGTCGATGTAGAGGCCCTCCGCGCCGCCCAGCGTCACCGACCAGAAGCCGCGATAGGGCGAGACCTTGTTGCGCTCGGATTCGGCCAGGTCCTGCCGCGCGGGGTCGATGCTGCCGTCGAGCATCGTGTTGTTGCACATGCCGACCTTGTAGGCCTCGTCGAGCACAGCGATCATCGAGAAGCGGTTGCCGCCGCCCATGTCGGTGCCCCAGGTCAGCTTCACGCGCGCCTTGGGATCGGTGGCGCGGCCGAGCCGGAACAGGCCGCTGCCGAGGAAGAGGTTGGAGCACGGGCAGAAGGTGATCGCCCCGCCGGTGCGCGACAGGCGACGGAACTCGTCGTCGGACAGCCATACGCCGTGGCCTCCGGAGAACTTCGGCCCGACCAGCTTGTACTTCTCGTAGATGCCGAGATAGTCGGCGCAGTCGCCGTGCTCGGCCAGCACGCCGCGCACCTCGGCCGGATTCTCCGAGACATGCGTGTTCACCCAGCAGTCGGGATATTCGCGCTTCAGCCGCTCGCATGCCTCCATCAGCGCCGGCGAGGAGCCGAAGGCGAAGCGCGGCGTGATGGCGTAGAGGTTGCGGCCCTTGCCGTGGTAGCGCTCGATCAGCCGCTTGCTCTCGGCGTAGAACTGCTCGGGCGTATTGAGGAATTTCTCGGGTGCGTGCCGGTCGATGCCGGTCAGGCCCGCGATGGTCAGCATGTTGCGCCGCGCGGCCTCGTCGAACAGCTCTTCCGTCGAGACCGGGGAGCTCGAGGTGAAGGCCTGGCAGGTCGTCGTGCCGCAGGCCAGCAGGTTGTCGAAGAAGCGCTTCGCGCCGTCCTTGGCGTAGGCGCGGTCGGCGTACTTCATCTCCTCCGGGAAGACCCAGTTCTGCAGCCACGGCAGGAGCTGCTGGCCGAATGCGCCGAGCACGCGGGTCTGCGGGAAATGGATGTGCCCGTCGATGAAGCCCGGCACGACGATGCGGTCGGTGATGTGCGTGACGGAGAGACCCTGGTGCCGCTTGGCCACCGCGTCGTAGGCGCCGAAGTCGGTGATCTTGCCGTCCTCGACGACCAGCAGGCCGTCGGCATGGAAGCGTGCGGCCTCGTGCTCCTTGCCGACGTGCTTCCAGGGATCGTCGACGAAGTCGAAGAAGGTGCCGCGGATTCCGATGGCGCTCATGTTTGCTTGGCCTCCTGTTGGAAAGTATCGCTGCCGTCCCGGGGCACGGCCACGAGCAGCAGCAGCAGGGTGAAGATCCCGAGCCCGGCATAGAGCCAGCCGAGCGGCACGGGGGTCGATTCGGGAAGGGCGGCGGCGACCGCCATGGTCGCGCTCACTGCGAGGTAGCAGATCGTGCTGGTGAGGCCGCCGAGCAGGCCGAAATTGCCGTCGAAGCGGCCCAGCGCCATACCGTACATCATGGGACAGAGGGTGGCCGAGCCGATCAGGATCAGCGCACCGGCCAGCGTCAGTGCCCAGAAGTTCGATCCCAGCAGCAGCCCGCCGCCGAGCAGGACGGCGGTGCCGGCCGCGAAGACGACAAAGGCGCCGAAAGCCAGCGGTCGCGGTGCGACGCGCGTGGCGAGCGCCGTGCAGCCGAGCTCGCCCAGCAGGTTCATGGCGCCGAGGAACAGCGCGACGAGGCCGTAGGCGCTGGGCGAGAGGCCGATCTGCTCCTGGTAGAGGAACGGCGCCACCACGCCGAGCACCATCTGGGTGCTGGCCATCGCGGCGAAGATCAGGGTGAAGCCGAGGAAGCGGCGGTCGCCCAGCGCGTGCCGTGCGACCCGGGCGGTGCGACCGAGATCGATTCGCTGGCGGCGGTCGGCCGCAAGGGTTTCCGGAAGCAGGAAGACCACCGCCACCAGCACGACGGCCGCGGCGCCGGCGAGCACGAGGAAGACCATCCGCCAGGAGGCGAACTGGACGAGGAAGCCGCCCGCCGCCGGCGCGAGCAACGGCGCCATGCCCCAGGCGGCGCCGAGCAGGCCGGATACGGCGGTGAGCTCGCGGTCGCGGAAGCGGTCGGCGGCGATGCTGTAGCTGATGACCTGGCAGGCCGCGCCGCCGATGCCCTGCAGGAAGCGCAGCGCCAGCATGACCTCGATGCCGGTCGCCATGGCACAGCCGACGCTCATGACGATCAGCAGGGCCATGCCGGCGATCAGCACGCGCTTGCGTCCCAGCGCATCGGCCAGCAGCCCGATCGGCACGAGCGCCACGCTCATGCCCAGCATGTAGGCGGTAACGGTGTTCTGGACGGCGGCGTTGTCGGCGCCGAGATCGCGCACCATCTGCGGCAGCCCCGGCGTATAGGCGTCGAGCGGGATCTGGGCGAACGGGACCACCGCCAGCAGCAGGGCCACGAGGCCACGGGAGGGGCGTTCGCTCATCGTCAGGTTCCTCAGAACAGCACAGTAAGCCGCATCGTCAGCGCGAGCGCGCCGGGCGTCGCGGACGATAGGCCTGGTGTGGGAATGTAGCTGACGGTGGGCTGCAGGAAAGTCGCGCCGAACAGGTGGGCCTGGTAGTAGGCCTGCAGCATGACCTCGGCGGGACGGTCGAACAGGGCCGGGTTGAGGCGCGAGACGCCGACGCCCATGCCCATCGAATCGAGCGCACGGCCGGCGATCAGGCCGAAGCCGGTGATGCCGCCGCCGTAATATTGCTGGACGGGAAGCGTCCGCGAGCTGTTGGCGCCGACCTGGAAGAACACCGATACCGAGGACTTCGGCACGGCCGCGTTCACGCCGGAGGCGACGCGCTGCGAGGCGAAGGCGTAGAAGCCGCCGAAGCCGTCCTCAGTGACGCCGGCGCCCGTGATCTGCCCGGTCTGGCGCCACAGGCCGAGGCCGAGCTGCCCGGGATGGTTGGAATCGCCGAGCACCCAGTTGGTGCCGATCTCGCCGATGGTGAACCAGTAGCCGTTGAACATCGGCGGGTTGAGGCCGCTCTGGATGCCGCGCGCGTTGTTGCCGTCGTAGGCGCCGAGATTGAGGTAGAAGGACTTGCCCGGCGTGAAGTTGACCGTCACGCCGTTGCCCGGGTTGTAGTAGCCGGGCATCGCCACCAGCATCGAGGTGTTGACGAAGACGGGCGTGAACAGCAGGCCGCTGACGGCAGGGATGTTCTGCGTGTCGTCGACGAACTTGACCGGCCGCAGCACGTTGCCGAAATCGTAGGTCGGCGCGCTGCGGCCGATCCGCACCTTCAGCACGTCCTTGACGATCTCCTGCAGGTACCAGGCCTCGAACAGCTCGCTGCGGTTGAACGGCGGCGCGCCGACCAGCGCGTTGTAGCCCGCCACGACGCCGGCCTGGCCGTTGGTGTTCGCCCCGTTGAGCTGGAGGAACTCGACGCCGAACATCGCGCCCCGCCAGTTGACGAGCTTCTCGGCGTCGACCTGCAGGCTGACGAACAGCGCGCTGTTGGCGCTCCACGCGCCGGGCTGAGCGCCGCCCGCCGCGACGACGTTGGCGTCGGCCAGCCAGAGCCCGCCCAGCCTGACGCCCCATTCGTCACGCAGGCCGAGCAGATGGCCGAGCAGGCCGGTGCCGGTCGAGAAGTTCGTCGCCCCCGGATTGCCGCTGACGGCGGCGACCGGCCGGTCCGGCAAGCCTTGCGCGGCGGCGCTCTCGACGATGAGCGGGGCCCAGCAAAGCAGGGCGACCCAGGCCCATAGGGACCGCTTCCACCTTGCTGAGACTCCACCCCACACCATCGTTTCCCACCCCCGGAGACAGCCCCCAACCCGTTGGCTAGGATGCTTCAGCACGGGTAGATGCAGGCATCAAGAAATGATCAAGATCGGGCAGACAGGGTAGGTATAGGGTCGCCATGACGCTTTATGCGTTCGGTTCGTTCGTCCTGGAGCCGACGGAGCGCCGGCTGACCTGCGAGGGCCGGCAGATCGCGATTCCGAAGAAGGCCTGGCAGATCCTCCTGCTGCTGGCCGAGGCGCGCGGCCGGCTGGTTCCCTACGAGACTTTCCGCGAGCGGCTGTGGCCTCGGGTCGTGGTCGAGGACCGCACGCTCACGGTGCATGTCTCGACCTTGCGCAAGGCACTCGGCGGCGGCGCGGCGGCGGGCTGCATCGAGACGGTGACGGGGGCCGGCTATCGCCTGTCCGTTCCCGTGCACGTGCTCGCGCGGGACGAGGTGGCGTCGGCGGCGTCCATTGAAGCCCGGCCGGTCGCGGTCAGCCCCTTCGCCACCGCCAGCCCGGACGATGCCGATGCGCATCTGGGCGTCGGCATCGCCGATGCCTTGACCACGGCCCTCGGGGCGATGCCCGGCCTCGCCGTGTCACCGGTCGGTGCGGTCGACGATCTCGCGGGGGCGCGCTCGCTGGGGCTCGATTATCTGCTCGAAGGGGCGGTGCAGCGCAACGACGGGCAGATTCGCGTCTCGGCGCGGCTGATCGACGTGGCGAGCGGACGAACGCGGCGCAGCGAGCAGTTCGATCACGCCCAGGCCGATGGCGCCGGGCTGCAGGACGCGATCGCACAATGGGTCGCGACCTCGCTGCCGCAGCCACCCGCCGTCGCGCCGGACCTGCGCAGCTATCGCCCGCGGGTGTCTGAGGCGTATTTCGTGCAGCTCCAGGCGCGCGCCCATCTCAAGCCCTTCACGCGCCTGCCGCTGTTCAAGGCGCTGACCCTGTTCGAGCAGGCGCTGGTGCTCGATCCCGACTATGCGATGGCCCATGCCGGACTGGCCTCGACCTACCTGCTGATGGCCTCGACCGCGATGCTGCGGCCCTTGCCGGTCGACGAGGCGATGCCGATGGCGCGGCGCTCGGCCGAACGCGCGCTCGCCCTCGACGATACGCTGGCCGAGGCCTGGGCGGCGCTCGGGCGGGTCAAGATGGAGCACGACTGGGACTGGGACGGCGCCGAGGCGGACCTCGAGCATGCCGTCGCGCTCAACGGCAGCTCGGTCGAAGCGCTCGCCACCTTCGGCGAGTTCCTGAGCGCGATGGGCCGGCACGACGAGGCGATCGAGACGATGGAGAAGGCACGCCAGCTCGATCCGCGGCAGGTCGAGACGCTGCAGCATCTCGGCATCGCCTACTGGATGGCGGGGGAGGGCGAGAAGGCGCTCGATGCCGTGAACGAGAGCCTGAAGATCGTTCCAGGCGCGCCGCGCGCGCATTACGGCCGCATGCTGATCCTCGACCAGCTCGGCCGCCACGACGAGGCGATGGTCGAACGCCTCGCCACGCTGCGCGGGCTGAGCATCGCGCAGGGGCTCGCGGAACAGGTCGAGGAGATGCTGCGCAGCCAGGGCTGGAAGACCGCCATGACGCTGTGGATCGCCCTGCTCGAACGGACCAATCGCTGGGAGGGCGCGGCGATGCAATGGATGGCGGCGGGAGAGCCCGACCGCGCGCTCGATGCGCTGGAGCACTGCGTGCGGGCGCGCACGACCTACCTGTTCTTCACCGGCCAGAGCCCATGCTTCCGCCCGCTCCACGGCCATCCCCGCTTCCAGCAGATCCTGCGGGCGATCAACCTCGAAGGCCGTATGCCTCGCTGGGACCGCGCCACTCCGAGGTTGTGAATTTATTAACGGACATTGGATCATAGCGGTCCCGCTACCCAATCACCTCACCCTGAGGAGCGCA
>CAMFJT010000285.1 GCA_945957125.1 uncultured Rhodospirillales bacterium | reverse complement strand
AAGACGCGGCCACCTCACCCGAAGACGGGGAAGGGGAATGAAGGGAATCGTCACATTGGGATCGTTGCCGCGCCAGATGCATCTCGGCCTGTTCATCCTGGGCACCGGGAGCCACATCGCGGGCTGGCGCTGGCCGGGCGCGGTGACGGACTTCTCCGATCTGGGCGCCATCCAGCGGATCGCGCGCACCGCCGAGCGCGGACGGTTCGACTTGATCTTCATGGGCGACAACCTCTACGCCGATCCCGGCTCGCACCCGTCCTACACGCTGCGACTCGAGCCGCTCACCATGATGGCAGCGCTGGCAATGACCACGAAGCATATCGGGCTCGGCGCGACCGCGTCGACGACCTACGGCGATCCGTGGAGCACCGCCCGCGCCTTCGCTTCGCTCGACCGCATCAGCGGCGGACGCGCCGCCTGGAATGCGGTGACCACCACCAATCCGGCAGCGGGCGCCAACTTCGACAAGGCGCTGCCGGCCCACGCCGAGCGCTATGCCCGGGCCGAAGAGTTCATCGAAGTGGTGACGAGACTGTGGGACGCCTGGGACGACGACGCACTGGTCGCCGACCGCGCCACGGGTGTCTATCTCGACCCGGCGAAGCTGCGTCCGATCGATCATGTGGGCCGGCATTTCAAGGTGAAGGGCCCGGTCAATATCGGTCGCGCGCCGCAAGGCCGGCCGATCGTGCTGCAGGCCGGCGGCTCAGCCGCGGGGCAGGCCCTGGCGGCGCGCACCGCCGACGTGGTCTTCACCGTGACCCAGGACATCGAGGAATCGAAGGCCGCCTACAGGGCCGTCAAGGAACGAATGCCAGCCTTCGGCCGCTCACCCGACCGGCTCACCATGCTGCCGGGGGTGATGCCGGTGGTCGGCCGCACCGACCGGGAGGCACGTGAGAAGCTTGCCGTCCTGCAGTCGTTCGTCGACTCCCACAACGGCCTGCAGCTCCTGACCGACCGGCTGGGCTTCGACATGACGCCATACGACTTCGACGGGCCGGTCCCCGAGTTGCCGCAGACCGAGTTCAGCCAGACCTTCGCGCGCGTCCTGCTCGAGAAGGCGCGGCGCGACGGTCTGACGCTGCGCGATCTTTACAACCTCAATGCCGCCGCACGCGGCCACTGGGTGCTGTGCGGCTCTCCAGTAACGATCGCCGACACGCTGGAGCACTGGTTCACCGAGCGCGCGGCCGATGGCTTCAACGTCATGCCGCCGTGGTTCCACGAGAACTTCGACGACTTCGTCGACACGGTCGTGCCGATCCTCCAGGAGCGCGGCCTGTTCCGTCGCGACTATGAAGGCGGCACGCTGCGCGACCTTCTCGGGCTCGAACGCCCGACGCGGGCATAGTGCTTACGCCAGGCCGTGCTCGCGCTTGAACTCGGCCAGCCGGGCGCGCTGCCTTTCGTTTGCGCCGTCCATGGCCAGCGCGGTCAGGGGCTTGGTGCCGGCCCAGATCAGAAACGCCTCGAAGGCCCTGTCGCCCAGCTTGCCGTCGATCTCGATGCCGCTGAGCGGGACGTCGCGAAAGGTCATCGCGCAATCGGCGACCGCGGTGGCGTCCGGCAGGTGCCTCGCCGCATCGAAGGTCGCGGTGCGGCAAAGCGGCAGCAGCGCAGAGGCATCGTCGCGGGCGAAGCCGGGCCGACCGTCACCATCGCGCTCGCCGGCCAGGAACAGCTCCGCCGGAGCGCGGCGGGCGTCGTCCGGCCACGTCGAAAGCGCGACGGCGGTCAGCTCGAGAAGCTGCGCGCGGCCATCGGCATCGGGCTGCAGGCGCCGGACCTCGGTGTCAAGCCAGCGCACGAAGCCGTCGAACTCCCGATTGGCCGCGAAGATCTCCAGCGCGTCGGTCCGCACACTCGGCATCGTGAGACGACGTTCGACCTCGCCCTTCAGCGCCTCGTGCCGGCCTTCCCAGCCGTCGAGCCAGTCGATCGGTATGTCGAGCTGGCCCTCCTCGAGCTCGAACACCAGCAAGTCGCGGTTGCGCCGGCTGGAGTGCCGCGTCAGCACGCCGACAATGTCCGCGCGCCGGACGGCGCGGGGACGATGGCCGTCGGCCAGCAGGAGATGCTCCCCGGTCAACCACAACCCGAACCGCCTCTCGCCCTGCGCGGGCTCGTCGGACGCCGTCTCCGGTCTGCGGCCCACGACGGCCCGCAATGCGCGCATGACGCGCTGCATGAAGCCGGGATCGGGCGGCGGCGGGCGGCCCGGCAGATGCCAGATACCGTCGGAGGGCGGCTCCTGCAGCAGGGCGGCCAGATGGTCGGGCAGAGCGTCCTCGCCCCGCAGGATGATATCGCTCGGCAAGAGTGCTACCGCACCGCGAGGCGAGGGCGCAGGCCCCCACCTTCGATCGACGCTACAGACAGGCTCATTGTGCCCCCCAGCTTCAACCCAATTTCATCCCAAGTCCACCCGGCCACATCCTAGGGGGTGCCGGGCAACTCGCCAACGCCGCGGGATGCGACCAATTTCGCCCGGTACGCCTGACGACCCGCCGCCCGCGACCGCCCGCCGCGCCTGTGCTAGGACCGTCGCCATGTTCGACGGCAATCGGGTCACGGCCCACACACGCTCGCGCTATCCAATCTTCCAGTCGCCGATGACCTGGATCGCCCGCGCCCCGCTGGTGACGGCGGTATCGAAGGCAGGCGCCATGGGCCTGCTCGAGAACTCGATCCGCGACCTTACGGTGACGAAGAAGGAGTTCGCCACCATCCGCGCCGCCACCAACGCGCCGTTCGGGGTGAACCTGCCGATCCGCTACCTGCAGATGGACCCGGCCGAGGAGAAGGCGATCATCGACTGGCTGCTCGGCCAGGGCATCCACTTCGTCACCACCTCGGCGGGCGATCCGACGCGCTACACGAAGATGCTCAAAGCGGCGGGCGTCACCGTCTATCACGCCACCGCCACCCTGCGCGGAGCGCAGAAGGCGGTCGATGCGGGCGTCGATGGGCTGATCGTCGAGGGCGCGGAAAGCGCCGGCATCCGCAATCCCGAGGAGGTCCACACCTTCGCGCTGCTGCAGGCGGTGCGCGAGGCGGTCGACGTGCCGATCGTGGCGGCGGGCGGCATCGTCGACGGGCGCGGCATGGCGGCGGCTTTTGCGCTGGGCGCCGAAGGCGTCACCATGGGCACGCGTTTCGTCGCCTCGTTCGAGAGTCCGGTGCACGTCAACTACAAGAACGCGATCGTTGCCGCGCCTCTGACCGGCACGATCATGACCGACAACCCGCCGCGCGCCCGCTCGCGCGGCCTGCGAACACCGTACTCGGTCGAAGTCGCCGCGGGCACGCGCGAGCGCCTGCCGCGCAATGCGACGCTCGACATGCTCTACGTCCAGGGCGACGTCGACAACACCTCGGGCGCGGCGGGCGAGAGCGCCGGGCTGATCCACGAGCTGAAATCGGTGCAGCAGATCGTCGACGAGACAATCGCCAGCTTCTGGCGCGAGATCGACCGGCTGGCCGCGCTTCGGCCCCTTCCCCGTCGTCCCGAGCGGAGCGAAGCGTAGCCGAGGGACCTCCTCACGCTGGCCGACGTTGCATGAGCAGCTCCCTCCTCTACGCCTCGCTCCGCTCGGCTTCGGTCGGGACGACGGGCTTTTCCAGCGCCGCCCCTACTTCGGCAGAAGCTTGGTCACGTCGGCCGCCATCGCCGTCAGCGCCGCCTCGGGCGCGGCCGACTTGTCGACCACGGTCTGCAGGCGGTCCTTGATCACCTGGATGATCTTGAGGTTGTTCTCGCCCGGGAAGGCATACCACGCCGTCATCAGCGGCTGCTGGCTGAGGGACGTCAGGTGATTCGGCTTCTCGGCGTAGAAGGCCTTGAGCATCGCCGGATCGTTGGCCGGCAATGCGTTCGGCGGCATGTAGCCGGTGCCCTTGACCATGATCGTGGCGCCCTGCGCGCCGGTGATGAACTTCATGAACTTCCAGGCCACGGCCTGCTGCGCAGGATCGGTGGCGAACATCATCGCCGCCGCGCCGCCGGTCGGCAGCCGGGCATCGGGGCCGGGCACGGGGAAGCGGACAGTGCGCCACTTGAACTTGCCGGCGACACCCTCGTCCGCGACGCGCAGCAGCGAGGTCGATTCGGTCCAGATGCCGAGCTTGCCGGAGAAGAACGCCGCGCGGCTCGCCTCGGGCGTCAGGTCGGGCATGCCGCCCTCGCGCACCATGCGGCCCATCAGGCCGATCGACTTCTTGCCCGGCTCCTGGTCGAAAGCGACAGACTTCTCGTCGTCGCTCATCATCTTGCCGCCGTGGCTGAACACCAGCGCCTGCCACATCCAGTTGCCGGTGATCGCCCACGAATGGAAGAAGCCGATATTGCCGTCGCCCAGCTTGGCGATCTTCTGCGACAGCTCGAAAATGCCATCCCAGGTCGTCGGAAACTTGGCCGGATCGCCGCCCGCCTTCGTGACCAGGTCGTCGTTGATATAGACGATCGGCGTCGACGCGGCGAAGGCGAGACCGTAGGGCTTCCCGCCGTAAGTGCCGAGCGCCATCATCGACTTGGCGAAGCCCTGGCCCTCCCAGTCCTTCTCCTTGGCAATGAACGGCGAGAGATCGACGGCGATCTTGCGGTCGACGAACAGGCGCTGGAGGTTGATCGCCTGCAGCGAGACGTCGGGGAGCTGCTTGGTGACGGCACCGCGCAGCGCGGTCTGCGCGCCGTCCTCGTATTCCTTGTAGGCCGGCAGGTACTTGACCGTGATGTCCGGATTGGCCTTCTCGAACTCGGTCTTCAGCTCGGCGAACACCTTGTCGAAGATGAAGCCCAGCGGATACTGGACGGTGACCGTGCTCTTGGCCTGGGCGAGCGCGGGGCCCGTCCCCAGCATCGCCAGCGCACCCGCGGTAGCGGCTCTTCTCGTCAGTCTCATGTCCCGTGTCTCCCTCTTGTCAGCCCTTGAGGCCCGTGAAGGTGATGCCCTCGATGAAGCGCCGCTGCGCCACGAGGAAGGCCAGCACCAATGGCGTGATGACGATGGTGGCCGCCGCCATCAGCGGCCCGTAGGCGGTGCCCTCGCCGTTCAGCTTCAGGAAGGCGATGCCCATCGGCGGCGTGTAGAGCTCCTCGCGCGCGACGGCGATGAGCGGCCAGAAATAGTCGTTCCAGTGCGCCACCAGCGAGAAGATGCCGAAGGCGACCAGCGCCGGCATCGCGGTCGGCGCCATGACGCCCCACACGATGCGGTATTCGCTCATGCCGTCGATCCGCGCCGCGTCGATCAAATCGTCCGGCACGCCGAGGAAGAACTGCCGCATCAGGAAGATGCCGAACACCGAGATGGTGAACGGCAGCACCAGCGAGGCATAGGTGTTTAGGATGCCGGTGCTGAAGAACAGGATGTAGATCGGCAGCGCGACCACCTGGTATGGGATCAGCAGGCAGACCAGCACCGTGGCGAACATCGTGTCGCGGCCGCGGAAGCGGCGCTTGGCCAGCGCATAGGCGGCGGGAACGTTGACCAGCACCTGCAGCAGGAAGATCGCCGCCGTGACGATCGCGCCGTTGAGCAGGAAATGCAGCAGCGGCACCTGGGTCAGCGCCGTGGCGTAGTTTTCCGTGCCGCCCCAGCGCTGCGGCAGAAGGTGGAAGGTGGGCGCGAAGATCTCGTCCTTGGGTTTGAACGAGGTCATCAGCATGACGACGAACGGGCCGAGCATCGCCACCGTGCCGGTCATCAGCACGAGATGGCGCAGCACGCGCCCGATCGGCCCGAGCCGCGGGCCGCTCATGGCCGGCTCGCTTTGCGGTCGAGCACGAACAGCCGCACCGCCGACAGCGCCATGATGAAGAGCAGGAACACCACGACCAGGGCCGCGGCGTAGCCGTTGCGGAAGAAGTTGAACGCCTCGGCGTAGATCGTGTGCAGCAGCACCTCGGAGGCCTTGTTCGGACCGCCGTCGGTCAGCACCTGCACCGTGTCGAACACCTGGAAGGCGCGGATCGCGGTGACCACCACGGTAAACAGGGTGACGGGCCCGAGCATCGGCCAGGTGACCAGCTTGAAGCGTTCGAAGCCTCGGCCCGCGCCGTCGATTGCCGCGGCCTCGTAGAGCTCGCGCGGCACGGCGGTCAGTCCCGCCATGAACAGCACCATGTTGAAGCCGACGCTCTGCCACACGCCGATGCCGCACAGGGTGAACAGCACCAGCTTGCGGTCGTGCAGGAAGTCGTAGGGGCCGAGGCCGATCGCCTTCAGCAGCATGTTCACGGCGCCGCAGCGGGCATCGAGCATGAACTCCCACACGATCGCCATGGCGATCAGCGTCGCCATCACCGGCAGGAAATACGACGCCCGATAGAAGCCGCGCAGCGACGGGTCGGCCTCGATCAGCAGCGCCGCCCCCAGACCGAGCGCGACGGAAGCCGGCACCACGACGCCGACATAGATCAGCGTGTTGGCGAGCGAGATGCGGACGGTCTCGTCCTCGGTCATCTCGATGTAGTTGGCGAAGCCGACGAACGACAGGCTGGGCGCGCCGAGCTGGTAGTTGGTGAAGCTGAGCGCGATAACGGCGAGCAGCGGCCCGATCAGGAACACCGCCATCAGCACCAGCGCCGGCGCGGTAAGCAGCATGACGGAGCCGCGGCCGTTCATGGCCGGACCCGCCTTCCGTCGGCGTCGAACAGCAGGGCATGGCGGGGATCGACCGCGAGGACGACGGTGTCGCCGATGGAGAACGGCTCTCCTGCAACGGGATCGGCGCGCGCGATCAGCGGCGTGGCAAGGCCCGGCACCTCGACATGCAGGAACAGGTCCGACCCCAGGTTCTCGCGATAAACCAGCCGCCCTTCGATCCCCTCCCCCGTCTTCGGGGGGGGGGGGGGGGGCGGGCCGGGGGGGGGGGGGGGGGCGCCCCCGCCGCGGGAACACGACCCCCCCCCCCACGCCCCGGCAAGAACCCCCCCCACCCCCCACACCGGGG
>CAMFJT010000284.1 GCA_945957125.1 uncultured Rhodospirillales bacterium | reverse complement strand
TTGCTACTGCAGCACTCCATGACGCGCCACTGGAGTGGCGCGCCTCCAGCAGAAGAGGTTTGAGGACCAGCATGGAATACAGGCCTCTCGGAAACACAGGGCTCACGGTCAGCGTCGCGGGCCTCGGCTGCGGCGGCAACAGCCGGCTGGGCCAGGGCAGCGGGGCCAGCGTCGAAGAGTCGATCGCCATCGTGCGCACCGCGATCGATCTCGGCGTCAACTTCATCGACACCGCCGGCGTCTACGGTACCGAGGAAATCGTCGGCGCTGCGATCCGCCCCTACGATCGCGACAAGCTGGTGATCTCGACCAAGGCGATCTTCCGGGGCAGCGACGATACCGCCGCGACCGTCACCGGAAAGGTCGAGGCCGGGCTGAAGCGGCTGGGCCTCGACCATGTCGACATCTTCCATTTCCATGCCGTCAGCCCGGCGGCGTACGGTCACCATCGCGACGTTCTGGCGCCCGCCCTGCTGAAGCTCAAGGACCAGGGCAAGGTGCGCCATGTCGGCATCACCGAGACGGGGCCGAACGATCCCGAGCAGACGATGCTCGCCCAGGCGGTGCACGAGCCGCCGTGGGAGGTGATCATGCTGGCCTACAGCCTGATGAACCAGGGTGCGCGCCGGAACATCTTCCCGGTGACGCACCAACGGGGGATCGGCACCCTGCTGATGTTCGTGGTCCGCAACATCTTCAGCAACGCCGCCTACCGCCGCGCGGTATTCGCGAAGCTGGTCGACCAAGGCCAGCTCGACCGGTCGATCCTCGCCGAGGGCGATCCACTCGGCTTCCTGCTCGCCGAAGGTGCCGCCGCAAGCATCACCGATGCGGCCTACCGCTACGCCCGCCACGAGCAGGGTGCCGACGTCATCCTCTTCGGCACCGGCAAGAAGGCGCATGTCGAGCAGAACGTCGCCTCGATCCTGCGCCCGCCCCTGCCGCCGGCAGTCGTCGAGCGGCTGCATGCGTCATTCGGGCACCTGGTCGGCGTCGGGCTCGACCTGCCCGGTCCGGTGAAGGCTTGAGGGCGGGCCTCTAAGCCGAGCCGCCCTCCACGCCGCGCCCCTCGCCGCGCCAGCGCAGCATGCCGCCCGGCAGGTTTGCGACCTCGGTGAAGCCCGCCTTCTGCAGGATCGCCGTGGCGTGCGCCGAGCGGCTGCCGGCGCGGCAGACCGCCACGATCGGCTTGTCCTTCGACAGCTCGGCGGCGCGCGCCGCGAGCTCGCCCAGCGGCACCAGCGTAGCGCCGCGGATATGACCCAGCGGACCGGAGAATTCGGTCGGCTCGCGCACGTCGAGCACGTGGACCGCGGCTAGGTTCTCCTCCAGCCAGTGCGGCTCGACCTCCCAGACACCGGAGAAGGTGAAGCGCAGCGGCGCCCAGTCGGGATCATGCGTCGTCGCCGCTTCGTTACCCGGCTGGCCGCAGCGCAGATTGGCCGGCACCGCCTCGTCGATCTTCTTCGGGTGCGGCAGGTCGAGATTCTTCATATAGCCGGCATAGTCGCCCTCGCCGATCTCGCCGCCGAGCCGCGGATTGAACCGCTTCTCTTCCGCCACGCTGGTCGCCGTCAGGCCGCGATAGTCGTGCGCGGGATAGAGCAGGCAGGTCTCGGGCAGCGAGAAGATGCGCGAGCGGACCGAGCGGTACAGAGCGCGCGCGTCGCCCTGCTGGAAGTCGGTCCGGCCGGAGCCGCGGATCAGCACGCAGTCGCCGGTGAAGGCCATGGTCTCGTCGTCGAGCACGTAGGTCACGCAGCCATTGGTATGGCCCGGCGTGGCGCGGACCTCGAGCGAGCGGCGGCCGAAGGCCACCCGATCGCCGTCCTTGAGAAGCCGGTCGGCGCCGGCCGCGCCGCTCGCCTCGGCCAGCGCGATCCCGCTGCCCAGCCTTTGCTTCAGCAGCCAGGCGCCGGTGACGTGGTCGGCATGGACGTGCGTCTCGAGCGTCCATAGCAGGTTGAGCCCGAGCTCGCCGATCAGCGCCGCATCGCGCCTCACCTGCTCGAACACCGGATCGATCAGCACCGCCTCCTTCGAGACGCTGTCGCCCAGGAGGTAGGTGTAGGTGGAGGAAGTCGGATCGAAGAGCTGGCGGAAGACGAGCATCAGTGATCTCGCTGGGACCGCGCCACTCCGTGGCGCTCGTGAGGTTTCGGCACGCGAAGGAGAAGCGGCACGGGGTGCCGCGGTCCCGGCAAAGACATCAAGGCGCGCTGGCCTTGTCGAGAGCGGCAACGTCGGCGGCGTCGAGCTTGACGTTGGGCGACGCGACAAGGTCATGGAGCTGCTGCAGGCTGGTGGCGCTGACGATCGGCGCGGTGATCGACTTGCGCTGCATCAGCCAGGCGAGCGCGACCTGCGTCGGGTTCGAGCCGTGCTTCTTCGCCGCGTCGTCGAGTGCCTTCAGCACGGCCATGCCCTTGGCATTGATGTACTTCTTCACGCCCGCGCCGCGCTGGGCATTGCCCACGTCGGACTCGGCGCGGTACTTGCCGCTCAGGAAGCCGCTGGCCAGCGAGTAATACGGGATGACGCCGATCCCCTCCTTCAGGCACTCGTCCTCGAGCGCGCCCTCGAACAGGCCGCGCTCCATCAGGTTGTAGTGCGGCTGCAGGCTCTCGTAGCGCGGCAGGCCCTTGTCCTTCGAGATCTTCGCCGCCTCGGCGAGCCGGGGTGCGTCGTAGTTGGAGGCGCCGATGGCGCGCAGCTTGCCGGCCTTCACCAGCTCGCCGTAGGTCTCCAGCGTCTCCTCGAGCGGCGTCGCCTTGTCGTCCTTGTGCGACTGGAAAAGGTCGATCCGGTCGGTGTTCATGCGCTGCAGCGATTCGTCGACGGATTTCTTGATATGCGCGCGGCTCAGCGCCCCCTCGGCCGGCACCATGCCGCACTTGGTGGCGATCAGGACCTTGTCCCGCTTGGACGGGTCCTTCTTCAGCCAGGTGCCGATGATCGCTTCCGATTCGCCGCCCTTGTGGCCCGGCACCCAGCGCGAATAGACGTCGGCGGTATCCACGAAGGAGAAGCCGGCATCGACGAAGGCGTCGAGCAGCCTGTGCGAGGTTGCCTCGTCGGCCGTCCAGCCGAACACGTTCCCGCCGAAGGCGATGGGGGCGAATTCGAGGCCCGACTTGCCGAGCTTGCGTTTTTCCATTGTCTGCTCCTGTCGATTAATTACTGGGCGGCGGCTCGAGCCGCGGTGTCGAAGCTGGCGAAGGCCTGCGCGTAGGTCGGCCTGGCGAAGTCGATGCCGATCTTCGGCAGGGTTTCGTACATGCGCCGGATCGCCATGCGCTGGATCATGCTGGGATTCTTCGGCTTGGCCGTGAACTTGAAGCGCACGATCAGCGAGCCGTCCTTGATGTCGACCAGCCCCTGCATCTTGAGCGGCTGCAGCAGCTCCTTCTGGAACTGCGGCTCTTCCATCATCGCAAGGCCGATCTTCTTCACCGTCTTGCGCAGCAGCTCGACGTCGATGTTGGGCGCGAAGGCGAGATTGAACTTCACCGTCGTCCAGTCGCGGCTGAAATTGGTGATGTGGGTGAGCTGGCCGAACGGCACGATGTTGAGCTGGCCGTTCTGGTGGCGCAGCCGGATCGAGCGGATCGAGAAGCCCTCGACCGTGCCCTTCGCCCGGCTGCCGTCGATGTACTCGCCGACGCGGAAGGAATCCTCGGCCAGGAAGAAGATGCCCGACACGATGTCGCGCACCAGCGACTGGCTGCCGAACGAAACGGCGAGGCCCAGCACCGAGAAGCCGGCGATCAGCGGCGTGGTATCGACGCCGAGCTCGGAGAGCACCAGCAGGGTGCTCAGGATCAGGATGGCGATCCCGGAAGTCACCTTGATGACCGGCATGACGGTGCGTAGCCGCGACGCCGCCGCGGGTGCATCGTCGTCGCTGTCGCCCTGGAAGCCCGCCGCCGGCAGGGGATTGTCGGCGATGTAGCGATCCATGCGGTACTTCAGGATTCGCCACAGCACGTAGGTGGCGAAGGCCGAGAGCGCCGCGATCCGGACCGCGCGCGCATGCGGCGCCCATTCGTCGGGCCCCATCATGCCGAGCGCCACGATCAGGATCAGGTCGACCGCCACCACGATGACGACCAGGCGAAGCGCCAGCCGGAAGCAGGCCGCGATCACATCGCCGACCGTCGGCACCTCGATCGGAAGGTGGCTGCTCAGGCGATGGATCAGCGTCTCCAGCAGCAAAAGCAGGAGCAGCATCGATTCGACGGCCGTGATACCGCGCGCCGCACCGGTCCGCTCCGTCACCGCCGCCAGCATCGCCGCCAGTCCGGACAGCACGTAGAAGACGAGGCCGCCGGTCCACCAGTCCCTGGCCATGGCGAGCTTGAGGGCATGGAAGGCGGCATTCGGCCGGACCATCGCGGTGAGCCACGCCGCCATCGGGTCGCGCCAGTGCCAGACCGCAAAGACCAGGATCGCCGCCAGCACCGGAACGACGAGCAGGGTCGCCGCCGCGACGGTGGCGGGCGCAGCGCCCGTCGCCTCCATGAACTCGGCGAGTTCGCGCCCGAACATCGGCACCACGACCACGATATTCAAGCCGAGCAGCAGGCGCGCGGCCGCCGTGTCGTCGACCGGCGCGATGCGGCCTTCCGGCGTGTTCGGCCTGAGCCAGATCCGGAACACGTAGTTGAAGCCGCGCCAGTAGACCAGGCCGAGCAGGATCTGGTGGGCGATCCGCCCGGTGGCGCCCGGCGGATCGCCGGCGTGGCCGGCCACGAGGCGCGCCGCGACCCACAGCGCCAGCAGTGCGACGGCATCGAGCAGCGCGCCATGGAAGAAGGCGCGGATCGGCGACTCGTGGGCGTGCCGGGCGAAGATGCCGTTGCGCGAGCGCTGCAGCGACATCCGCGTCAGCCATTCCGCAGCCAGGCCGGCAACGACGATGCCGAGCAGGAGGGCCGCCTCGCCGAGGCTGAATTGCCGCGGCAGGTGGGCGAGATAGGTGCAGAGCGCGGGGAAGCTGGCGAAGACCTGGTCGAGCTGTTCGGAGAGCGAGCGCAGGAAGGCGCTGAACATGTTCTCGTCCGCGGTCAGCCGCTTCGCGATCTGAGCCGAGGCGCCGCCCGGAATCGCAAGGATGGCACCGGCCACCGCAAGGATACGCGCGCGCTCACACCCCATAGATCGACATTCCTCCCGTCTCGCCGCGACGGTAAGCCAGAAAGCTTGCCCTCGCCAGTGGGCTGCTTTCTGCTAATTTCTCACGCGGACTTTCATACTTGGAGAAAATTACGATGCTCGGCCTGATGCAGGATCGCCCCTTGCTGATCCAGCACCTCATCGACCACGCCGCCCTGAATCATGGCGACACGGAGATCGTCTCGCGGACCGTCGAGGGGCCGATCCATCGCTATGCCTACCGCGACGCGCAAAAGCGGTCGAAGAAGGTCGCCGAGACGTTGCTGGCGCTCGGGATCAAGCCCGGCGACCGCATCGGCACGCTGGCCTGGAACGGCTACCGCCACTTCGAGCTGTACTACGGCATCTCCGGCATGGGCGCGGTGTGCCACACCATCAATCCCCGGCTGTTCCCCGAGCAGATCGCATACATCGTCAATCACGCCGAGGACCAGATCCTCTTCGTCGACCTCAATCTCCTGCCGGCGGTCGAGAAGCTGCTGCCTCTGTTCAAGACCGTGCGTCACGTCGTGGCCATGACCGACCGCACCCATCTGCCGCCGGACCTCAAGATCCCGAACCTGCTGGTCTACGAGGAGCTGCTCGCCGACAAGCCCGGGACGTACGAATGGCCGGAGTTCGACGAGCACACCGCCTCCTCGCTCTGCTACACCTCGGGCACCACGGGCAACCCGAAGGGCGTGCTCTATTCGCACCGCTCGACGGTGCTGCATTCCTACGCCGGCGCGCTGCCCGACACGCTCGACCTCTCGGCGCGCTCGGTCATCCTGCCGGTCGTGCCGATGTTCCACGTCAACGCCTGGGGCCTGCCCTACGCTGCGCCGATGGTCGGCGCCAAGCTGGTGTTCCCCGGTGTGGCTCTCGACGGGGCGAGCCTGCACGAGCTGTTCGAGACGGAGAAGGTGACCTTCACCGCCGGCGTGCCGACCGTCTGGCTCGCGCTGCTCAACCACATGCAGGCCAACAAGCTCAAGCTCTCGACCGTGAAGTATGCCGTGATCGGCGGCTCGGCCGCGCCGCCGGCGATGATCGAGACGTTCGACCGCGACTACGGCGTCGAGGTCCTGCACGCCTGGGGCATGAGCGAGATGAGCCCGCTCGGCAGCGTCAACCATCCAAAGGCCCGCCATCTCTCCCTGTCGCACGAGGAGCTGCTGGCCATCCGCCTCAAGCAGGGCCGGCCGCCGTTCGGCGTCGACATGAAGATCGTCGACGATGCCGGCAAGGAGCTGCCGCGTGACGGCAAGGCATTCGGCGACCTGCTGGTGCGCGGGCCGTGGATCACCTCCGGTTACTTCAAGGGCGAAGGCGGCGACGTGCTGCGCGAGGGCGGCTGGTTCCCGACCGGCGACGTGGCGACCCTCGACCCCGACGGCTACATGCAGATCACCGACCGGTCGAAGGACGTGATCAAGTCGGGCGGCGAATGGATCAGCTCGATCGACCTGGAGAACGCCGCGATGGCCCATCCGGCCGTCGCCGAGGCGGCGGTGATCGGCGTGGCGCATCCCAAGTGGGACGAGCGCCCACTGCTGATCGTGCACCGCAAGCCCGACGTCGTGCTCGACAAGAAGGAGCTGATCGACTTCCTGGGCTCGAAGGTCGCCAAGTGGTGGCTGCCCGACGACGTGCAGTTCGTCGATGCGATCCCCCATACGGCGACCGGCAAGATCCTGAAGACCCGCCTGCGTGAGGACTTCAAGGACTACAAGCTGCCGACGGCGTAGCGTCTTCGCCGGGACCGCGCCACTCCGAGGTTGTGAATTTATTGCCGGACATTGGAGCATGGCGG
>CAMFJT010000283.1 GCA_945957125.1 uncultured Rhodospirillales bacterium | reverse complement strand
CGCGCCAGCACGTCGAGCTGCGAGCCCGTCGTGCCGGCCGGGAAGCGCGCGGTGGCCAGCGCGATATGGCCCTTCAGGACACGCGTGAAGCGGTCCTTCATCTCCGCGCTCGGCGTGCCGATCGCCACCGTGCGGGTGATGTCGGTCGTGCCGTCGCGATACTGGCCGCCCGAATCGACGAGATAGAGCGAGCCGGGCTCGAGCATGCGCTCGGTTGCCTTGGAGGCGTGATAGTGCACGATCGCACCGTTCGGGCCGGCGCCGGAGATGGTGTCGAACGACAGGTCGCGCAGCTTGCCGGTCTCCTGGCGCATCGCCTGCAGCCGGTCGGACACCTCGATCTCGCGCAGCGTGCCGCCCTTGGAGGCGGTGGAGAGCCAGCCCAGGAAGCGGCTGACGGCGGCGCCGTCGCGGCGGTGCGCGACGCGCACGCCTTCGAGCTCGACGGCGTTCTTGCAGGCCTTCGGCAGCGCGACCGGATCGGCGTCGCGCACGATCGCGACGCCGGCGGCCTGCAGCCGTGTGGCCGCCCAGAACGGCGCCGTCGCGCTCTCGATCATCACGCGCTTGCCGACTCTGCCCAAGCTGTCGATCGCCGCGCCCAGTTCCTCGGGCGGTGCGATCGTCACGGCATTGCCCAGCCAGGCGACCGTGCGATCGGGGATCTTGCGGCGGTCCATGTAGAGATCGACGTGCCCGTCGGTGTGCAGCAGCGCAAAGCCCAGCGCGAACGGCGTGCGCGGCACGTCGCCGCCGCGCACGTTCAGCAGCCAGGCAATCGAATCGGGCGCCGTGAGCAAGGCGACGTCCGCGCCCTTGGCCGCGACGATGTCGGCGATGCGGCGGCGGCGCTGCTCGCTGGTCTCGCCGGCGAACTCTACCGGCTGGGGCAGGACTGGCGCGAGCGGCGGCGCGGGACGGTCGTGCCATACCGCGTCGATCGGATTGTGCTCGACCGGCACGAAGCTGCCGCCGGCCCGTGCTGCGGCGCGGGCGAAGCGTTCCTGGCCGTCGACCGTCTGAAGCCACGGGTCGAACCCAAGCTTGCCGCCCTTCGGCAGATGGGCCGCGATCCAGGCCTCAGGCGATTCCTCGGGAATTTGCAGCGGGACGAAGGCGCCGGTATCGACCTGGGCGCGCACTGCCAGCGTGTAACGGCCGTCGATGAAGATCGCCGCGGTGTCGGCCAGCACGATCGCCAGGCCCGCCGACCCCTTGAACCCGGTCAGCCAAGCCAGCCGCTGCGAGCGGCGCGGGACATATTCGCCCTGATGCTCGTCGGCACGCGGCACGACGAAGCCGTCGAGGCCGCGACGTTTCAACTCGGCACGCAAGTCGGCGAGGCGCCCCGCCGGCGCCGGCGATTCCTCCAGCCCGTCATCCATCTTCGACAGCTCTGCCCGCCAAGCGGTCAAGGCCTTGGTCAATTCCGCGTCAGGCTCAGGGTCGAACAGCTCGATCCATTCGGGGCCGGCCAGCCCTTCGGGGGCTGCGGCGATGCCGCGCATCAACGAATCGAGCGCGGACGGATCGGTCGACCGGCCACGCTGGCGGAGAAGCTGGAGAACGTCGTCTGGGGCGGTGGTCATGGGGAATGCGACCCTACGCGCAGGGTGGTGGACAGGCAATCTGAGCAACAATTGTTCTTTCGCAGATGCGAAATGACAAAATATTGGGCGGCATGCAAATCTTGCATAGCAGATTGGCTGAGGTCGCCATTATCGTGGTTTCTCAAGGCTCTATATTTGCTTTGTGCAGTTGCAGCATCGCTGTTGCGTCGCACAATAGAAGGAGCTTTCCATGATGACCCAGCCGATTCAGGTGTTCGAGAATCTGACCAGCGAAACGTCGCCGGCGGGGGGAAACGCACTTACCAAAATGGGCTTTTCGTTTGAGGATCGTCGCTTGATCGAACGCGAGGCGCGTTACGCCCGAGCGGCCGTGGTAGCGGAGGGAGTGACCGACGCGTTCCTTTGGGTGCGCCGGCAATTCAACCGCCTGATGGCCGGCATCAAGTCCGACTTCAAGATCAGGGCGGCCGAGGCCCAGCTGTTCCGCATGAGCGACCGCGAGCTGTCCGATCTCGGCCTGTCCCGTGCCGACATCCATTTCGCCGTCCGCGAGGCGACAGAGGGCGTCATGCCGCAGTTCGATGCGGTCACCGGCCATGTTACCCCCGCCAACCAGAACACGCGCCGCGCGGCGTGAGCGGCGTGATCCGAGAGTAGCGTAGCGTAAGCGTAGAGTACGAGCGTAGAGTAGAAAGGGCCGGCCCGTTGCCGGCCCTTTTTCTTTGGCTGTTCTGCTTGGGAGGTGCGCCACTCGCAGGTGCTAGCTTTGTTTCGATATCGGCGCTTTCCGGCAAGAGCATGACGCCGATGTTGGCGCCTCCAGCGCAAGAACCATGGATTCATGAGCTCTCAGGCCTTGCGCAGCAGCAGGGTTCGCCACCAGGCGCCGCCGGTTTCGAGGTCGATGCGCCGCTCGAAGGCGAAGCCGCGGCGTTTGTAGGTCCAAAGGATCATGCCGGCCTGCTCGACCAGCAGCCCGCTGAGCAGCACGCGGCCGCCGGGCCGGATCGCCGCGGCGAAGGATTCCGACAGCTCCATCAGCGGGCCGGCCAGGATGTTGGCGACGATCAGGTCGTAGGGCGCGCCCTGTGCAAGGTCGGGCGCGCGCAGGCCGACCGAAGTGACGAAGCGGCAGAGCGGGGCGACGCCATTCAACTGCGCGTTCTCGATCGCGACCTCGACAGCCTGGGCGTCATTGTCGCCCCCCAGGATCGGCCGCCGCCAGAGCTTGGCCATGGCGATGGCAAGGATGCCGCTGCCGCAGCCGACATCGACGGCCTTGACCGTCTCGCCGGGATCGAGCGTCGCCAGCATCTCCAGGCAGCCGCGTGTGGTGGCGTGGGTGCCGGTGCCGAACGCCATGCCGGCATCGATCTCGATCGGAAGCAAACCTGCCGGCATGCCGTCGCGGACATGGCTGGGGTGGACCCAGAACGGGCCGACCTGGAAGGGAAGGAACGAGCGCTGGTTCTCGGCGACCCAGTCTTTCTCGGGCAGTACCTCCCATGTCCAGTCGCCGTCGATTGCCGGCCGGTCGCCCTCGCCGAAGATCTCGACCCGCCACGGCCCGTCGCGCGAGACCTCGCGGCTGGTCACGACGAAGCCGTCCTCGGCAAGATAATCCAGCGCCTGCTCCGCATCGGCGCGTTCGGTGGCGGGCACGATCCGCCAGGCTGTCCAACCGCTCATGCCGGCAAGTAGAGCATGCGCTCGGGCGGCAGCGCCACGCCGACCGTCTCGCCGATGGCGCGCAGCTCGGCGCCCGACTGGAACGGCGCGTCGACCAGGATTTCGTGATCGCCGATGCGCACGCCGTAGCGCACCGTCGCGCCGAGGAACTCGCGATGGGAGACGGGTCCGCTCATCGCTGCGCCCGCGGCCGGTGCGAGGCTGGCATGCTGCGGCCGGAAGACCAGCCGCTGGCCCGCCGGCACCGCCACGCCCGCGCCGCCGTCGAGGATGTTCGCCGATCCGAGGAAGCTTGCAACGAACAGGTTGGCCGGCCGCTCGTAGAGCTCCATCGGCGTGCCGACCTGGCGGATGACTCCGGCCTCCATGACGGCGATGCGGTCGCAGATCGTGTTGGCCTCCTCCTGGTCGTGGGTGACGAAGATCGTGGTGAGGCCGAGCCGCTGCTGCAGCTCGCGCAGGTCGCGCCGCACGCTGACCCGCATCCGGGCGTCGAGGTTGGACAGCGGCTCGTCGAGCAGCAGCACCTTCGGCTCGATGGCGATGGTGCGGGCGAGCGCGACCCGCTGCTGCTGGCCGCCGGAAAGCTGTGCCGGCCGGCGCTGGGCGTAAGCGGAAAGACCGACCAGCTCGAGCGCCTGCGCCACCTTCGCCGCGATCTCGGCGCGTGGCTTGCGGCGCTCCTCCAGCCCGAAGGCGACGTTCTGCGCCACCGTCATGTGCGGCCACAGCGCATAGCTCTGGAACACCATGCCGACATCGCGCTTCCACGGCGACAGGCCGGCCACGTCCTGGCCGTCGAGCAGCACCTGGCCGGTCTGCGCCTGCGCGAAGCCCGCGATCAGTCTCAGCAGGGTGGTCTTGCCGCAGCCGGAGGGGCCCAGGAAGGCGAACAGCTCGCCCGGCCGGATCGAGAGGTCGATGTCCTTCAGCACGTGGGTCGGCCCGTAGGACAGGTTCACGCCCCTGATGTCGATGGCGACGGCGCTCATAGTTCCAGGCCCCTGGCGCGTTGCGAACGGTCGGCGGCGAGCTGCGAGAAGCCCATGCAGACCGCGACGATGATCACGGCAATCACGCCCAAGGCCGCGCCGGCGCCGCGGCCGGCGGGAGTCTGCATCAGCACGTAGATGCCGTAGGACAGCGGCGCGTCGGAGTTGCTCTGAACCAGCATCAGCACCGCCGACAGCTCGACCGCGGCGGTCGCGAAGCTGGTGACGAAGCCGGCCAGCAGGCCGCCGGTCATCAGCGGGATCACGATGCGGCGAACGGTGCGCGAGCGGGTGGCGCCGAGGTTCTCGGCGGCTTCTTCCAGCGACACCGAGATCTGCTGCAGGGCGGCATAGGCGGCGCGCAACGCGTAGGGCAGGCGGCGGATGGCGATCGCCAGCACGATCATGATCCACAGCGTGGCGAGCGGTGTGCCGTCGGGCAGCTTCACGCCGTAGAAGGCGCGCAGGTAGCCGATGCCGAGCACCACGCCGGGCACCGCCAGCGCCGCTCCCGCGCCCCAATCGAGCATGGTGCGGCCGGGCAGGCGGGTGCGCAGCACGAGATAGGCGATCGCGCCGCCCAGCGCCACGTCGAGTCCCGCGGCGAGACCCGAGTAGAGCAACGTGTTGGTGATGTAGCCCGAGCTGTCGCCCAGCACGCGGGCGTAGTGGGCGAGGGTGAAGCCGTCGGGCAGGGGGCTGTACGACCACACCGTGGCGAAGGAGAGCAGCAGCAGCCCGACATGCGGCGCCAGCACCAGCGCCAGGATCAGCAGCACCAGCGCATAGGCGAGGAACGACTGCCGGCCGGTCAGGGGGCGGCGGGCGAGGCCGCCGCCGCCGCGCTGGGTGGTGGCGTAGTCCTTGCCCTTCAGCACCTGCGCGGAGCCCCACATGGTGGCGACGGCGAGGACGATCAGCACGACGGCGATGACGTAGCCCATCGGATCATCGATGCCGATCGAGGCGATGCGCAGATAGGCCTGCGGCGCCAGCATCTCCTTGACGTTGAGCAGCAGGGGGCTGGCCACGTCGTCGAACACCTTGACGAACACCAGGCTGGCGCCGGCGACATAGCCCGGCAAAGCGAGCGGGAAGGCGATGCGGCGGAACAGGCGCAGGCCGTGCGAGCCGAGGTTCTGCGCCGCCTCTTCCATCGAGCGGTCGATGTTGCGTAGCGCGGCCGAGAGATTGACCAGGATGAACGGGAAGTAATGGATCGCCTGCAGGAAGATGACGCCGTTCAGCCCTTCCATGAAGCCGATCTTGAAGCCGAAATAGTCGTCGAGCAGCAGGTTCAACGTGCCGTTGCGGCCGAACAGCAGCTGCATGGCGACCGCCCCGACGAACGGCGGCATGATCAGCGGCAGGAAAGCCAGCGTCTGCACCAGCGCCGCGCCGCGGAACTCGAATCGCGTCGTGAGATAGGCGAGCGGCAGGGCGAAGGCCGACGACCACAGCACGGTCATCGCCGACACGTAGATGGAGTTCCAGAACGAGCGCACGAAAAGGTCGGTGCGCGCGAAGTCGAGGAAGTTGACCAGCGTGAACCCGCCGCCGCCCTTCTCGGTGAACGCGACATAGACCACCGTCGCCACCGGCACGACCAGGAACGCCACGAGAAACAGCCCGATCGCGATCGCCAGCATCGCGGCGCCGGCCGATCGGTGGGCTACGGCAATCGGGAGAATCATGCTCTTCCGCTGGGACCGCGCCACTCCGTGGCGCTCATGAGCCTGAGCGCCACGGAGTGGCGCGGTCCCAGCGGAAGAGGATGAGTGAAGTCATCGGCTATCGCGCGAGCTTCAGACCTTCCTCGGCCTTCGCCTTTGCCGCGGCATACTTCTCCTTGGCGAAAGCGGCCCATTGCTGCTCGAGCTCGGCCTGGCGCGCGGTCTTCTGCTTGCCGCCGGTGAAGGCCTGGCGGATCTCGGACGATGCCGCCTCGGCCTCGGTGATCGGCATCGCCGCGATCAGGTCGCGCGCCTCCTTGGCCAGCGCACGGGCCTGGGCGTTGTCCTTCTTCGCCAGCGCCGCGTCGAGCTCGTGCAGCGCCTTGGTCGCCGCCTTCAACGGCTCGAGCTGGAAGGTCACGAGCTGGTCGAACAGCACGTCGACCGCCTCGTTGCGCTTCTCCGACAGCCCGGCGTCGAAGGTCAGCAGGCCCTGCAGGTTCTTGTCCTTGAACGGGTTGGGATAGTCGGCCGGCGCCTTGGCATAGGTTTCCGGCCGCACCGGCAGGCGGCGGATCGTGGGCTCGAGCAGCGCCTCCTGGCCGGCCGGCGAGAGCAGGAACTCGATGAACGCTTCGGCGCCGGCCTTGTTCGGCGCGTTGGCGACGATGCCGATATTGGCCGGCACCAGCGTCGTCACCGACGGATAGACGAACTTCACCGGGAAGCCCGCGCCCTGCGAGGAGAAGGCGAAGAAGTCGATCACGATGCCGTAGCCGACCTGGCCCGAATTGACATTCTCCGGCACGCCGAACGAGCGGTCGGTGACCTGCCGCAGGTTGCCGGCGATCTCCTTGATGGTGCGCCAGCCCTTGTCCCAGCCTTCGCCCTGCAGGATCGTCTCGATCGTGAGGTGCGTCGTGCCCGAGCGCGACGGCGCGGAGATCGAGACGTGGTCGAAATAGGGCGCCTGCGCGAGGTCCTGCCATTCCTTCGGCGTCGGCAGCTTGTTGGCCTTCACGTAGCGCTCGTTCCACATGATGCCGTAGC
>CAMFJT010000282.1 GCA_945957125.1 uncultured Rhodospirillales bacterium | reverse complement strand
TCGAGGTCGAGCGGCGGCTGGCCCTTCATGCCGAGCGAGGTCGTGTTGACCAGCAGCGTCGCGCCGTCGAGCATCGCGGAGCGTTCGTCCCAGCGCTCGATCATGATCTGCCGGCCGTCGTGCGGCGTGAAGGCGAGGCCGAGCGCCGTGGCCGCCGCCTGCGTGCGGTTGATCAGGCGCAGCTCGGGCACGCCGGCATCGACCAGGCTGCAGACCACCGCGCGTGCGGCACCGCCGGCGCCGAGCACCACGGCCGGTCCCGATTTCGCGCGCCACCGCGGCGCGCCCTCCTGCAGCGCGGCGAGGAAGCCGAAGGCGTCGCTGTTGCGGCCCTCGAGGCTGCCGTCGGGCTGCTTGATCACCGTGTTCACCGCGCCGATCCGCCCGGCATCGGGATGGATGCGGTCGAGCAGCGGCATGATGTCGATCTTGTGCGGCAGGGTGAGGTTGCAGCCGCGGGCATTCGGGGTTGTCTTGAGGAACGTCACCAGGGCCTGCAGCGCCGCCGGATTGGGCTCGACCGGCAGGCGGCCGTAATAGCCGTCGATGCCGTGCCGTTTCAACCAGTAGCCGTGCAACGCCGGCGAGCGCGAATGCTCGACCGGCCAGCCGACGATGCAGGCGAACGGCCGCCCGCGTGCTTCGTCCAGCAGGGCTTCGTAGGGGTTCATGCCGCCTTCTCCAGTCCGATGCCGTGGCCGGCCAGGTACGACAGCAGCGGCAGCAGCGGCAAGCCGAGGATGGTGAAGTAGTCGCCGTCGACCCGGCTGAAGAGATGCGCGCCCAACCCTTCGAGCTGGTAGGCGCCGACCGACGAGAGCACGTCCTCGCCGGCCCGTTCCAGGTAGCCGTCGATGAAGGCGTCGCTGAGCTGCCGCATGGTGAGCCGCGCCCGCTCGCTCCAGTGCCACAGTCGCACCCCGCCGCGCGCCACCACGACCGAGGAGAACAGCTCGTGCGTCTGGCCGCGCAGGCTCTGGAGCTGCTTGCGGGCAGCGGCGAGGTCGGCCGGCTTGTCGAACAGCCGGCCGCTGCAGGCGAGGGTCGAATCGGCACCGACCACCATCGCCTCGGGATGCCGCGACGAGACCTTCACGGCCTTCATCTCGGCGAGCGTCGAGGCGAGTTCCTGCGGCGCGGCGCGGCTGCCGAGGCTGCGCTTGACCTCGTCCTCGTCGATCCCCGAAGGCTCGATCGTGAAGACGAGGCCGGCATTGGCGAGCAGCTGTCGGCGGGAGGGACTTGCGGAGGCGAGGATCAGGGACCGGGAAGGCATGGCACTCGACTGTGTACGCTTACGCGGGCTCGAGGCGGAAGAGGCCACCCCTGTCGCTGTGGGTAACGAGATAGAGCAGCCCGTCAGGCCCCTGGCGCACGTCGCGGATATAGGGAAGGCGGCCTTCGATCAACCGTTCCTCGCCGACGTGGCGCTCGCCGTCCAGCTCGATCCGAAACAGCGCGTTGGCCGACAGCGCGCCGCTGAAAAGCGAGCCCTTCCAGCCGGGGAACTTGTCCCCGGTATAGAAGCACAGCCCGCTGGGCGAGATCGACGGCACCCATGTGCGGACGGGGTCCGCCATGCCCGGCAGGCTCTTATAGGGGCTGATGATCGAGCCGTCGTAGTCGATGCCGCCGGTGGCCTTCGGCCAGCCGTAGTTGGCGCCGGGCTCGAGGACGTTGAGCTCGTCGCCGCCGCGCGGCCCATGCTCGACCTCCCAGATCCTGCCCGTCGCGGGATGAAGCGCGAGACCCTGCGGGTTGCGATGGCCCCAGGTAAAGATTTCCGGCCGCGCTCCGGCCCGGCCGACGAAAGGATTGTCCGGCGGCACCGTGCCGTCGTCGCGCAAGCGCACCACCTTGCCGCCGAGGTCGGCGAGATCCTGGGCCCGTGGCTTGCTGTAGCGCTCGCCGGTGGTGACATACAGCAGCCCTGCCCGGTCGAAGGCGATGCGCGAGCCGAAATGCAGGCCGCCCGGCGCGCGCGGCAGGGCTGCGAAGATCGGCGTGACGCCGCGAAGGCCGCCGTCGCCCCATTCCGCGCGCGCCACCGTCGTGGCATTGCCGCCCGCGCCTTCGGCGGAATAGGACAGATAGAGCACGCGGTTTTGCGCGAAGCCCGGATGCAGGCAGACATCGAGCAGCCCGCCCTGGCCCGTGGCGGCGACCCTGGGCACGCCGGGCAGCGGCGTGGGCTCAAGCCGACCGTCGGCGAAGACCCGAAGCCGCCCCGGCCGCTCCGTGACCAGCATCCGTCCGTCGGGCAGGAACGCGATGCTCCACGGCTGTTCCAGACCCATGGTCAACGTGACCAACCGCATCGCGTGGCGGCTGCTCCTGACCACATCCTGCGCCCGGGAAATCGACGGGGCCGCCAGGAGCCCGGCGGCGATGAAGCCGAATTGACGCCGATTCATCGACCTTCCTTCCATCGCTCACTATAGTCCGCAGCTTGGACCTCAAGGGGGAAGCAGATGTCGAAGTCGATCATGATGCACGAGAATGGCGGACCCGAGACGATGAAGCTCGAGGACGTCGAGGTGGGCAAGCCGGGTCCGGGGCAGGTGAAGATCCGGCACACCGCCATCGGCCTCAACTTCATCGATATCTATACCCGCTCGGGCCTCTACAAGACGCCGCTGCCGAACGCCGTGGGCCGTGAGGGCGCGGGTGTGGTGCTCGAGGTCGGGCCGCGGGTGAAGGGCTTCAAGAAGGGCGATCGCGTCGCCTATTGCGGCGAGCTCGGCGCGTATTGCGAGGAACGCCTGATCGGCACCGCTCAGCTCGTGAAGGTGCCCAAGGGCGTGAGCGACGAGCAGGCCGCGGCGATCATGCTGAAGGGCATGACCACGGAATACCTGGTCGACCGCACCATCAAGGCATGGGTGAAGAAGGGCGACACCATCCTGTTCCATGCCGCCGCCGGCGGCGTCGGGCTGCTGTTCGGCCAGTGGGCCAAGGCGCGCGGCTACAACGTGATCGGCACGGTCTCGTCGCCGGCCAAGGCCGCGCTGGCGAAAAAGAACGGCTACAAGTGGGTGATCGACTACACCAAGCAGAACATCGTCGAGGAGGTGATGAAGATCACCAAGGGCAAGAAGGTCCCGGCGGTGGTCGACGGCGTCGGCAAGGACACCTGGGAGGCCTCGCTCGACTGCCTGCAGCCGCGCGGCATCATGGCCTCGTTCGGCAACGCCTCCGGCCCGGTGCCGCCGCAGTCGATCGCCATCCTCAACGCCAAGGGCTCGCTCTACCTCACGCGCCCCAGCCTCGGCGCCTACACCGCGACCCGCGCCGATCTCGAGAAGTCGGCCAACTCGCTGTTCAAGATGGTGAAGAGCGGCAAGGTCAAGATCGCCATCGACCAGCGCTATCCGCTCGCCGAGGCGGCACAGGCCCATATCGACCTCGAAAGCCGCAAGACCACGGGCCAGACGATCCTGGTGCCGTAAGGCGCCGTCGGGAAGGCGAGGCTCAGCCTGGAGGTCCAGGCCGAGCCGGCGCCCCTTCGCGGCCGGCGTCGTCAGGAACCCGCGTGAAGCGATGCCAGCTTCCGTCGACGCTGCGGACCTCCAGGGCGTGCGGCGGGAGGCTGCCGCTCGGGTCATCGGCATGCATCCGGATCACCGGATCAAATCCGACGGGCTGGACGCGGGCTGGGCCGAAGGCCAGGCCGAGGCGGTGCTGCAACGCGCCGGGAGCGAGGGTCGCCGCCAGCGCGCTGGCTTCCGACGGCTGTTCGCGGCCGCCATGGTGCAACCAGAGCGGTTGATCGGCGAGCGAGACGACGGCCGCAGGGTCGGCGTCGCTGCTCCACCGGTATCGGCGCATGACCGACAGGCCCGCGAGCGTGTCGAGGCGGATCAGCCGATAGCGCTCCCATTGCAGGCATTCGGGCCGGTTGAGCCTGGCGTACCCGTCGAGATCCGCTCCGACGAAAATGCCGTTTGCGCCGAGGGAGATCGTACCCTCGAGAAACCATTGCATCTCGTATTCGAGCGGCGAGGACCATGACGGCGAATCGCCGACCCACAATCGGACATTCCGATCGAGGAGCTCGGCGCAGGTGTTCAGGGGCGCAATGCCCAGCGGAGCGTGCTTGAGCACGCCTTCGGCGGCGTCATGGTAGACGACCGTGTCGTGGTCCGTGATCAGGTAGTACAACCGGCTCGCCTCGACGTGCCCCGCCTGCCGCAAGAGGGCTTCCGCCGTCGACCAGGGATTGGCGGCGCCTCGGTTCGCTGCGCCGTCGACGAGATCCGCCATGCGTATCTTGCCGAGCGGGGAGGTGGGAGAGTTGGCGTAGTTGCCGGTGAGATGGGCAACCCAGGCAAACGGCGGCACGCGATTGCCGGTTGCCACGGGCACGACATAGCGGCTGGCGAACTCTTTCGGCACCCGTTCCAGGCACAGGCCCATTGCCGCCCGCTCGAGCTTGCCCCATCGGCAAACGGTCAGGCTCGAGTCCATGCCGAAGGAATCGGAATCGATATATTCCGCGACGAGCTCGGCATCGAGAATGTAGAGCGGGTTGTAGGGATTGGGCATGTTGGAGAACAGTTGCCCGTCTGCTTCGACATGGGCCTGGAAGGGAACATGGACCTGCCAGAACGCGTCGGTGGCGGTGAAGGCCACCATCGCCCTGTGCTGGTCCACGCGCACGAACGCGGGCAGCAACCCGTAGGGGCGCAGCGTCTCTCGCGCCTCGATCCAGTAGGAGAAGTTGACGAAGTCGAGCTGGATGTCGCCTTCCAGATAGATGAAGTGCGTGAATGCGCCGGGGGCGCTGCGCCAGGTCTGGGCGAGAATGCTCTTGTGGCTCCAGGCGAGATCCTTCGGATCGGCCAAGGAGCCAAAAGGAGCAACCGCCAAGCCGCCCGGTGCAAAAAGCTCATCGCCCAGCCGCGTGAGCCGATCGAGCGCGCAAGCATCGGCGGTGTCGGTCACGACGACGACATGCAGATGTGCGACGCCAAACGCCGCAAGCGTGCGCAGGACATGGCACAGCGTCTCGAGCCGTGACGGATCGTAGTGAAACGTGATTGCGACGAGAACCCGCGCGCCGACGGCGCGCTCGGTCCCCCTAGTCGTCAGCCCGGTCCCGCTCATCCATTCGGCAACCTGAGCGAAAGCCTACGAGCCTTGGACCGCGTACTTGCTCGCCCGGCTGCGCAGGAACCACAGGCCGGCGCGGGTCATCAGGGCGTTGAGGCGGCCCTGCGGCTCGAGGCCGATCGCCTTGAGCACCATCGCCATGGCGCGCTGGACATGGCTCGGGCGATAGAGGGGGTAGGCGCGACGGGCATAGGCTTGCTGGAAGCGCTTGCGGTCGTAGGGCGCGCCGTCGGGCTCGTTGGCGGCGTAGTAGGCGTAGGCGAGTTCGTCGTCCTCGCTTTCGGCAATGCGGCTCCAACCGACGCGCAGCCGCGCCCACTTGCTGAGATGGTCGCGCTTCAGGCAGCGCCGCAGATGCTCGTAGAACAGCTTGTAGTGGCGGAACTCGTCGGCCGCGATCTTGGCGCAGACCTGCTTGAGCACCGGCTCCTCGGTCGCGTCCTTGAGGGCGCTGTAGTACGAGCTGGTGCCGGTCTCCACGATACAGCGCGCCATCATCTCGCCGGCCTGGCTGCCGCGCACCGACCGGGTAGCGTCCAGCGGCAGCTTGTAGCCGGCGCGAAAACGCGCGAAGGCGGCATCGAAATCCCACGACGGATCGGCGAGCTGTGCCCAGCGGCCGAGCGCCAGCCCGTGCTGGACCTCCTCGTCGACCCAGCGCTGCACGTCCGCGACGAAAGCCGGATCGTCGGCGAACACGCGGCGCAGATAGATGCCGTAGTCGCCGCCGTTGCGCTCCACCATGGCCGCAGCCTTGATGTTGCGCAGGATCTCGGGATCGACCTTTGACGCGTCGAACCGACCCCAATCGATCGTGTCGAGTGTCCAGTTGCCCATCGTTCTCGCTGCCTTAGGCCACCGTCGTGTAACCGTAATAAAGCGATCCCCGCGCCGGCTTGCAATGGCCGGGCGGGGATCGTTTAGACGGATTTTATCGCGGACGGTATGAAATCAGCGGCCGGCGTAGTAGGCCTGCGCGCGGCGCAGGTCTCGCGCAACCGCGAGATTCTTCTGGGCCGCCGCCTTCTCCGCGTCGGTCGAGGCATCGCTCAGCGTGACCTCGGCTGCCCGCTCGCGCTCGGCGAGCTGGTCGGGTGTCACCTGCTCGAACGGCACGGCCTCCTCGGCCAGCACCGTGCAGCGCTCGGGCGTCACCTCGGCGAAGCCGCCGGCGACCAGGAAGCGCTGCTCGGCCTTGTTGCCCTGGAAGACCTCGAGCACGCCGGGACGGACGGTCGAGATCAGCGGCGCATGGCCGTGGAGGACGCCGAAATCGCCCTCGCTGCCCGGCACCACGACCATGTCGGCCTCGGTGTTGAGCAGCTCGCGCTCGGGCATCACGAGCCGGAAGGAGACCTTCGCCATCAGACTAGGCCGCCTCGGCGGCGAGCTTCTTGGCCTTGGCGACCGCCTCGTCGATCGTGCCGACCATGTAGAAGGCGGGCTCCGGCAGGTCGTCGTACTCGCCGGCGACGATGCCCTTGAAGGCCTTGATCGTGTCCTCGAGCTTCACGAACACGCCCGGGGTGCCGGTGAAGACCTCGGCGACATGGAACGGCTGGCTGAGGAAGCGGGCGATCTTTCGCGCGCGGCTCACGACCAGCTTGTCCTCTTCGGAGAGCTCGTCCATGCCCAGGATGGCGATGATGTCTTGCAGCGACTTGTACTGCTGCAGCACGCGCTGGACCGAGCGGGCGACGTCGTAATGCTCCTGGCCGACGACGCGCGGATCGAGCATGCGCGAGGTCGAGTCGAGCGGATCGACGGCCGGGAAGATCGCCTGCTCGGCGATCGAGCGGCTCAGCACGGTCGTGGCATCGAGATGGGCGAACGAGGTCGCCGGCGCCGGATCGGTCAAGTCGTCGGCGGGCACGTAGATGGCCTGCACCGAGGTGATCG
Source organism: uncultured Rhodospirillales bacterium (assembly GCA_945957125.1). Taxonomy (GTDB): domain Bacteria; phylum Pseudomonadota; class Alphaproteobacteria; order Reyranellales; family Reyranellaceae; genus Reyranella. The sequence goes on along the minus strand of CAMFJT010000282.1, from coordinate 6 downwards.
AGCCCT
>CAMFJT010000281.1 GCA_945957125.1 uncultured Rhodospirillales bacterium | reverse complement strand
CTCGACCCCGACCTTGGCAAGGTCGTGCTCTACCCCTGAGCTACGCCCGCGCTCCGTATCCGGCCGGGTAGTTTGCCGGAAGGCGGTCCTGATAGGGGGTTTTGCGGAGCTTGGCAAGCGTCCCGTCGTACCAACCGGTCAGCGACCCGCGGCATGCTCTGCAGGTGCTTGCCGTAATCGATCTCCGAATCGGCTCGATCGGGCGGGCGAGGCCGGGATGTCTCGGCAACGCGCCAGCATCGGTGTGGTCAGCGGGTAATGGGCCATGGACTCGCTGGAGGCTGGCAGGAGCTGCTTGTTGGCGGGCGGGGTCATCGGGTAAAGCCGCGTGCTGCCGCCATCGCCGAGGACGATGCCTTTCATGGCGATCCTGTAGACTGTGCCGATGCCGAACCCGCAATTCCTGTTCGATCGCCTCGATGCGCTGGGCCTCGCCCATCGCACGGTCGAGCACACGCCGGTCTTCACCGTAGAGCAGGCCAAGGAACATCGCGGCGTGCTGCCCGGCCATCACATCAAGAACCTCTTCCTGCGCAACAAGAAGGAGGCGATGTGGCTGGTCGTGGCGTTGGAGGACCGCGCGATCGATCTCAGGCGGCTGGGCGAGGTGCTCGGCGCGGGACGCCTCTCGTTCGGCAGCCCCGAGCGGCTGCGGCGTCATCTCGGCGTCGAGCCGGGCTCGGTGACACCGTTCGCGGTGATCAACGATCCCGAACACCAGGTGACGCTGGTGCTCGATCGCGGCCTTGCCGAGGGCGGGCCGGTCAACGCCCATCCGTTGGTCAACACCATGACCACGGCGATTTCCTTCGCCGACCTGGCGCGCTTCTTCGAGTCCACGGGCCATCGGCCGCAGTGGCTCGATTTCCCCCTATAGCCTCCTTTCCGGGAACACAGACGATGAGCATTTCTCCCGCTGCCGACCGCGAACTGGTCCTGACCCGCCTGATCGACGTGCCCCGCGAGAAGCTGTGGCGCTGCTGGACCGAGCCCACGCTGATGCTGCAGTGGTTCACCCCGGCGCCGTGGAAGACCATCCATGCCGAGACCGACGTGCGGCCCGGCGGCTCGAGCTATATCGTGATGCAGGGGCCGGACGGTACCGAGATGCCCAATCGCGGCGTCTATCTCGAGGTGGTGAAGAACGAAAGGCTGGTCTTCACCGATGCCTACACGCGCGCCTGGGAGCCGTCGGAGAACCCGTTCTTCACCTGCATCCTGACCTTCGAGGACGCCGGCGAAGGCCGGACCCGCTACACCGCCCGCGCCCTGCACTGGACGCGAGAGAACCGCGAGACCCACGAGAAGATGGGTTTCCATGACGGCTGGGGGCGTGCCACCGACCAGATGATCGCGTTGGCCCGAACGCTCTGACCGCATGCGCGGATGACAAACGGAACGCAGATGTTACAGTATAACAAATGCGCCTCGTTCTCTTTCTCGCCGCCCTGTTTCTGGGGGCCGCGCCCGCCTTCGCCGATACGCGCCTGAAGGCCGTCGCCACCTTCTCGATCCTGGGGGATCTCGTGCGCGAGGTGGGTGGCGAGGCGGTGGATGTGGCGGTCCTCGTCGGGCCGGACGCCGATGCCCACACCTATCAACCCAAGCCGACCGATGCGCGCACCCTGGCCGGGGCGCAGGTGCTGGTCAGCAATGGGCTGGGTTTCGAGGGCTGGATCGACCGGCTGGCCGAGGCGGCCGGCTTCAAGGGCCGGCGCATCGTCGCCTCGGCCGGCAGCACGCCGGACGCCGATCCGCATTGCTGGCAGGACGTGGGCTGCGCGCGGCGCTATGTCGCCAACATCGCCGACGGGCTCGCCGCCGCCGATCCCGCGAACGCCGCGGGCTATCGTGCCCGGGCCGCCCGCTACGACGAACGGCTGGCCGCGCTCGATGCCTGGATCCGCCAGGAGATCGCGACCATTCCGGTGGAGCGCCGCCAGGCGATCACCGGCCATGCCTCGTTCCGGTATTTCTCAAATGCCTACAGGGTCCGCTTCGATGCGCCGCGCGGCTACAGCACCGAGAGCGAGCCGACGGCGCGCGACGTGGCCAACCTGATCCGCCAGGTCCGCGAGCAGAAGACCCGGGCGCTGTTCATCGAGAACATGACCAATCCCGCGCTGGTCGCCGAGATCGCCCGCGATTCGGGCGCCGTCGTCGGCCCGCGGCTCTACAGCGACGCGCTGTCGATGCCCGGCGGCCCCGCCCCGACCTACGAGGCGATGATGCGCCACAACGTGTCGGCGCTGGTCGAGGGGATGCGGAAGAACTGACCTGTTGGACCGCGCGCATCCTGCGCGCCTCATGAGCACGAGCGCGCAGGATGCGCGCGGTCCGATGAACTATATCGCCGCGAAGGGCAGGCCGGCCTTGCGGCGGGCTTCCTGCAACGTGTTGTACATCAGGCAGGCCACGGTCATCGGGCCGACGCCGCCGGGCACCGGCGTCAGATGTCCCGCGACCTGGCGCGCCTCCTCGAAGGCCACGTCGCCGACCAGCTTCGTCTTGCCGTCGGCGGCGGGGACGCGGTTGATGCCGACGTCGATCACCGCCGCGCCGGGCTTGATCCAGTCGCCGCGCAGGAACTCGGGCCTGCCGATGGCGACGACGAGGATGTCGGCGGTGCGGCAGAGCGCGGGCAGGTCACGAGTGCGCGAATGGGCGATGGTGACGGTGCAATCGGCACGCAGCAGGAGCTGGGCGACCGGCCGCCCCACGAGCGTCGAACGCCCGACCACCACGGCGGTCCTGCCGCTGAGGGAGCCCAGAGCGTCGGCCAGCAGCATGGAGCAGCCCAGCGGCGTGCACGGCACCGGGAAATCGAGCGGCGCGCCGGCGGCGATCGAGCCCAGCCGGCCGACATTGATCGGATGGAAGCCGTCGACATCCTTGTCGGGATGGATCGCCTGCAGCACCCGCTCCGTGTGGATGTGCTTGGGCAAGGGAAGCTGGACCAGGATGCCGTGGACGCCGGTATCGGCGTTGAGCGTGGCGATGAGCTGCAGCAGCTCGGCCTCCGTCGCGTCCTCCGGCAGGCGATGGTCGAAGCTGGACATGCCCAGCTCGGCAGCGACCTTGCCCTTGCTCCGCACATAGACCTGGCTGGCGGGGTCGCCGCCCACCAGAACGGTGGCCAGGCCGGGCTTCACGCCCTTGCCTGCGACCAGCTCCGCAACGCCTTTTCCCACTCTTCCGCGCAAATCCGCGGCGAAGGCCTTGCCGTCGATCAGCCTGGCTTCAGACATCGTTCTCCATCCATCGGGCGATACGGTCGGCCAGCGCAGCGGGATCGCCGGCGACGCTGACGGTCTTGGTGCGGGTCGAAGCCCCCTTGACGATGCCGAAGGACGACTTCGGCAGGCGCCACGTCTCGGCCAGCAGCGCGACGACGGCGTCGTTGGCCTTGCCGTCCTCGGGAGGGGCCGTCACGGCGGCCTTGAGCGTGCCGCCAGCCGTCTCTAGCGCCGTGCGCCGTGCGCGGGGCTGGACGCGCAGCTCGACCGTCACGCCCGACGCGCCGCGGCGCAGGAAGGCAGGCTCGCTCAATAGAGCTGCGGGGCGATGTAATAGTTGAAGGCGTACTGCACGAAATACAGGCCGACCAGCAGCACGACCGGCGAGATGTCGACGCCGCCGAGATTGGGCAGCATGCGCCGGATCGGCCGCAGCATCGGCTCGGTGAGGCGATACAGCGTCTCGACCAGCATGCGGATGAACTGGTTGCGCGTGTTGACCACGCCGAAAGCGACCAGCCAGCTCATGATGGCGCTCGCGATGACGACCCAGACGACGAGGTCGAAGAGCGTGTTGACCAACCAGATGAAGGGATTCATGGGCCGGCACCCTACCCTAGGAACGCGAGAGGGCAAGCACCACGTTGCCGAATTTCAGCGCGCGTACGGCCGTGATGTCGCGCGGCCCGTGTGCCGGCAGCAGCCGTGCACCGTCCACGAAAGTGCCGCCCGCCGTGCCGAGATCTTCGAGCCCGAGGCGGCCCGCGGCGGTCAGCAGGCGAGCGTGCGGACGGCCGACCGACGGATCGGCCAGCACCAGCTCGCGCGGCGCGCCGCTGCCCTCCGCGGTCAGCAGGTAGCTGGCCTGGCCGTCTTCGAGGGCGAGCGCCACGCCGTTGCCGACGAGCTTCCAGCCGCGCCGGTCGGCCAGGGCCGGCGATGGCGGGGGCAGGGCGGAGGGCGGCGGTGGAGCGGGGCCCGCCGCGCCGGGTGCCGGCGCGAAGCCGGCCGCCGCGGGAGCGCCGTCGCGCGGCCAGCGCATGAAGGCGAAGACCCAGAGCAGGATCAGCGAGACGACGGAGCCGATGCCGGTGAGGGTCAGCAGGATCGTTCCTGCGCCGGCCCAGCCCGGCAGGCCCGCCTTGTCGGCGATCCGCCAGCACATCCAGCTGGCCAGCACGACGCCGACCAGCGCGAAGGCGCTGCCCAGGCCCAGCGCACCCAGCAGGGCCGCGAGGTCGAAGCCCATCATGGTCGCACCGCTGCCGCTGCCGCCGCCTTGCCCTCGCCGTTCGGCCAGTCGCCGAACGCCAGCACCGCCATGACGATGAAGGAGCCGAGCACCGGCAGGAGATGGAACAGCGACAGCAGGCCGGAATAGCCGGCGCGTTCGCAGATCCGCCAGGTCGGCACGATCAGCAGCAGCGCGAACAGCACATGCACGGCCAGCATCGCGATCAGGAAAAAGGTGCCGAGGCCGACCAGCCAGGCGATCAGGGTCCACATCCGTCGGCGCGCTCCTAGGCCAGCGCCACGACTTCGATCTCGACCAGCACGTCGCGCGGCAGGCGCGCGACCTCGACGGTCGAGCGCGCCGGTGCCGCCGTGCCGAAATATCCGGCGCGGCCATAGACCTCGTTCATCGCGGCGAAATCGTTCATGTCCTTGAGGAAGACGGTCGTCTTCACGCAGCGGTCGAGGTCGCTGCCCGCCGCCTTCAGCACCGCGCGCAGGTTCGCCAGCACCTGCTCGGTCTGCGCGGCGATGCCGCCGCTCACGATGCTGCCCGTTGCCGGATCGAGCGGGATCTGGCCCGCGCAATACACCATGCCGCCGGCCACGATGGCCTGCGAGTAGGGGCCGAGCGCTCCGGGCGCTGCTTCGGTCTTGACCACCGTCTTGCCATTCGACACTGCTTGCTCTCCCAAAAAGGCAGAATGACGCTAGCATATGGTCGTTTGCTTGACAGGCGGCCCGACAACCTCTATCCGCGCCTTTCTTCGGGACGTGGGGGGCTGTAGCTCAGCTGGGAGAGCGCCTCGTTCGCAATGAGGAGGTCAGGGGTTCGATCCCCCTCAGCTCCACCAACCCCGAAAGGCGAAGATTGAGACTGGTCCGTCCGACGCCTGCGCAACTGGGACTGACCGCCGAGGAAGGGCGGGTCCTGCGCGCCTTGCGGACGCCCGAGCGGGTCCAGCAATTCATCACTGCATTGCCGGCCAACTTCGAGGAGGACGGCGACACGCTGTACTCGGTGCGGCGTGTGCTGCGCCATCGCAAGGCCCATTGCATCGAGGCCGCCTTCACCGCCGCCTGTGCGCTGTGGCTGCAGGGCGAGCCGCCGCTGGTCATGGACTTCTTCGCCAAAGGCGATGCCGACCATGTCGTCGCCCTGTTCCGGCGCGACGGCTGCTGGGGCGCCATCTCGAAGAGCAACCACATCTGGCTGCGCTGGCGCGACCCGATCTATCGCAGCCCGCGCGAGCTGGCGATGTCCTACTTCCACGAATATGTCCTCAAGGAACGCAAGACGCTGCGGACCTATTCCGTGCCGGTCGATCTGCGGCGCTTTGCCGTCGACCAATGGATCACCAACGAAGAGGAATGCTGGGACGTGGGCGCCGCCCTGACCGACGTGCGCCATTATCCGGTCGCAACGCCGGCGCAGATACGTCGCCTCACCCGGCGAGACGCGATGGAAGTGCGGGCCGACGGGATGAGGGAGTTCGAGAAGACCGAGCGGAGGCAATGAAAATGGACGGTATGCAGCTCAAGCTTTCCTCCCTGGCGAAGCCGGGGAGGTGGCCGGAGGCCGGAAGGGTCATGGGCCGCGGCCTAGATGTGGCCCATGCCCTTGGCGCTCCTGCGGGGCACCGCCCCGCGCTGCACGCAGGGAGGAACCTGCTTGTCGCGCTCCTGACGCTGGTTTCCTTTGCCCTGCCGGCACGGGCGCAGATCCCATCGGAATGGCAGGCGGCGGCGCAGGTCGTGATCGGCGAGTTCGAGCGCGATGCGCCCCACCTTGCGTCCCGTCCATGGGGTTCGGAACTGCGTCAGGGCTGGTCGCTGGCGCGGGCCTGGCGGCAGCACAACAACGGCAACACCGAGATCATCCTGGCGGAATATCTCACCTTCACCGCGCTCTGCCGCGCACCGGGCTGCGCCGGCAACACGATCGAGGGGCAGCCCTATGTCGCCATGGCGCAGCGGGTGAAAGCGCTGATCGCCGAGCAGGGCGGTTCCTACGCGCTGGCCGGCAATGCCCACGCGTGGCTGGCGGGCCTCGCCGACCCGACCGGAGCGGCCCAGAAGAATGCCGCGCTGTGGAACAAGGACCTCAACGTCGCGGCGGCAGACTTCGCCACCGGCAATCTCTATGCCCTGGCCTGGCTGCTCGCCCGCGCGCGTCCGACGCCGGCCGAGCAGGCGGCCACCTTTGCCCGCTTCGCGCTGCTGGTGCAGGGCCGGGCATGGCTCGGCACGCGTTGTGTCGACATCTCGAAGATCGCCACCGTCCTCGACGCGCCGCCGAAGGTGGAGAGCTGCTCGTAGCGATTGGGTGAGGGGGCTTCGAAACCGCGTACAAATCCCCCTCGCCCGGCCTCTCCCCCTGGCGGGGGAGAGGAGCGCGAGAAGGAAACCTACTCCGCTGCGATCTGCGCGTTGACGAACTTCTTGGCGTCGAAGTCCTCGGCGACCTTCATGTCGTTGCCGAGCAGCTTCTCGACGTCGATCTTGGCGTATTCCATCACGCCCATGTCGCCCAGCGCCTTCTGGACCTTCGGCCCGAACAGGCCGATCTCCTTGAGGATCGGCACGATGCG
>CAMFJT010000280.1 GCA_945957125.1 uncultured Rhodospirillales bacterium | reverse complement strand
AGCGCGAAGCGCGTCGGGATGCGCAGGGTCGCGTCGTCGTGCGTCGCCATCGAGACCTCGGCCATGCGGGTCAGCGTCCTGGCATCGACCAGCTTGCCGCCGCCGTTCGCCAGCGGCGCGTACATGCCGGCGAGGCCGCGCGCATTGGTGACGCCGTTGGCCGCGCCGATCTCCGCCGCGTGGCCCGCCCGCGTGTTCGCCCCGCCGGTGCGCCAGGCCCCGACGTTGAAGTAGAACAGCGAGGCAGGCGAGGTCGGGACCTTCGCGAGGTCGGTCATGAACGGCGTCTTCGCCTGCGCCGGCTTGTAGATATACGGGATCATCGGCGCGACGCGCGGCTCGACCGCCTCGGGCAGGCCGATCCAGAAATCGAGGCCGAGCGGCCGGGCGATCTCGTCCTGGAAGAAGGTACCGAGCGACTTGCCCGAGGCGCGCCGCACCATCTCGCCGACCGTCCATCCGAAGGTGAAGCCGTGATAGCCGTTGCGCGTGCCGGGCACCCAGAACGGCTCCTCCGCCGCCAGCCGCTCCGTCATGTAGTCCCATTCGTAAGGGCCGGAATCCTTCACCTTCTCGCGCAGCGCCGGCACGCCGGCGGAGTGGTCGAGCATCATGCGCGTGGTGACGTGCGCCTTGCCGTGCTGGCCGAACTCGGGCCACAGCTCGACAACCGGCGCGTCGAGGTCGAGCTTGCCGCGGCTCGCCAGCACGTGCGCGCAGAGCGCAGTCGCGCCCTTGGTGCAGGAGAACACGATGCCGACCGTGTCCTTCTTCCACGGCGAGTCGGTCTCCTGGTTGGCGGTGCCGCCCCACAGGTCGACGACGGTCTCGCCGCCGACGGTCACCGCGACCGAGGCGCCGACCTCGCCGCGCTCGCCGAAATTGCGCTCGAAGGCCTCGGCAATGCGCTCGAAGCCACGCTTGCAGGTGCCGTCCATCTTCATGGCGCGGTGCCGCCCTGGGGCATCGGCAACCCGAACGCCTCGAGCAGGAAGCGCGCGGCGAGGCCGAGGCCGGTCTGGTCGATGCCGTGACCGAGGCCTTGGGCGATGTGCATCGAGGTGTCCACGCCGTTCTGGCGCAACGTCTCTGCGGCGCGCTCGGTGAGCTGGTAGGGCAGCATCTGGTCGCTGTCGCCATGCACCAGCAGCACCGGCGGCCGCGACTTGATCTCCGCGCCGAGCGCGTCCGGCGCAGCCAGCATGCCGGAGAAGCCGACGATACCCGCGAGCTGCCGGGCGCGGCGCAGCCCGACATGCAGCGCCATCATGGTGCCCTGCGAGAAGCCGACCAGCACCGTCCGGCTCTCGTCGAGCCCGTAGCGCGCCATCGTGTCGTCGAGGAACTCATCGACGAACGGCGCGGCGCTGCGCACGCCGGCCGCCGCGACGGCGGGATCGAGCCGCGAGATGCCGAACCACTGGAAGCCCATCGGGTTGCCCTCGCACGGATAGGGCGCGTTGGGCGCGTGGAACGCAACGTCGGGCATCAGCGGCGCCAGCACGGGCGCCAGCCCGATGAGGTCGTTGCCGTCGGCGCCGTAGCCGTGCAGCAGCACCACGAGGTGGCCGGGCTTGCCGTCCGCCGCCGGGCCGTGGCTCGGTCCGTCGATCTTGGTCATTTCCTCTCCGCTTTCGGTTCCCGCGCACTCCAGTCGGGCATGTTGCGGCGATAGTGCCAGAGCAGCAGCGCCGCCGCACTGCGCCAAGGGCGCCACGCCTCGGCGATCTTGAGAAGCCGCTTTGCGTCCGGCCGTGTGCGCAAGTTCTTGAGATGCTGCGCGGCGATGACGAGGCCAAGATCGAGGCCCGGCATGATGTCGGGCCGGCCGTGCGCGAACATCAGGTAGATTTCCGCCGTCCAGGGGCCGATGCCCTTGGCCTGCGTCAGCATCGCGATCGCAGCGGCGTCGTCGAGCGCGTGCAGCGCCTCGAAATCGATCCGGCCCTCGACGATGTCGGCGGCGAGCGAGCGGCCATACTTCATCTTGGCGGCGCTCAGCCCCACGGCGCGGAGTTGCTCGTCCGTCATCGTCAGGAAGTCGGCAGGCTCCATTGACGGTACGGCCGCCTCCAGCCGCAACCAGATCGAGCGCGCGGCATGAACGGAGACCTGCTGGCCGACGATCGAGCGCATCAGCCCGCCGAAGCCGCGTGGCACCTCGCGCAGCTCGGGATGACCGACCTCCGCGATCGCGCGCGCGAAATCGGAATCGACCTTGGCGAGATGCCGCATCGCCTTCTTGAGGTTGGCGGCGTCGAGGATGGGCTGGGCCATGGCGCTTCGCATAGCATGGCGCGCGATGGGACTGTAAGTTCCGTCCATGTCGACTTGCCTGCGGCCGTGACCGTCGTCACGCGCTTCGCCCCCAGCCCGACCGGCGAGCTGCATCTCGGCCACGCCTATTCGGCGCGTATCGCCTGGGGGCGGGCGCGCGAGGCGGGTGGCCGCTTCCTGCTGCGCATCGAGGACATCGACATCCGCCGCAGCCGGAGGGAGTTCGAGGCAGCGATCCTGGACGACCTGCGCTGGCTCGGGCTCGGTTGGGACGGCACAGTGCGCCGCCAGTCGGAGCATTTCGCAGACTACGGCCGGGCGCTCGACGCGCTCGACGCGCGCGGCCTGATCTATCCCTGCTTCTGCACCCGCGCCGACATCGCCGCCGCGACCGACGCGCCGCACGGCCCCGACGGCCCGCTCTATCCCGGCACCTGCCGTCCCCTGCCGCGCGAGGAGCGCCGCGCCCGGCTGGCCGCCGGCGAAGAACACTGCCTGCGCCTCGACGCCGCGCGCGCCGCCGCCGAAGCCGGTCCCTACGCCTTCGCCGACGAGACTCACGGCCGCATCGAAGGCCGGCCGCTGCTGTTCGGCGACGTAGTGCTGGCGCGCAAGGACACGCCGACCAGCTATCATCTGTCGGTCACCGTCGACGATCACTTGCAGGGCGTCACCCTGGTGACCCGCGGCGAGGACCTCCTGCCCTCCACGCACGTCCACGTCCTGCTGCAGCGCCTGCTCGGCTACGCCACGCCCGCCTACGCTCACCATCGCCTGCTGACCGACCCCGCCGGCCGCCGCTTCGCCAAGCGCGACCGCTCCCTGGCCCTGCGCTCCCTGCGCGAGAGCGGGAAGACGGCGGATGAGATTCTTGCCCTTGTCGGGGGGAGTTAAACCTTTCTGCGCTGGCGACGCTTCGGTTCCGGCAATTCATCGCCCTCGATCGGCGGACGGCCGATGCCGGCACGTTTCAGAATATCGAGCGCTTTGGGAAGGTTGGCGCGTTCAGCGCGTTCAGCCAGGTAAGTCTCAGTACGCAGGGCCGAAACCTTCTCCGCCACAGCTACATTGATGAGCTGATTGAGTGCGACGCCCTCAGCTGCGGCGAGCTTCCGCGCCTCGTCCAGCAGAGACGGCTGAAGTCTCAGCGCAAAATTGCTCTTCCTCATTAGTCTCTCTCCCATTGCCTCACGGCCTCGCCCGGCAACAATATCCGGATGCCGAACTTTTCGGCCGCTATGCCGAAGTCGCGCAAATTGAAGGTAACGATTCCGTCGGCTCCAACATTGACCGCCGTCTCCAGGATCATGTCGTCGTCCATGTCGGGCAAGGTGGGTCGCCAGAGATAAGCCAGCCTCACCGGCTCCGCCACCGCCGCAACAGAATCGAGCAACGCGCCCACCTCGGCCGATGACAAGCCAGCGGCCTCGAGATGCTCGCTCCGCGTCATCACTGCCTCGTATTCGATCAGCAAAGGAACGGATATGAGGACGGTGAGACCACGGCGACGTGCGAGGGCAGACTGAAGCAGTCGGCGTGATGCACCACTGTCACTGCGAATCGCAGCGACCATTGCGGCAGTATCGAGCACCAGTCTCACCCCTAAATGATATCGTATGCGATATTGCAAATAAAGTGGCGAACTTCGCCTCTAGCCGCGAAGAGGCAGTCGTCTTAATTTCCCTTCATGAACAGACAAGAGGAGCTGGCCGTCGGGAGGCGGCTGATCGGGCACATCGATGCCCGTACGACCGACCTTGCGGACGAGCTGTTCCGCAATCGGACCGTCAACTATGCCAGCCCCGAGAGGGCCGCGCTCGAGCGCGAGCGGCTGTTCCATGAGCTGCCGATGTTCATGGGGCTCTCGACGCGGCTGCCCAAGCCGGGCGACTACCTCACCGAGGATGTCGCCGGCATGCCCGTGCTGATGACGCGCGGCGCCGACGGACAGGTCCGTGCCTTCGCCAACATCTGCCGCCACCGCGCCGCGCCGGTCGCGTCGGGTTGCGGCAACGCCCGCGCCTTCGTCTGTCCCTATCATGGCTGGACCTACGACTCTGCCGGCAGGCTGCTCGGCGTCACCGACAAGGTGGGCTTCGCGGGGCTCGATCTCGCAGCGCACGGGCTGGTCCCGCTGCCCTGCGCGGAGAAGCACGGCATGCTCTATGTCCGCGCGCGGGCGGTGCAACCGGGCGAGAGCGCGACGATCGACATCGACGCCGCGCTCGGGCCCATGGCCGAGGACCTCGCCGCACTCGATCTGGCGAGCTACCCGCTGTTCTCGACCGATCGCGTGACGCCGCGCATCAACTGGAAATTCGCCGTCGACACCTTCCTCGAGGGCTATCACATCCCGCACCTGCACCGGAAAACCATCGGACCGTATTTCATCGGCAACACCGGCTTGTTCGACGAGGCCGGGTTGAACGGCCGCATGTGCGTGGCCAAGACCTCGTTCGACAAGCTGCGCGCGGTGCCGGAGGACGAGCGCGACTATCTCAGGCACGTCGTGGCGATCTACCAGCTCTTCCCCAACGCCCTGCTGATCTGGCAGCTCGACCATGTCGAGATCTGGCGCGCCTTCCCCGACCGCGACACGCCCAGCCGGTGCGAGATCGAGATGACGATCTACACGCCGGCCGGCACGACGCGGCCGGATTCCTACTGGGAGAAGAACCGCGACATCGCGATCCGTACCGTGATGGAGGAGGATTTCCCGCTCGGCGAGCGCATGCAGATCGGCTTCGAATCGGGTGCCACCGAGGAGGTCATCTACGGTCGCAACGAGCCGTCGCTGGTCCATTTCCACCGTTCGATCCGCAATGCCCTGGGAGTCGCCGCGTGAGCCAGCGTACGAAGCCGCCGTTCCGCGCCGACCAGGTCGGCAGCCTGCTGCGCTCCGCGCCGGTCAAGGAGGCGCGCACGAAACGTCTCGCGGGCGAGATCACGCCGGTGCAACTGGCGGCCGTCGAGGACGCCGAGATCGCCAAGCTCGTCGCGAAGCAGGAGGCCATCGGGCTGCAGGCGGTGACCGACGGGGAGTTTCGCCGTTCTTGGTGGCACTACGACTTCCTCGCCGGGCTCGACGGCGTCGAGCTGGTGAGCGTGGCGCAGGGGCTGCAGTTCAAGGGCACTCAGACCAAGGCCGAAGGCCTGCATGTCCATGGCAGGATCGACTTCCCGGCGGACCACCCGATGATCGCCCACTTCCGCTTTCTGAAGTCGGTGGCGAAGGCGGTTCCGAAGATGACCATCCCGTCGGCGACGGCACTGCATTTCCGCGGCGGGCGGCAGGCGATCGACAAGCAGATCTATCCCGAGATGGAGCCGTTCTTCGCCGATCTAGGGAAGGCTTACGGCAAGGCGGTCAAGGCGTTCGGCGAGGCCGGCTGCAGCTACCTGCAGCTCGACGAGGTGGTCGTCGCCTATCTCTGCGACGAGGCGCAGCGCCAGATGCTGCGCGAGCGCGGCGAGGATCCGGACAAGCTGCTGCATGTCTACGCCGACCTGGTGAATGCCGCCTGCGCGGGCCGCACGCCCGGCATGACGATCTCGATGCATCTCTGCCGCGGCAACTTCCGCTCGACCTGGATGGCGCAGGGCGGCTACGAGCGGGTCGCCGACATCCTGTTCAACGGCATGAACGTCGACGCCTATTTCATGGAGTACGACAGCGAGCGCGCCGGCGGCTTCGAGCCGTTGCGCTTCCTGCCGAAAGGCAAGCACGTCGTGCTCGGCATCATGACCTCCAAGACCGGCGCGCTGGAGAGCAAGGACCAGCTCAAGCGCCGCATCGACGAAGCGGCGAAGTTCGCCCCGCTCGATCAGCTCTGCCTCTCGCCGCAATGCGGCTTCGCCTCGACCGAGGAGGGCAACCTGCTCGCCGAGGAAGAACAATGGGCCAAGCTCGCCCGCTGCGTCGAGGTCGCGAAAGAAGTGTGGGGCTGACTTCGTGCCGGACCGCGGGCGTCACGCCGGCGCTCCGGCAAGACCTAAACGCGGCCTTCGACCGCGCGCTTGAGGGCGGCACGGGCGAGGAGGCGGGTCGAATCGAGGGTCGACAAAGGCGAGTTGGCATCGTTGATGATCAGCGGGATCTCCGTGCAACCCAACACGACGGCGTCACAACCTTCCCTCTGCAGGCGGCGGATCACTGTCTGGAAATAGGCGACGGCTTCTGGCTTGAAGATGCCGCGGACCAGCTCGTCCATGATGATGCGGTTGATTTCCTCGCGCTCGGCGAGGTGCGGTCGCATGTAGCCGAGAGACCGCTCGGTGAACTTCTGCGGATAGACTTCGCTTTCGGTCAACCATTGTGTGCCGGTGATCCCGATGCGCGCGAAGCCTCGTGCATCGGCCTCCTCGGCGACGCAGGCGGCGATGTGCAACCAGGGTAGGGGAGAACGGGCCTCGATCAGCGGCAGGGCCTGGTGGATCGTATTGTCCGGACAGATGACGAAATCGGCGCCGACCCGCGCGAGCTTCTCGGCCGAGGCCAGCATCATGGCGCCGACGGCGTCCCAGTCGCCGCGATAGATGTGCTCCATGTATGCGCCGAACGACGGCGTATGCATCGTCACTTCGGGATGATCATGGGCACCGAGCAATGCGGGCGCCTCGGTGCAGATGGTGCGGTAGCAAAGCGCCGCGCCTTCAGCAGAGCACGCGGCTATACCGATATGGAGTGGAGTCATGGCGGGCACTTTGCCCGCCCATACCGGGGGTTGGAACCCCCGGTCGAGCAACGTCGAAGCGGACATGAAATACGGCAGCGTCATCAGCGCGTCCGTGCGCGCCCCCG
>CAMFJT010000279.1 GCA_945957125.1 uncultured Rhodospirillales bacterium | reverse complement strand
CTGACGATGAGCCTGCCGCCGCATCTCACGGCCGGCACCGGCATGGACGCCTTCACGCACAACATCGAATGCTACCTGTCTAACGCCTTCAACCCGCCGGCCGACGGCATCGCGCTCGACGGGCTGGAGAAGGCGTGGAAGTACGTCGAACGTGCGACGAAGGACGGCACCGACCGCGAGGCGCGCTACAATATGGCGATGGCCGCGATGGAAGGCGCGATGGTGTTCCAGAAGGGCCTGGGGGCGGTGCATGCGCTCAGCCATCCGACCGGCGGGCTCAAGGGTTACCGGCTGCATCACGGTACGCTGAACGCTATCTACCTGCCGGCGGTGCTGCGCTTCAACGAGCCGGCGGTCGGCGAGAAGTACAAGCGCGTCGCCGCGGTGATGGGCCTGCCGGAGCGGGAGGCGAATGCCGCGGGCGTCGCCGATGCGGTCGCCGCGCTCAATGGCCGGCTCGGCATCCCCACGGGCCTGGGCGCGATGGGACTGCAGCAGGACACGGTCGAGAAGATCGCCGACGGCGCGCTGGGCGATCACTGCCACCAGTCCACCCCGCGCCAGCCGACCCGGGCCGAATATATCCAGCTCATCGAGCAAAGCTGGGGCTGATCGCTGGGAGCGCGGCTCTCCAGAGCCGCTCTTTCTTCGGCTTGCCAAAGTCCCTGAGCGGCTCTGGAGAGCCGCGCTCCCAGCCATGAGGAGGAAGCGAATGAAAGTGAAGGGCAAGGTCTGCGTCGTCACGGGCGCGGCGGGGGGAATCGGAGAGGCGATCGCGCGGCGTTATGCCAGGGAAGGCGCCAAGGGCGTCGTCGTCGCCGATCGCGACGCGGGGCGGCTCGAGGCCGTCGCGAAGGCGATCAACGGCGTCGCGGTCGCCTGCGACGTGGGCAAGGAGGCGGATGTTCGTCACCTGATCGCTGAGGCGGAGCGGCACTACGGGCCGGTCGATGTCTTCTTCTCCAACGCCGGCATCGGCCGCGGCGGGCACGAGGATGCGAGCGATCAGGACTGGGCCGATAGCTGGGCGATCCATGTCATGGCGCATGTCTATGCCGCGCGTGCGCTGGTGCCGGGGATGCTCGAGCGCAAGTCGGGCTACCTGCTGAACACGGCGAGCGCGGCCGGCCTGCTCGCCTCGATGGGATCGGCGCCGTACGGCGTCACCAAGCATGCCGGCGTGGCGCTGGCCGAGCATCTGGCGATCCAGTACGGCGACAGGGGAATCGTCGTATCGGTGCTCTGCCCGCAGGCGGTCGACACCGACATGCTGCGCATGGCCGGCGCGACCGCGGCGTCGGTCGACGGCGTGATCAACACCGATGCCGTGGCGCAGACGGTGATCGAGGCGATGGACGCCGAAACCTTCCTGATCCTGCCCCATCCCGAGGTGAAGGAATACATGGCGCGCAAGCTCGATCGCGACCGCTGGCTGCGCGGCATGCGCCGGCTGCGCGACAAGACCGGCGAGGGCCAGAGGAAGAAGGGTTGACGGCGGTCGCCTGCTCGGGAATGGTCGCGGCTCCATGAAGCGACCGACGCTCCGACTTACTGCCTGATTCCGCGCCTCCGCCCGGCGGAGGCCCGCGAATCGCGAAGTCCTGCGTCCTCTCTCCGTTGCGGTTGTCGTTTCATGCTCCCCTATATCCAGCACCTGTTCGCCGATGTCGGCCTGTGGACCGCCATCGGCGTTACTCTCGTCGCCGGCCTGATGCGCGGCTTCGCGGGCTTCGGCTCGGCCATGCTGATGGCGCCGATCTTCGCCATCCTGTTCGGCTCGGCCGAGATGGTGGTGACCATCGTTGCCATCGAGACGATCGTGTCGCTGCAGCTCTTCCCGCAGGTCCGCCGCGATGCCGACTGGAAGACGCTGGCGCCGATGAGCATCGCCGCCTGCGCCGCCATGCCGTTCGGCGTCTGGGCGCTGGCCAGCGTCGACAAGGGCACCATCGTGACCGCGGTATCGGCGATCATCGTGGCGTTCGTGATCCTGATGTGGACGGGCTGGAAATATCGCGGCCGGCGCTCCGCGTTCGCCTCTGCGGCGGTCGGCGCGGTGTCCGGTGCGATGATGGCCACGACCAGCGTCGGCGGACCTCCGGTGCTGCTCTACCTCCTGTCGGGCAACGATCCGCCGGCGGTCAACCGCGCCAACATCGTCACCTACTATTTCCTGACGCAGTTCCTGCTGATCGCCATCGTGCTGGCCAGCGGTGTGGCGGGCTGGGACGCCCTGGCGCGCGCGGTCGTGCTGTTCCCGGTCATGATCCTCGGTGCCTGGGCCGGCGGCCGCCTGTTTCACGGCCTGGCCAGCGAGCGCCTCTACCGCAACGTCGCGCTCGGCATCCTTTTCGCGACGGGCACATTCGGCCTGCTGCGCGGCTTCTTCCACGCATAGGCGCCATTGGAAGTCTGGAGATGGCGCCGCAGAAGTGCTTTGGTCGGGACATGATCGAACCCACGGCCGAGCAGGTCGAGCAGCTTACGCGAGCCTTCGAGCGGTTCACCCGGCGCTTCAAGGTCGCCGAGGCGGCGGCGGCGGCCGACAATGCGTTGATCGCGCTCGATGCCCAGGCGCTGCTGTTCGTCAGCGAGCATCCCGGGTGCGGCCTGGGCGACGTTGCCCGCGACCTGGGCGTTGCGCCGACAACCATGTCCTCCGCCGTCGACCGGCTGGTCCGCAAGGCGATGATCGAGCGTCGCCGTCCCGAGGATAATCGTCGCGCGGTCGCGTTGACGGCAACCGCCAAGGGGCGGCAGGTCGTTGAGGAACAGAAGGCCGGCTATCAGAAGGCTTGCCGGGCCATGCTGCGCTCCCTCGACCCGGACGAGCGGGGCGACCTGATCCGCCTGACTGAAAAGATTGCTGACGCCGAAACTTGAACATTACGAAATTCGTATTAACTCTCCGGGAATGCCGGTGATCGCTTCGCGCCGGCTCGCGAAAAGGAGCCGGCCATGGCGATCGTCATCAACGGAACCGACCACCCGATCCCGAACGACCCGCGCATGTCGTTGCTCGACCTGCTCCGCGAGCGGGTCGGCCTGACGGGCACCAAGCTCGGCTGCAACCAGGGCGCCTGTGGCGCCTGCACCGTGCTGCTCGACGGCGAGCGCGTGCTGTCCTGCCTGACCCTGGCGGTGCAGGCGTCGGGCCGGCAGGTGCGGACGATCGAAGGGCTGGCGGGCGAAGGGCTGGCGGGCGAAGGGCTGGCTGGCGAGGAGGGCCCGCTCCATCCGCTGCAACAGGCGTTCATCGACCATGACGGCTTCCAGTGCGGTTACTGCACGCCGGGCCAGATCTGCTCGGCGCTCGGCATGCTGGAGGAGCTGCGGCGCGGCGAGCCGAGCCATGTCACGGCCGATCTTTCCGCCGGCCGCACCGCGCTCACGCGGGAGGAGTTGCGCGAGCGCATGAGCGGCAACCTGTGCCGCTGCGGCGGGCACAACGGGATCGTGGACGCCATCCTGGAATATGCCGAGAAGGGAGGCGCGGCATGATCCCCTTCTCCTACAGCCTTGCCGCGAACGAGCAGGACGCGCTGGCGCGGGGCGCGAACGGCACGGCGCGCTACCTCGCCGGCGGCACCAACCTGGTCGACCTGATGCGGCAGGACATCGAGCGTGCCGATGCCCTGGTCGACATCTCGCGGCTGCCTGCCACGATCGAGGAAACTGCAGGCGGCGGGCTCGTCGTCGGCGCGGCCGTGCGCAACGCCGCACTGGCCGCCGATCCGCGCGTCAGGGCGCGCTATCCCATGCTCTCGCGAGCGCTGCTCGCCGCCGCCTCCGCCCAGATCCGCAACATGGCGACCGTCGGCGGCAACATTCTCCAGCGCACGCGCTGCTCCTATTTCTATGACGTGGCCGGCTCGCGCTGCAACAAGCGCTCGCCCGGGGCAGGCTGCGATGCGATCGGTGGCTTCACGCGCTACCACGCCATTCTCGGCGCGTCCGACCGGTGCGCCGCGACCCATCCTTCCGACATGTGCGTGGCGCTGGTCGCGCTCGACGCGATCGTCCATCTCGAGGGCGCCACGGGCCGACGCAGCATGCCGCTGGCGGACCTCCACGTTTTGCCGGGCGACACACCCCACATCGAAACGAGCCTGCGGCCGGGCGAGCTGATCACCGGCATCGAGATCCCGTCCTGCCCCGCGGCGGCCAACTCGACCTATCGCAAGGTCCGCGATCGTTCGAGCTACGCCTTCGCCCTGGTTTCAGTGGCGGCGGCGCTGAAGGTCGCCGACGGGAAGATTTCGGACGTCCGGATCGCGCTGGGCGGCGTGGCACCGAAGCCCTGGCGGGCGAAGCGTGCTGAAGCGGCGCTGCGCGGATCTGCGCCAGGCGACGATGCCTTCAGGGTGGCGGCCGATGCGGAGCTCGCGGATGCCGCGCCTCTGGAGGGCAATGGCTTCAAGGTTTCGCTCGCCCGCAACACCATCGTGGCCGTGCTCGGCGGCCTTGCCGGAGAAGCCGCATGAGCAAGCTGCAAAACGCGATCGTCGGCGGGGTTCGCCGGGTGCTGAGCCAGGTGCCGGCCGAATGGCTGCCCGGTGGCACGCCCGATCCGCTGATCGGCCGGCGCGTCACGCTGGGTACGCAGCAGGCCCGGGTCGACGGTGCCGAGAAGGTACGCGGGGCGGCGCGCTTCGCGGCCGAGGTGCCGATGGAGGGCCTGCTTTATGCCGCCCTGGTCCATTCCACCGTGGCGCGCGGCCGCATCGCCGGCCTCGACACGGCCGCCGCCGAGGCCGCGGCCGGTGTGGCGCTGGTGATGACCCATCGCAACGCGCCGAAGCTCGCCGTGCCGCCGCCGATCGGTCTGACCAATCTGAAGGCGGCGGGCAACAACATGCTGCCGGTGATGCAGGATGCCGAGATCCGCTGGAACGGGCAGACGGTCGCACTGGTCCTTGCCGAGACGCAGGAGCAGGCCGACCACGCGGCATCGCTGGTGCAGGTGCGCTGCGAGGCGGCCGGTCCGCGCACGCGCTTCGAGGACGGCAAGGCCGATGCGCGCACCCCGGACTCGATCCTCATCGAGCGCAACCGCCTCCTCAAGGGCGACGCGAAGAGGGCGCTGGCGACGGCGGCGCACAAGGTCGATGGCGTCTACCGGACACCGTGGCAGAACCACAACCCGATCGAGCCGCATGCCGTCACCGTCGTCTGGCAGGGCGAGAAGCTGATCGTTCACGACGCCACGCAGATGCTCAACGGGACGGCGGGATCCCTGGCCAAGGTGTTCGGCATCAAGGAAGACCAGGTGCATGTCAGCTCGCCTTTCGTCGGCGGCGGGTTCGGCGGCAAGGCGTTGTGGGATCACCAGATCCTGGCCGCGGCCGCCGCGAAGCTCGCCCGTCGGCCGGTGCGCCTGGTGCTGCCCCGGTCCGGCATGCATCGCCTGGTCGGCGGACGGACCCGGACCGAGCAGAGGGTCGCGCTTGCCGCCGGCAAGGACGGCAGGCTGCAGGCGCTGCTGCATCACGGCTATTCGGTGAAGCCGCTGCACAGCGTTTGCGACGAGCAGTACGGCCTGACCGGCCGGTCGCTCTATCGCTGCGAGACTTTCGACATCGTGCAGCACCATGTCGATCTCGACGTGGTGGCCAACACCTTCATGCGCGGCCCCGGCGAAGCAGTCGGCACGTTTGCCATCGAAAGCGCGATGGACGAGTTGGCGCACGCGATGGGCGTGGACCCGGTCGAGCTGCGGCTGCGCAACATGCCCGACCGCGATCCGGTGAGCGGCGCGCCGCATTCGCAAAGCGATTTCGCGCGCGCCTGGGAGATGGGGGCGGAGCGCTTCGGATGGAGCCGCCGCGCGAGCGGCGCGAAGGCCCGCGACGGCGAATGGCGGATCGGCATGGGCTGCGCCGCCGGCACCTTTCCCTATGTGCGCATGCCCGGCATGTCGGTGCGGATCACGATCGACGCCGAGGGCCGGGCGACCGTCGCGAGCGCGGCGCACGAGATGGGCATGGGCACCGCCACCGTGCAGCGCCAGCACGCCGCCGACCGGCTCGGCCTGCCGCTGGACAGGGTTTCGGTCAGGATCGGCGACACCAGCCTGCCGTTCGGCAGCTTCGCCGGCGGCTCGTCGCAGACCGTCTCGCTCGGTGCGGCGATCGGCGCGGCGAGCGTCAAGCTGGCAGGCGAGCTGCTGCGCCTGGCCGGCAACGACACGCCGCTGGCCGGGGCGAAGGCGAGCGAGGTCGAGCTCGCCGAAGGCGGCTTGCGCCGGATCGGCGATCCCGCCTCGCACGAGAGCTTCGTCTCGATCCTGCGGCGGAGCGGGCGCCGCGACATCAGCGTGAAGGGCGAAAGCGGCCCGCCCCTCGAGATGCTCAAGTTCGCCATGCACAGCACCTCGGCGATCTTCTGCGCGCTGCGTGTCAGCGCCGTCACCGGCGAGGTGCGCGTCGACCGGCTGGTGGGCGCGTTCGACTGCGGCCGCATCCTCAATCCCACGACCGCCGCCAGCCAGTTCCGCGGCGGCATGATCATGGGCCTTGGCATGGCGCTGACGGAGGAGACGCTGTTCGACGAGCGCAGCGGCAGGATCATGAGCGCCTCGCTCGCCGACTATCACGTGCCCGTGCACCTCGACGTTCCCGAGATCGAGGTGCTGTGGACCGACATCCCCGATCCTCGCGCGCCGATGGGCGCGCGCGGCATCGGCGAGATCGGCATCACCGGCGTCGCCGCCGCCGTCGCCAACGCCGTCTTCGACGCTACCGGCAAACGAATCCGCGACCTCCCGATCACGCTCGACAAGCTGATGTAGCTCTCCTGAGCGCATCCCCCTCCCCCGAAGACGGCAGGGCTGTCCGGGGAAATCGGAGGGAGCCATTGGGATCATGCTCCTCTCCCCCGATAGGGGGAGAGGTTGGGAGAGGGGGGAGCGCGCGATGCTGCCTTGGAGCCCGTCATCGCGGCTGTTTTCCGCATCGTTGACGATTTCAACCATCTCGTGCCGCCCCCTCTCCCCGCCTCTCCCCCTATCGGGGGAGAGGAGCATGAAGCGCGGCGACCTTAGAGCATCGAGCGATTAATCTGACGCATATCCCGAGTGCATGAAGAAGTTCCA
>CAMFJT010000278.1 GCA_945957125.1 uncultured Rhodospirillales bacterium | reverse complement strand
AGCGGTGCTCCCACGCCATCTCGACGGAATCTCGGAATCCTTCCGTCGTGATCAGCGCGGTGCGGGCGCCCTTGCGCTCGATCAGTGCGTTGGTGGCCAGCGTCGTGCCGTGAACGACGAGCGCGACGTCCTGCGGCCGGCATTTCGCCTCGGCGAGGATGGAGCGCACGCCCTGCAGCACCGCGCGTTCGGGCGCGTCGGGCGTGGTCAGAACCTTGATGGCATGAGAGGTCGCACCGACTTCGAGGACGACGTCGGTGAAAGTGCCGCCGATATCGACGGCCAGACGGGAGGACATGCTTACTCGTCGATCTTGATGTTGCCCTTGCGTACCACGTCGCCCCAGGTGACTGAATCGCGCTTCAGGAAGGCCACGTATTCCGTCGGCGGGAGGAGAGCAGGGGTGAGACCGCTCTCGTCGTACTTCTTCCTCAGCTCCGGCTCGGCAAGCACCTTGGAGATGGCGGCGTACAGGCGGTCGACGATCGGTTTTGGCACGCCGGCCGGGGCGGCGAGCCCATACCAGTTTTCCGCGTCGTAACCCTTCACGGCCTCGGCGAGAGCCGGCGTGTCGGGCAGCACCGGCCAACGCTCCGGCGACGTGACGGCCATGGCGCGCGCCTTGCCGCTGCGGATCAGCCCCAGTGTCGCGGGATCGCCGAAATAGGCGTCGACGATGCCGGCCGCCAGATCGTTCAGGGCAGGACCCGTGCCGCGATAGGGAACGTGGATCATCTTCAAGCCCGACATCTGGGTGAAGAGCTCGCCCGCGAGATGCTGGCTGGTGCCGATGCCGCCCGACGCCCAGCGCAGCTCCTGCTTCCGTGCCAGCTCCATGAATTCCGGGAGCGTCTTCGCCGGCAGGTCGTTGCGCACCGCGAGAATGAAGGGCATGCGGACGAGTCGCGTGATCTGGGTCAGCGCCATCGGATCGTACGGCATCTTGCTGCGCAGATGCGGACCGGCGGTCAGCGTGCCGGCGCCGGTGAGGGACAGCGTGTAGCCGTCAGGCGCGGCATGGGACATCGCCTCGACACCGATGATTCCGCCGGCGCCGCCCTTGTTCTCGATGATGATGGTCTGGCCGAGTTCCTTCGACAGCGGCTCCATCATGAGGCGCGCCGTGAGGTCGACTCCACCGCCTGGGGGGAAGGGCACGATCATCTTGATCGGCCGCTCGGGGTATTTGCCCTGCGCGGAGGCGGCTCGCGCGATGAACGGTGATGCCAGCGCGGTGCCGAGAAGCTGGCCCAGGACCTGACGACGAGTGTTACGCAAGACCAATCCCCCTGTTACGCGCGCCGGCCTCGACGGTTCGTCGCGCCGGCACCGCGCGTTCAAATGCAATCGCGATGCCATCGACGGCCTGCGCCGCGCGAAGACGCAACTTCGCGCGTGACGTCTAAAGCGCGACCTTCCTGAACACGTCCACGAAGCGATCGACGTCCTGCTCGTCGTTGTAGACGTGCGGGCTGATGCGCAGGCGGCCGAGCCGCGGGGCGGCATGCACGTTCTCGGCGGCGAGCTTCTTCGCGAGGTCCTGCGGCATGCCGCGGGGGAAGCCGACGCACAGTATGTGGGGCGCGCGCAGGCGGGGGTCGAGCAGGCCGACGCCGAGATTGCCCAGCCCGTCGGCCAGCCGGCCGGTCAGCATCGACAGCCGCTCGACGATCGCCTCGTTGCCCCAGCCCGCCATCATCTCCATGCCGATCGCGGCCATCTCCATGCTGATGAAATGGTCGCGCTCGCCCATGTCGTAGCGCCGCGCATCGTCGCGATAGGACGTGTCGCGGAAATAGATCGTGTCCTCGGCGTTGACCGCCTTGCGTGCCGCGGCAGTCTGCTCCAGCGGCACGCCGTCCTGGTGGCGCCTGGCCACGTAGAGGAAGGCGCGGCCGTAGGGGCCGAGCACCCACTTGTAGGTCGGGAAGATCAGGAAGTCGGGATCGAGCGTCTTCACGTCGATTCGACGGACGCCGGCATCGTGCGTGGCATCGACCAGCAGCGCGGCTCCGTGCTTCTTCAGCGCGTCGCGGATGCGCACGAGATCGAGCGCGCCGCCGTCGGACCAGTGCACCGAGGAGATCGATGCCAGCGCGACCGGTGCGGCGCCTTGGCGCTCGATCGCTTCGAGCACGGCGGAGGTCCAGTCGCCGTCGCCCGGCTGCTTGACCGTGTCGACGGAGAAGCCGCCGGTCTCGGCGCGGCCGATCCATTCCAGCACCGGCGAGGTGTGGTCGTTTTCGAGCACGATGACGCGGCTGCCGCGCGGGATCGACAGCACTTTGCCCGCCGTCGACACGCCGTAGCCGACCGAGGGGATCAGCGCCACGTCGTCGGGATCGGCGCCGATCAGTGTCGCGGCCGCCTTGCGCGCGCGCTCATACTGCGCGGCCTGGAAGCCGTCAGGCAATTTCCACGGCTGCCCCTTGCGCGCGACGGCGGCGCGGCCGGCCTCCTGCGAGGCGAGCGGCAGCGGGCTCCACGCGGCGGCATTGAGGAAGCAGACATCGCGCGGCATGTCGAACAAGGCACGTTGAGAGGGCAGCATGCGGACTCCTTCGGGGCGGCGGAGCTTAGCATGCGCGAGGGCTGCGCAAGTTTTCTCTCGCAGCGCATGAGGAGCACTCGTGCAGCGATTACCTGCGATGTCATTGAGAGCGATCCCGGCCGCGACCATGTTCGGCGCATCCTGAGAAGGAGGGATAGATGAGCTTCCAGTCCCGCGAGCGCTTCTCCTCGTCGCCCGACCTCTACGTCACGAAGGTTGCGCCGAAGGTCGGCCCGCTGCAGCGCATGGCGCTCGGCCTGGCAATATGGCGAGAGCGCACCGCGATGCGGCACTGCCTGGCGGCGATGGATGCCCGCAGCCTGCGCGATGCCGGCATCTCACCTGCGGCCGCGGCTTACGAATCGGGCAAGCCGTTCTGGGAGCGGATCGGCGACCTGCGCTGAGGGCGCAACCTCGACCGCCGGCAGCCGTTACCCTCGCGCGCAGGCGCGCTCGTTCCGGGTTGGGGCGATCGCCGGCGGCGTATTCAGCAGAGTACCCCGTCGCGCCACGGCCGCAATCAACGCGCGAAGGGAATCAGCAGGATGGCACCACCGGAGCTCGACCGGAAATCTGCGCTGTTCCTCGATCTCGATGGGACTTTGCTCGAGATCGCCGCCACGCCCGAGCTGGTGGTGGTGCCGCCCGCTCTGCCCTCCGTGCTTTCCCATTTGCACCGCCAGCTCGGTGGTGCCGTCGCCATCGTCAGCGGCCGCCCGATCGGCCAGATCGATCGGCTGCTGGCGCCGTTCCTCGCCTCGGCTGCCGGCGAGCATGGCGTTTCGATTCGCTATGCCGACGGAACCCTCGAAGATCTCCCGGTCGGCATCGCCGTGCCCGAGAGCTGGCGCGAGGCGCTGGCGGGCGCGGCGGAACGCTGGCCGGGCGTGCGCATCGAGACCAAGCCACACGGCGTGGCGGTCCATTATCGCCTTGCACCGGAGCGCGAGAGCGAGGTGTGGCAGCTGGTGCGGGACATGGTGGCGCCGGATCACCCGTGGTTCCGTCTGATTCCCGCGCGCGAGGCAGTCGAGATCGGCCTGCGAGCGGCGTCCAAGGGCCATGCGGTCGAGCGCTTCATGGGCCACGCCCCGTTCCACGGCCGCAAGCCGATCTTTATCGGTGACGACTTCACCGACGAGGCCGGCATGAGCATGGCGCGCCAATTCGGCGGGCTGGGCCTGCGGGTCGCCGACGTGTTCGGCGGCGATCCCGCGCAAGTCCGCGCTTGGCTGACGCTCGGCATGGAGCGCATGGAGGGTCATCCGCCGCCCGACGCGGCGGGAACCACACCGTGAGCATCCCATGAGCACTCTCGAACTCGGCGTCATCGGCAACTGCTCGATCGCCAGCCTGATCGACCGCCGCGGCCGCCATGTCTGGCACGGGCTGGGCCGGCTGGACGGCGATCCGGTCTTCAACGCGCTGCTCGGCGGCAACGATCCGCAGGGGGGCTACATGGAGGCCGCGGTTGCCGGCGGCAAGGAAGGCCGCCAGCGCTACCTGCCCAACACTGCGGTACTGGAGACCGTCGTCGAAGGTACGAGCGGCACGTTGCGTATCGTGGACTTCGCGCCGCGCTTCCGCCGCTTCGGCCGCATGTTCCGCCCGCCGATGCTGGTACGCCGGCTCGAGCCTGTCACCGGCCGGCCGAGGGTGACGCTGCGCATGCGGCCGACCTTCAACTACGGCGGGCTTACGCCGCAGGTCACGATCGGCAGCCATCACGCACGCTTCGTCGGCGACGCGGCCGTGCTGCGGCTGACGACCGACGGCCCGATCACCTATCTCCTGCACGAGACCGAGTTCGGCCTCGACCGGCCGATCACGCTGATCGTCGGCGCCGACGAGAGCGTCCCGGAAGATCCGGACTCGCTCGGCCGCAGCTTTCTCGCCGAGACCGTTGCCTATTGGCAGGGCTGGGTGCGCGACCTCCACATCCCGTTCGACTGGCAGGCAGCGGTGATCCGCGCGGCGATCACGCTCAAGCTCTGCAGCTTCGAGGATACCGGCGCGGTGCTGGCGGCGTTGACGACGTCGGTGCCCGAGGCTGCCGGCACGCCGCGCACCTGGGACTACCGCTTCTCCTGGCTGCGCGATTCGTTCTTCACGGTGACCGCGCTCAACCGGCTGTCGGCGACGCGAACGATGGAAGGCTTCGTGCGCTTCATCGTCGATATCGTCGAGGGCGGCAGCTCGCGCGGCGAGGCCGACCGGATCGCCCCGCTGTTTCCGATCGCGCCCGGCACCGACACGGCCGAGAAGCTGATCGACACGCTGCCTGGCTATCGCGGCTACGGGCCGGTGCGGGTCGGCAATGCCGCCGTCATCCAGCGCCAGAACGACACTTACGGTTCGATGGTGATGACGGCGGCGCAGATGTTCTGGGACGAACGCCTTCCGCGTCACGGCGATATGGAGCTCTATCGCCAGCTCTGCGTCGTGGGCAACGAGGCCCACAAGGCGGCGTTGACTCCCGATGCCGGCCTTTGGGAATACCGCGAGCGCGCGGAGGTCCACACCTTCTCCGCGGCGATGTGCTGGGCCGCCCAGCACAGGCTCGGCATGATCGCGCGCCGCGTCGGCGCCGATGCAGAATCGCGCGAATGGCTGGCGCGCGCCGGCGTGCTGCGCCAGGAAGTGCTGCAGCGCGCGACGATGGCCGACGGCAACTGGCTCTCGGGCGTGCTCGATCGCGACATGGCCGATGCCTCGAGCCTGGTGCTGCCGGAGATCGGTCTGCTGCGCTCCGACGATCCGCGCTTCCACGCCACGCTCGATGTGATCGGCAAGCGGCTGATGAAGAACGGCTTCCTCATGCGCTACGTCGAGGCCGACGATTTCGGCAAGCCGTCTAATGCCTTCCTGCTCTGCACCTTCTGGTACATCGACGCGCTGGCCAGCGTCGGGCGGCGGGAGGAAGCGCTCGAGCTGTTCAACAACGTCCTGGGGCGGCGCAATCACGTCGGATTGCTGTCGGAGGACATCGATCCCAGGACTGGCGAGCTGTGGGGCAACTTCCCGCAGACCTATTCGCAGGTCGGGTTGATCCTGTCCGCCATGCGCCTGTCGCGGACCTGGGAGGAGGGGCTATGGCACGCGTCGTGATCGTCTCCAACCGCGTCCCGATCCCCAAGGCACGCGGGGCGTCGGCCGGCGGGCTGGCGGTGGCGCTGCGCGATCTGCTGAAGCCGGGGACGATGTGGTTCGGCTGGAGCGGACGGCAGGTTTCCGAGCCTTCACCGCAACCGGCCCTGGTCGAGGCGCGCGGGGTGACCTACGCCACGATCGATCTTTCGTCCGAGGATTATCGCGGCTTCTATGTCGGTTTCGCCAACGGCGCGCTGTGGCCGCTGCTGCATTTCCGCATCGGCCTGATGCGCTTCGGCCGCAAGGAGTACGATGGCTATCTTTCCGTCAACCGCAGATTCGCCGGTGCGCTCGGCGCCATGCTGCAGCCCGACGACACGGTGTGGGCGCACGACTATCACCTGATCCCCCTCGGCCGCATGCTGCGCGACTGTGGCTTCCAGGGACCGCTGGGCTTCTTCCTGCACATTCCCTTCGCACCGCCGTCGATGATGGAGGCGCTGCCCGTGGCGCGCGAGCTGATCGCCGATTTCTGCGCCTACGATCTGGTGGGTTTCCAGACCGAGGAGCATGCCCGCGACTTTCGCGACTGCGCCCAGCGCATGCTGGGCGCCACGGTGCAGGGCGAGTGGATCCGGCTGAACGGCCGTTCGACGCGGGCGTTCGCCTGCCCGATCGGCATCGATGCGGAGGCCTTCAGCCGTGATGCGGTTCGCGCGGTCAACGACAAGGTCGTGCAGCGCCTGGCCGGCAGCCTCACCGGCCGCGCGCTGGCGATCGGCGTCGATCGCATGGACTACTCCAAGGGCTTGCCGCAGCGTTTCGAAGCTTACGCCTGCCTGCTCGAGAAGCATCCCGAGCATCATCGCCGGGTCCATCTGCTGCAGATCTGCCCGCGCTCTCGCGAGGAGGTCGACGAATACCGCAAGCTGCGGTCCGAGCTCGACCGGCTGGCGGGCCGCATCAATGGACGCTTCTCGGAGTTCGACTGGACGCCGTTGCGCTATTCCACTCGCGCGGCACCGCGCATGACCCTGGCTGGCCTCTACCGCATCGCCCGCGTCGGCGTGGTGACGCCGTTACGCGACGGCATGAACCTGGTCGCCAAGGAATTCGTCGCCGCGCAGAGCGACGAGGATCCCGGCGTGCTGGTCCTGTCGCGCTTCGCCGGCGCCGCGCACGAGATGCGCGAGGCGCTGATCGTCAATCCGTTCGATCCCGATGCCATCGCCGACGCCATGCACCAGGCCCTGACCATGCCCACGCCCGAGCGCCGGGAGCGCCATCAGGCGCTGAAGGAGAAGGTCTTCCGCACGACCGCCCAGGCCTACAGCCAGCGCTTCATGGAAGCCTTGGGACAGGCGAAGATTCAATCCGTCCTGCGCGCCGCGGCATAGAAGGCATGTTCATGGCTGGGACCGCGCCACTCCGAGGTTGTGAATTTATTGCCGGACATTGGATCAT
>CAMFJT010000277.1 GCA_945957125.1 uncultured Rhodospirillales bacterium | reverse complement strand
TGCGGATCGACGCCTCACCCCAGCTTTTTTCCCCGGACAGCCCTGCGAAGACGGGAGAGGGAAACGTCCATGCAATTGCCCCGCGTATGACGGGAGAGAAGGAGATCGAGAGCGGCGCTCCCAGCGCCGTCACTTCACGATGAAGTCGTGCGTCAGGCGCTGGACCTCGCCGCCGGACCGCACGTCGAAGGCAACCTCCCAGCTTCCCGGCGCGGGGAACAGCAGCCCTTCGACCCGGTAGCGGCCGTCGCCGTTGCTCTTGAGTGTCGGAGCAGGGCTCGAGCGCGGCGGCTGCTCTGTCATGGTGGCGTCGACCAGCACCAGCTCGGCCGGATCGCCGCTCTTGGTGCAGACGTTCATGAGCAGCGCGAACGGCTGGCCGACCTCGATGCGCAGCGGATCGGGCCGCAGGGCGAGCATGTAGAGGTCGGAAAACACCACGATGCCGGTGCCGTGCCCGAGATCGAGCGGGCATTCGGCCATTGCCGGCGTCGCGATCAGGCACGAGAGCAAAGCCGGCCACGACCCGATCTTCATTTGTGGTTCCAGGCGTAGTTGAAGCTGATCGAGATGCGCTCGCCGGCGAAACGGGCCGGCGGCACCTCGTGGCGCAGCCAGCTCTCGAACAGGATCACGTCGCCCGCCCGCGCGGGCACGCTGACGAAGGCATTGCGCGGCGGCGCGGCCATCATGCGCGACAGGCGCGGATCCTCGAACTTCAACGCACCGGCTCCCTTCGGCACCTGCACGTAGTAGGTGCCGCTGATGAATGACGTGGGATGCAGATGCAAGGAATGCACCACGCCCTCCGGCATGACGTTCAGCCAGCAATCGGTGATCGCCAGCGTCCGGCCGCGCAGGTCGTATTCCAGCGCGCGCGCAAAGGCCTTCACGTGCGGATCGAGCCGGCGGACCAGGCCCGCGAACACCGATGACACCAAATGCAGGCGGTCGAGCGAGCCATAGGAGGTGTAACCGCCGAGATAGTGCTTTTCCGACCACCGCGCGCCCGCCGCGTCCGAGGCCGCCAGCGCCTCGCATTCGTCGAGCAGCGTGCGGTCGAAGCGCGCGCCGCGCCTGGTGGCGAGCGGGGCGTGGTATATCCGCGTCGGAAACAGGGCCCTGATCGCCATGGTGTGATTATCTGTGAAACCCGCGCTTCGTGCTATGGTTTCGCATGCTTACCGACCGGCAGATCGAAGACTATCGGCGCGACGGCTATCTGGTCATCCCGCGCCTGATCGAGGGCGAGCAGCTCGCCGAGCTGCGCGCGCTGACCGACCGTATCGTCGGCGAGGCCCGTGGCGTCACCGAAAACGACGCGCTCTACGACCTCGAGCCCAGCCACAGCGCCGCCCTGCCTCGGGTGCGCCGCCTCAAGCCCGCGATCTTCAAGCGTTACGCCTTCTTCAACGCGCTGGTGCGCGAGCCGAAGATCGTGACGATCCTGCAGCAGCTCCTCGGGCCGTCCATCCGCCTCTATGGCGGCAAGCTCAACATGAAGTCGGCCGGCTACGGCTCGCCGGTCGAATGGCATCAGGACTGGGCGTTCTATCCGCACACCAACGACGACGTGCTGGCCACCGGCATCTATCTCGACGATTGCGACCTGGACAACGGACCGCTGATGGTGCTGCCCGGTACGCATCACGGGCCGACCTACGATCACCACGCCGAGGGCCGTTTCTGCGGCGCGATGGACCCGGCTGCCTGCGACCTCGATTTCTCGAAGGCGGTGCCGCTGATGGGCCCGGCGGGCTCGATGACCATCCATCATGCGCGCCTGGTGCACGGCTCCGCGCTCAACCGCTCCAACCGCCAGCGCCGCCTGCTGCTGCACGAATACACCGCCGCCGACGCCTTCCCGCTGCTCGGCATCGGCGACTTCGACGACTTCAACGGCCGCATGGTCGTAGGCGAGCCGACCATCGAGCCGCGCATCCGCCCCGCCCCGGTTCGCCTGCCGCTGCCGCCGGCCGACCACCAGGGCTCGATCTACGAGAACCAGCGCGGCACGGGTCGGCGCTTCTTCGACACCTTCGAGGAAGCGCGTGCGGGGTAGGCCGCCTCTTTTGCCGGGGGCGTGCCACTCCAGCGGCCGGCCGCCAGCGAAAGACCTCGGTCGACGCTCCTTGCTGATGGGCGCCCTGGGCATCGGCCTCGCACCGGTTCACGCCCTTGCCGCCGAATCGCTCAGGATCGGCGCGGGGCGCGGCACGATCGATTTCGCGATCGGCAATTCCAGCCTGTTCCGCACCACCGGCTCGTTCAAGCGCTGGCAGGGAATACTCCAGGTCGACGATGCCGACGTGTCGCGCAGCGGCGTTGCGGTGAAGGTCGAGACCGCCAGCATCGAGGTGCTCGACAGCCAGCAGACGGCGATGCTGAAGGACGCGGATTTCTTCGATGTCGCGCGATTTCCCGAGATGACCTACGCCTCCCGGCGGGTCGAGCGCCGCGGCGAGAACACCTTCGACATCGACGGCGAGATCACTTTGCGCGGCATCACGCGGCCGATGCGGCTCGACGTGTCGGTGACCGCCCGCAAGCCCGATGCGCCGGCCGGTGCCGCCTATGCCCGCTTCAAGGCGACCGGCCAGCTCAGGCGCTCCGAGTTCGGCATGGTGAAGTACATCGACATGGTCGGCGACGCGGTCGACATCTCGATTCGCACCGATGCGTGGCGCTGACCCGGCAAGCGGATACGCGCCGGCGGCAAAGCTGCTGCATTGGGCGACGGCGCTGCTCGTGCTCGGGATGCTCGGCGTCGGCCTGTGGATGGTCGGGCTGCCGTTCGGCCTCCCGAAGCTCTACGCCTATGCCTGGCACAAATGGATCGGCCTGACGGTCGTGGTGCTGACCCTGCTGCGCCTGCTGTGGCGCATCCGACGGCCGCCGCCGCCGCTTCCCGCGACCGTGACGGCGTGGGAGCGCCGGCTGGCGCCCTGGACCCACGCCGCGCTGTTGATCCTCCTGCTCGCCCAGCCGGTCAGCGGCTGGCTGATGAGCTCGGCCGGCGGCGTCAGCGTCGTGTGGTTCGGCCTGCTGCCTCTGCCCGACCTCGTACCGCGCGAGCCGCACGCCTTCGCCCTGTTGCGCGCCCTGCACCACTGGCTCGCCTGGTCCCTGATCGTCCTGCTCGCGCTGCACGTGGCGGCGGTGGTGCGCCACGATCTCTTCCGCCACGACGGCATCTTCCGCCGCATGGCGCCGTTCATGCGATGAGCGTGACGCGGCGCGGCCTCCTGGCGGCGGCGCCCCTTCTCCCGGCGCCGGCGCGTGCCCAGTCGGGGCTATGGCCCGAATGGCTCGGCCGCTATGCCGGCGCGGTGCGCTTCTATCGCTCGATCCCGCTCGAGGACATCTATCCGCCGCCCACCCTGCCGCATGTCGACGCCGACGATCCCGCGCCCGTCGCCGTCTACTTCACGCTCCTTGCCGGAGAGGACGGGGTGACGGTGTGGCTGCGCATCGACGGCGGCCCGATGCAGACGGCGCGCGAAGGCGAGACGCTGCACTTCGGCCCGGCGATGGCCGGCGTGGCCCGCCTCCTCGCCGCCCAGGCCCGGCCCGAGCCGCGGGCGGCGACCATGACCCTGCGGCCCGACTCGCTCGGCACCGAGGCGCTCTTCGCCTTCGCCGACGGCAGCTTCTGGCGCCGCCACGTCAATGTCCGCTTCACGCCGACCGGCGCGGACCTGATCGTCTGGGTGTTCGACGCCAACGGTACCCGCGCCCGCACCTGGCGCGGCTCGGCCTTCAGGCTCACGCCGTGATATCGAATCCATCGTCTATGAGGGACGTACGCCGACATAGTTCGATTGCGGGCGGATGATGCGGCCGCCCTTCTCCTGCTCGAAGACATGCGCGCACCAGCCTGCCGCGCGGCCGACGGCGAACAATGCCGTGAAGGCCTCGCGCGGGATCTCGAGCGCCTCGAGCAGCAGCGCGGTATAATATTCGACATTGGTGTCGAGCCGGCGGCCGGGCTTGTGCCGGCGCAGCGCAGCGATCGCGCCCTTCTCGACCTCCGACGCGTAGGCCAGCCGCCCGGCCGTCTCCGGCAGCCGCGCGACGGCCGCCTTCAGCACGTCGGCGCGCGGATCGCGCACCTTGTAGATGCGATGGCCGAACCCCATCAGCGTGGCGTCCTTCGCGAAAGCGTCGTCGAACCACGCTTCGGCACGCGCCGCCTCGCCGATGTCGTCGAGCATGTCGAGCACCGGCCCCGGCGCGCCGCCATGCAGCGGCCCCTTCAGCGCACACAGACCGGCAAGCACCGCGGAGATCAGGCCGGCATGGGTCGAGGCGACGACGCGCGCGGTGAAGGTCGAGGCGTTGAAGCCGTGGTCGGCGACGGTGGCGAGATAGGTGTCGAGGCCGTTCTCGAACACCTCGCCGGCGCGCTGGCCGCGGATCATGCGCAGCAGGTCCTGCGCCGTCGTCAACGAGGGGTCCGGCGCGATCGCAGAAAGTCCCTTCCGGGCATTGAGCAGCGCGGCCAGGAAGACCGGCAGCGCACCGCACACGAGGTAATGATGCGGCAGCGGATCGGCGTCCGGCAGCATGCCGAGCCCGACCCGCAGGCCTTCGACCGGCGACAGCCCCGCCGCCGCGACCAGCAGCTTCGGTACGTCCGCGAAAGCCCGCTCGCGCGCCGCCGCCAGCCCCGCGCGTACCGCCTCCTCGTCGCCGCCGCCCTCGCCGTAGCCTTGCCAGAGCAGCGCGGCGACGCCCTCGAAGCCGGTCTTGCCCGCGAGTTCCTCGATGGCATGGCCGCGCACGACCAGCCGCCCCTCCTCGCCGTCGACCTCGCTCATCACCGTGTCGGCGACGATCACGCCGTCGAGGCCGCTGTCCACCCGTGTCTGAAGCATCGAAATCCCCGTGTTGTTCGCCGGGAAAATCGAGCCGGCACTATCTCTTGTCAATATTGATTGATTTCTTCAATAATAAGATATGAGCCGTGAATGGTTGAGTTCCGCCGAAGCCTCGCGTCGCCTGGGCGTGTCGTCGGCCACGCTGTACGCCTATGTGAGCCGCGGCCTGCTGCGCTCCGAGGCCGCCGCGGGCCGGCGCGAGAAGCGCTACAGCGCCGACGACGTGGCACGGCTGAAGCGGCGACGCGATGTCGGCCGGAAGGCCGAATCGATCGCCGCCAACGCGCTCGATTTCGGCACGCCGGTGCTCGAATCGTCGCTGACATTGATCGAGAACGGCCGGCTGTACTATCGCGGCTGGGACGCCGTGCAGCTCGCACGGGGATCGCCGCTCGAGCGTGTCGCGCAGCTCCTCTGGCAATGCGACGAGCGACCGTTCGACGCGCAGAACCTGCCCTCGATGTCGACCGTGCTGCGCGACGCCTGGCGCGCCGCGGCGACGCTCGCGCCGGTCGACCGCTGCCTGCTCCTGCTGCCGGCTGCCGCGCGCTGGGATCATCCGAGCTGGGTCGAGGACCGCACGGCGATGATCGAGACCGGCGTGCGCATCCTGCGCCTTCTGACCGCCGCAGTGACGGGCGAGCCGGTGTCCGCGCTGCCCGTCCATGAGCAGCTCGCCGCCGCATGGCACGTCCCGGCCGACCGCGCGCCGCTGCTCCGCGCCGCGCTCGTGCTGTCGGCCGACCACGAGTTCAACGCCTCGGCCTTCGCCGCGCGCGTGGTCGCCTCGACCGGCGCGACCCTGCACGGCGCGACGATCGCCGGCCTCGCCGCGATCAACGGCCCGCGCCATGGCGGGCTGACACGCAAGGTCTCCGCCCTGCTCGATGCGCTCAAGGCCGCCGCCGATCCCGACGAGGCGCTCGCCCAGCGGCTGAAGGACGGCCTCGACCTTCCCGGCTTCGGGCACCCGCTCTATCCCGACGGCGACATCCGCGCCGCGACCCTGCTCGCGATGCTGCGCGAGATCGCGCCCCACGCGCCCGAGCTCGTCTTCGCCGAGCAGGTCGCCGCCACGGCGGAGCACCTGATCGACCGCCGGCCCAACGTCGATTTCGCGACGGTGACGATCGAGCGGGTGCTCGGCCTGCCGCGCGACTCCGCGCTGGCGATGTTCCTTCTCGGCCGCACCGTCGGCTGGATCGCCCACGCCCTCGAGCAGGCCGCGCACGGCACCCTGATCCGCCCCCGCGCGCGCTATACCGGCCCGCGGCCGCCGAGCTGACGGTCGCGCTCATAGGCGCCAACTCGGCGCGTCATCGTCTTGCCGGAGCGCGGGCGTCCCGCAAGAGCGGTTATCCACCTGACCACCGTCTTGCGGCCACGGCATGCGCGTGCTTAACGTCGTCTTTTAGTGACAAAAAATCGCGTGGGCGTGCCGAGGTTGCCCCATCTGCTCGGCATCGAAGGTCTGTCGCCTGAAACCATTTCGGGCCTGCTCGACCTTTCGGAAAACTACATCGACCAGAACCGATCGCTCGACAAGCGGCGCGACCTGCTGTCGGGCCGCACCGTGATCAATCTCTTCTTCGAGAACTCCACCCGCACCCGCACCTCCTTCGAGGTCGCGGCCAAGCGGCTGGGCGCCGACGTCATCAACATGGACGTCGCCACCTCCTCCGTCCGCAAGGGCGAGACGCTGCTCGACACGGCGATGACGCTGAACGCCATGCGGCCCGACGCGATCGTCGTGCGGCACAGCGAATCGGGCGCGGTCAATCTCCTGTCGCAGAAGGTCAACTGCACCGTGATCAACGCCGGCGACGGCCAGCACGAGCATCCGACCCAGGCGCTGCTCGACGCACTGACGATCCGCCGCCGGCGCGGCAGCCTCGAGGGGCTGCTGGTCGCGATCTGCGGCGACATCCTGCATTCGCGCGTGGCGCGCTCGAACATCCACCTGCTGCAGATCATGGGCGCGCGGGTGCGCGTGGTCGGGCCGGCGACGCTGATGCCGACCGACATCGACAGGATGGGCGTCGAGGTCCACTACAACATGCGCAGCGGCCTGAAGGACGTCGACATCGTCATGATGCTGCGCCTGCAGACCGAGCGCATGCAGGGCTCGTTCGTGCCCTCGATCAGCGAGTATTTCCGCTTCTTCGGGCTCGACCACGAGAAGCTCAAGGTCGCCAGGCCCGACGCGCTGATCATGCATCCCGGCCCGATGAACCGCGGCGTGGAGATCGACTC
>CAMFJT010000276.1 GCA_945957125.1 uncultured Rhodospirillales bacterium | reverse complement strand
CCTCCGTCCGCGTAAGACGCGGCCACCTCCCCCGAAGACGGGGGAGGGAAAGAGAATGACGGAGGAGAAGAGCACGAGAGCGGCTTGCTGCAACGGACACGGGCGCACGGGGGTCAGCGCCGTTGCGGCAGGGCGGGGGTGGCGCTGCTCGAGGGCTGCACCGTGTTGTCGATCGTCACCGCGGTGTCGTTGGCGAGCTTGAGCTGGCCGGCGGTGACGACCATCTGCTTCTCCGCGATGCCGCTCAGCACCGCGACCTGGTCGCCGCGCGTCTCGCCGGTCTTGACGAAGGTCTGCTTGACCCGCTGCACCGGCTTGCCCTTGTCGTCCTTGCCCGCGTCCTCGACCACGAACACCGTGTTGCCGTAGGCGTTGTAGGTGATCGAGGTCACCGGCAGGGTGAGCAGGCGCTGGGGCGCGCCGGTGGTGATCTGGACCGTGGCGTACATGCCGGGCAAGAGCTTGCGGCCGGGGTTCGACAGGCTGGCGCGGACCTGCACGTTGCGCGTGGCGGTGTCGACCCGCGCGTTGATCGCCACGATCTTGCCGTCGAACGCCTGGTCGCCGAACGCGTCGACCTTGACGGCGACCGGCTGGCCGACCGCGATCTGGCCGAGCACCTGCTGCGGCAGCAGGAAATCGACGAACAGCGGGTCGATCGCCTGCAGCGAGACGATCGCCGCGCCGGGATTGAGATACTGGCCCTTGTCGACCTGGCGGATGCCGAGCCGGCCGGCGAACGGCGCGCGCACCGTCTTCTGGTCCATCAGCGCCTGCTGCGCGGCGACATCGGCCTGCGCCGACTTGAGGTTGCTCGCGTCGGTGTCGAGCGAGGCCTGGCTGACGATCTTCTCGCGCAGCTGGCGGAGGTTGCGCTGGTAGTTGGTGTTGGCCAGCTCCGCCGCGGCCTGGAGCTGCGCCAGCCGGCTCGGCGCATCGTTGAGCGCGAGCTGCAGCAGCACCGCGCCGGCCTCGACGTCCTGGCCGGATTCGAAGGAGATCGTCTCGACCACGCCGGGCACCGCCGGCGTCACGTCGACGCCCTGGCTGGCGCGCAGCGTGCCGATGGCGCGGAGCTGCGGCTGCCACTCCTGGTAGCCGGCGGCGACCGCCGAGACGGTCTGCGGCGCGGCGGCATAGTCCGACAGCGCCTTGGCGATCATCTTCGTCTTGAACGCCTGGAACCAGTACAGGCCGCCGGCGAGCGCGCCGACCAGCACCAGCATGACGATCATGCGCTTGATCATGGCTTCGGCACCTGTGGGGCCGCCGGGTCGGGCGACGCGGCGGGAACGTAGGGCGAGAAGGTCGAGGGCGTCGGCGGGGCGGGGCGGTTCCACCAGCCGCCGCCCAGCGCCTGGTAGAGCGCGGCGGTGTCGCTCAGGCGGCGCGCCTCGGCCTGGATCAGCCCGATCCTGGCCTGGTCGAACTGGGTCTGCGCGTTGAGCAGGCTGAGGACGGAGCCGCTGCCTTCCTCGAACTGCTTCTCCGCGACCGACAGGCTGGATGCCGCGAGCCGTTCGACGCGGCGCTGGGCGGCGACCGATTCGGCGTCGGACTGCAGCGCCTGCAGGCTGTCGGAGACGTTGCGGAAGGCGTGCAGCACGGCGGCGCGATAGCGCGCCTTGGCCGCGTCGAGGCCGGCATCGGCGGCCTGCCGCTGGTAGATCAGCTTGCCGGCGTCGAAGATCGGCAGGCTGAGGCTGATGCCGACGTCCCAGATGCCGAGCGTGACCGAGCTGATGCCGATGCGGCCGCCGACGCCGCTGATCGAGAGCTGCGGCAGCATGTTGGCGATGGCGATGCCGACCTGGGCGTAGGCAGCGCGAAGCTGCGCCTCGGCGGAGCGGATGTCGGGCCGCTGCTCGACCAGGCTCGAGGGCAGGCTGACCGGCAGCTCCTCGGGCAGGCGCAGGTCGGCGAACGAGAAGGTCTCGAGCAGCGGCTCGCTGGGGAAGCGGCCCGCCAGGTTGCGCAGCAGGGTGCGCTGTTGCTGCAGGCTGTTGCGCAGCGGCGGCAGGTTGGTCTCCGACTGGGCGACCGAGGATTGCTGCGCCAGCACGTCGGCCATGGTGGCGCCGCCCAGCTCGAACTGCTTCTCGATCAGCCGCGCGAGGCGCCGCTTGGTGGCGATCAGCGATTCGGTCGCCGCGATCTGCGCGCGCAGCGAGGCCTCCTGGATCGCCGCGACCACGACGTTCGAGCTCAGCGTGAGGTAGGCGGCCTCGAGCTGGAAGCGCTGGTCGAGCGCCTGCGCGTCGGCCGCCTGGACCTTGCGGTAGGTGCCGAACACGTCGACCGGATAGGACGCGCTGACGGTGGCGGCGTTGAGCGTGAAGATCTCGCTGACCTCCTGGCCCAGGATCGCGCTCGACAGGCCGACCCGGTCGGCGGACAGCTTGGCGTTGGCGGTCGGGAACCAGCTCGTGTTGGCCGCGCGGGTGTTGGCCTGGGCCTGCGCCAGCGTCGCCTTGGCCGCCTCGATGTCGGGGCTGCCGGCGAACGCCGCGGTGACGAGCTCGCCCAGCGCCGGCGAGCCGAACACCTTCCACCACTCGGCCGGGATGTCGCGGCCGGAGAAGAAGCGCTGCACGTCGCCCGATCCGCCGTCGGCCGGCTTGGTCTGCTCCGGCACGGGGGCCTGCGCGTAGGAGGCGCCGTCCGGCAGCGGCGGCCGCTTGTATTGCGGGCCGAGCAGCCCGCATCCCGACAGGGAAAGGAGTGCGGCCATGCACAGCAGGAGACAGCGGCAGCCACGATGATCGACCGATCGCACTGATGCTCCGATGCTGGCCATAAACCCACTACGGCCCGCGGCTCCCCCGCCAACCGCTCGCGCCGCGATCTTATGGTCCAATCGCAGGGTCTGCAATGCGCTTGGCGCGGCAGCTGACCCCGTTTTCCCGTCAGCGCAGCCCTTCGCCGGTCAGCACCCTTTCGAGGTTGGCGACGAGAGCGGCCCGCTTCTCCGCTGACAGCTTGTCGAGGTTGAGCTGACGCCATTTGACGGCGGGAAGCGCGGCGATACCGGGGATGCCGAGCAAGTCCCAGTCAGGCTTTCCGCGTTCGAACGAGATCAAGAACGCGCGATGGCCGTGCGGCATCCCGCCGACGATCGATGCCATCATCCCGTCGCGAGCAGCCGACAGCTCGCGCAGGTCCACGGGGGTTCTGGTCATTCCGTCGAAGCCTCTCGCATACTCCCCATCGAGGGCTTTGAGGGTTGGCCGCAAGACCTCGAACATCGGGCGGTCGTGCGAGATGAGATAGACCAGGAAAGCGCGGCGAACTTCATCGGTGATGCCTTCGTTTGCCATCAGGTCGCGCACGTCGAAGAGGTCGCGCGGATGCTGACGGTCGAGGGCCGCCACGAGCTTGCCCGCGTAGAGATCGGCAAACGACACGACCTGCATCTCGGCGAAGCCGAACTCTTCCTGGACGATGTCCGTCACGACCCTGACCGCCGGAGGGTGGACCGTGCCGCGCATGACCGGGGTCACCTCGACCTTCGTCTGAACGCCGCTCGCGCGGATGGTCAGCTTCGAGACGGTGTCCTCCACGCGCGCCATGGCGATGGTGCTGCCGGGGATGGCCCTGCGGACGGCCTCGGCGATGCGCTTCATGGCGGCATCGATCGCCGCGAGCGATTGCTGCCGTGGCTCGACCGGCAGTTAGGCGAGGTCGATGTCGACGGAAAGGCGCGGCAGATCGCGAACGAACAGATTGATCGCCGTGCCGCCCTTGAGCGCGAAAGACCTTTCCTGGGCAACGAAAGGCAGGACGCGCAGCAGCAGGGCAACCTGGCGTCGGTACTGCGCCTCAAACGCCATCGATCGCCGCGGGCACGGTGATGAGGTAGGTCGGGTCCAGCTTTCCTCCCCTGACGAGCAGGCGCTTGCCGGATCCCAGGTCGAATGCCTCCTTCTCGATATGTCGTCGCCATGCGTGAGGATGGCGATCCGAAAAGAAGAAGAAGAGGCGCTTGACCTTTACGCTTCGACAGTCGCCGAGCAGCCTGGTCAGCCGGCGGGGATTGAGGTTCACCAGGCCTTCCATGAGCTTGTCGACCTGATGGAAGCTTTCGCGGTCCGGGAGCTCGTCGAGCACTTCGAGGATGGCGCGCTCGGGCGTGGACAAGGTCAGCGGCCAGTCCCAGGTGCCCCACGGCTGGAAGGTCAGGCCGCGCTGCAACCGGTCGCCGTCTGCCGAGTCGTGCAAGCCGTACGTGACGAGGTCATGAGGGAACAGGCGCCGGCTGTTGTGGTTAACGAATTGGACGTCCATCGGGAGCTTCCCGAGCCAGCTCGGAAGCGCCTTCCTGCTGTAGAGATGGACGGTTTCTAGACCCTGACGCAGATAGTGCGCGTAGCCCTGCAACTCGAGGGAGGTGCGGCCGCCCACGATCACTGGATCGTCCAGGATGATCGTCTGCAGCGAGATGACGGCCTGCTGCCAGGTCAATGCTCCCCGGGGCTTGCGATATACCCCTCGCGCCGGTTGCTCGAGCCATCCCGCCTTCACGTATTTCCGCCGGAGCGAGGTCGAGAACTGGTGGTTCGTCAGCCATGCGGCATCCACCAGAAGCCCTTCCGGAAGGGTGGTCGTCAGCCAGTTCAGCTTTGAGGCTGGATGCTTACTCACAGTTCTCCCGCACGAGGCAACCTAAATTACCATAGTTCGAAAGCATATCCACTAACTAACTAATAGTTAGCAAAAGTAAAGTTTTTCAAACCGCCTGTCTTCCCCCTGCACCGAAGCCGCACAGTCGGAAACCAGAGTTTCCGGCGTCGGCCGGCATGGAACATGCAGCGTGCGTTCGACCTCATCCACGCCATCGATCCGCCCGGGAGGAAGCCATGTGCACGCTGTGCTACGTCGACGAGGCGATGAAGGCGAAGATCATCGCCTACAACGCCGAATTCCATAAGGTCTCGAAGAGCCCGTTCGGCAAGGACGACGAGATCGGCATGCTGAACCTGATCGACGGCCGGTCGCGCTCGGCGATCCTGAGCCGCGCCGACGCCTCGAAGGTGTTCGACCTGTCGGTCGATCATTTCGTCGGCATGCCCGGCTGGTTCGGCGCCGGCGATCCGCCCTACCAGATCGGCATGACGCACACGCCGGGCGGCGAGATCGTCGGCAACTCGATGGGCGTCAGCCTGGAAGCCAACCAGCTCGTCGGCTACTCGGGCGACTCGGTGTCGATGTACACGCACTGCGGCACGCACATCGACACGTTCAACCACTTCGGCTACGGCGACGAGATCTTCAACGGCTTCACCACCGGCCGCAATCTCGGCAGCCGGGTGTGGGACAAATGCGGCGCGGAGAAGCATCCGCCGATCTTCGCCCGCGGCGTGCTGCTCGACGTCGCCGCGCTGCACGGCGTGGCGACGCTGCCGCCCAGCCACGCGATCGGCAAGGCCGACCTCGAAGGCTGCCTCAAGCGCCAGCAGCTCGCGCTCGCGCCGGGCGACGTGGTGATGATCCATACCGGCCAGATGAAGCTGTGGCCGAACATGAGCTTCGTCGCCAACACGCCCGGCCTCGACCGCGAGGGCGCGGAGTTCCTGGCGAAGAACGGCGCGATCATGATCGGCGCCGACAACCTCACGCTCGAGCAGACGCCGGCCGCCGATCCGCTCAACTTCCTGCCGGTCCACACCTACCTGCTGGCCGAGGCGGGCGTGGTCATCCTCGAGATGGCCTTCCTCGACGAGCTGGTCGGGGAGGGCGTGCAGGAGTTCGCCTTCTTCGGTGCCTGCATCAAGCTGCGCGGCGCCACCGGCTCGCCGATGCGCCCGGTGGCGATGCCGCTGGCGGGGTAGCGCTGCACTTGCTGTGACAGCAACGGCGCCTGCCGGCGGCCGTTACCCGCGCGTGCTTCACGAGAGGCGGACGATGAGTCACCGGCAGCGTGAGAACTACCCGGCCTTTGCGGATCGCCCTGCGGTCCTGCTCGCCGAGCAGCGGCAGAAGATGGCGCGCTCGGCCCATGCCTATGTGCGCGGCGCGACGCTGCGGTTCTACGACTGGCTCGAAGCGTCCAACGGCCATGCCATTCCCGACGGTCCGCCGATCTGGATCTGCGGCGATTGCCATGTCGGCAATCTCGGGCCGGTGGCCGACGGCAAGGGCAACGTCACCGTCGAGATCCGCGATCTCGACCAGACGGTGATCGGCAATCCCGCGCACGACATCGTCCGGCTGGCCCTGTCGCTGGCGACGGCGGCGAGAGGGTCCGACCTGCCGGGCGTCACCACCGCGCACATCGTCGAGCACCTGATGGACGGCTACGACCAGGCGCTGGGGCCGCACGACGCGCAGGAATGGGTGGATACCCCGGAGCCGGTCACGGCGGTGATGAAGAGGGCGCTGCACCGCCGCTGGAAGCACCTTGCCCTGGAGCGGATCGAGGACATCCGGCCCGAGATCCCGCTCGGCCGCAGGTTCTGGCCCTTGAGCGAGGAGGAGAGGGCCGCGATCGGGGCGCTGTGCCGGAGCGAAGCCTTGCGCGGCCTCGTCACCTGCCTCCATTCGCGCAGGGACGAGGCTACGGTGAAGGTTCTCGATGCCGCCTATTGGGTCAAGGGCTGCAGCTCGCTGGGGCGGCTGCGCTACGCCGTGCTGTTGCGCAGCAAGGGCGCGGACGCGAGCGCGGACATGTGCCTGATCGACATCAAGGAAGCGACGCATGCCGCCGCCCCGCGCGCGCAGAACGCGCCGGGCGTCATGCCGGCCGACAGCGCCGAGCGCGTCGTGATGGGCGCGCGGGCGCTGGCTCCGCCGCTCGGCAACCGGATGATCGCGGCCGAGCTGCTGGGCAAGCCGGTGATCGTCCGCGAGCTGCTGCCGCAGGACCTCAAGCTGGAGATCGACCGGCTGACGAGAATCCAGGCGTGCAAGGCGGCGCGCTATCTCGGCAACGTGGTCGGCCGCGCCCACGCCCGCCAGATGAGCGGCGGCGATCGCCGGGCGTGGAAGGCGACGTTGCAGAAGCAGCGGTCGGCGACGCTCGACGCGCCGCACTGGCTGTGGACCAGCGTCGTCGACCTGGTCGGCGCGCACGAGAAGGCCTATCTCGACCACTGCCGGAGCTTCGCCCTCCAGCCCGCGCAATAGCCAGTCAATCGCGCCTCTTTCCCTCCCCCGTCTTCGGGGGAGGTGGCCGCGTCTTACGCGGACGGAGGGGG
>CAMFJT010000275.1 GCA_945957125.1 uncultured Rhodospirillales bacterium | reverse complement strand
CGGACCCCGCGCCCGCACGCCCGGCGCCGCAGGTTGCAATCACCGCCGCAGCGGCCGCTCCCGCGTCGCCCTCGACGCGTCCGGCACCGCGGACGGAGCCGGTCCGGGCGAATGCCGATCGGGCGTTCCAGCCTCCGCCAGGCTGGACGCCGCCCGCCGTTTCGGACCCCGCGCCCGCACGCCCGGCGCCGCAGGTTGCAATCACCGCCGCAGCGGCTGCTCCCGCGTCGGCCTCGACGCGTCCGGCACCATCGACGGAGCCGGTCCGGGCAAGTGCCGATCGGGCGTTCCAGCCTCCGCCAGGCTGGACGCCGACCGTCGTTTCGGATGGCGCTTCCGTGCGTCCGGCGCCACAGGTGATGACCGTCTCCGCAACGCCTGCGTCGGACGCGCCGCGTGCGGCGACGGAGACGCCGCGCATGGACCCTGGCAAGGCCTTTCGACCGCCGGAAGGCTGGACTCCTGCCGTCGCCGAGGCAACGCCCGTTCGCGCAGCACCCAGGGCCGCGGTAGTGGTCGCGGAGTCGCCGCCGCCGAGCCCGGCCCCTGTCCGTAAGGCCGAGCCCTCGCCGCCCGCGCAGGGCGACGCGGACGCGGCCTTCGTGCCTCCGGCCGGGTGGATACCGCCCGCACGAGCCCAAGCGGCACCCGCCGTGCCGTCTGCCGCGATGCCGGTGGCGCGTCCAGCCGAGCCGCCACCGCCAACGCCCGCCGCCATGGTCCAGGCTGCCCCACCGCCGCCGGCAATGGTCAAGGCCGACATCGCGCGCGCGCAGTCTGGCGAGGTCCCGCCGGGCAGCTTGATTTCGCCGCTGGCCGGAGGGCCGCTGCAGGTCGCCGTGGTGCAATTCGATCGCGGCTCGTCGGGGCTGGGCGGGCTCAGCCAGGAAGTGATCGCGCAGGTTGCGCGCATGTACAAGATGAACGGCGGAACGGTCCGCGTCGTGGCGCATGCCTCGCAGGACGTTGCCGCTTCGACCGCGCAGGCGCTCGAGCAGGGCAACTACGACGTCTCGCGCCGCCGCGCGCTCGCCGTCACCAATCTGCTGATGTCCTACGGCGTGCCGCGCGCCAGCATAATTGCCGAAGCCGCTTCCGATGCCGAGCCGGCTTATGGCACAAACACCGCGCGCGGCGTCGCCGCCAACCGGCGCGCGGAAGTCTATCTCGACTTGTAGCATCCCAGGAAAGAGCCATGGACGATTCGGAATTCCACCGCCTGAAGCGCCTGCCGCCCTACGTGTTCGCCGAAGTGAACGCCATGAAGGCCCGCGCACGCAGCGCCGGCCAGGACGTGATCGACCTCGGCATGGGCAATCCCGACCTGCCGACCGCACCGCACATCGTCGCCAAGCTCGCCGAGGCGGCCGGCAATCCGCGCGCCCACGGCTACTCCGCCTCGCGCGGCATTCCGGGCCTGCGCAGGGGCCAGGCCGCCTATTACCAGCGCCGCTTCAACGTCGATCTCGATCCGGAGAGCGAGGTCATCGTCACGCTGGGCTCGAAGGAGGGCCTCGCCAATCTCGCCCAGGCGATCACCTCGCCGGGCGACATCGTGCTGGTGCCCAATCCGAGCTATCCGATCCATCCCTATGGCTTCATCATCGCCGGCGGCTCGATCCGTCATATCCCGGTGCCGGGCTCGACCTCGCTGGCCGAGTTCCTGCCGGCGCTCGAACGGGCGGTGCGCTATGCCGTGCCCAAGCCGATCGCGCTGGTGCTGAACTATCCGTCCAATCCCACGGCCCAGGTCGTCGATCTCGATTTCTATGCCGCGATCGTCGATTTCTGCAAACGCCAGGGGATCTGGATCCTGAGCGACCTCGCCTATGCCGAGATCTATTTCGACGGCGTGCCGCCGCCGTCGGTGCTGCAGGTGCCCGGCGCGCGCGACATCGCCGTCGAGTTCACCTCGATGAGCAAGACCTATTCGATGGCCGGCTGGCGCATCGGCTTCGCGGCCGGCAACCGCACGCTCATCCAGGCGCTCACCCGCATCAAGTCGTATCTCGACTACGGCGCGTTCACGCCGATCCAGGTCGCCGCGACCGCCGCGCTCAACGGCCCGCAGGACTGCATCGCCGAGGCGCGCAACACCTACAAGGAACGCCGCGACGTCCTGATCGAGGGGCTCACGGCGGCGGGCTGGGACCTGCCGGCGCCGTCGGCATCGATGTTCGCCTGGGCGCCGATCCCCAAGCCGTTCGCCGAGCTGGGCTCGCTGGCCTTCTCGAAGCTGCTGCTGACCCAGGCCAATGTCGCGGTCTCGCCCGGCATCGGCTTCGGCGAGCATGGCGACGGTCATGTCCGCATCGCAATGGT
The DNA here is from genome assembly GCA_945957125.1 of uncultured Rhodospirillales bacterium. Lineage (GTDB taxonomy): Bacteria > Pseudomonadota > Alphaproteobacteria > Reyranellales > Reyranellaceae > Reyranella. The sequence goes on along the minus strand of CAMFJT010000275.1, from coordinate 4,882 downwards.
CGAGAACAAGCACCGTATCCGCCAGGCGATCCGCAGCATCCGCTCGGTGCTGGGCGATCCGTCGCGCTCGATCGATCTCTATCTGCGCGGCGTGGGGGACAACATCACGCCGCTAAAGGCTCGCGCCTGATCGAATCCTGTCGTATCAGGCTGCCATGACTGAGACCCTCAAGATCGGCATCGCCGGCCTGGGCACCGTGGGTGCGGGCGTCGTGAAGCTGCTGGCGGCGCATGACCGGCTCCTGGGATTGCGCGGCGGGCGGCGGCTCGAGCTCGTCGCCGTGAGCGCGCGCTCTCGCGCCCGCAAGCGCGACATCGACCTTTCCGGCGTTCGTTGGGAAAAGGACGCGCTGGCGCTGGCCGACGCTCCCGACATCGACGTCGTCGTCGAGTTGATCGGCGGCTCGGGCGGCGTGGCCAAGCGCCTCGTCGAGCGCGCGCTTCGCGCCGGCAAGCATGTCGTCACGGCGAACAAGGCGCTGCTCGCGCTGCACGGCGCCGACCTCGCGGCGCTGGCTGAGAAGCGCGGCAGCATCCTCGCCTTCGAGGCCGCCGTCGCCGGCGGCATCCCGATCATCAAGGCGCTGCGCGAGGGTCTGGTCGGCAACCGCGTGTCGCGCCTCTACGGCATCCTCAACGGCACCTGCAACTACATCCTCACGACCATGCGCGAGACCGGCCGCGACTTCGACGTCGTGCTGGCCGAGGCGCAGGCGGCGGGCTACGCCGAGGCGGATCCGAGCTTCGATGTCGACGGCATCGACGCCGCGCACAAGCTCGCGGTGCTGACCGGCACCGCCTTCGGCACGAAGGTCGATTTCGCCGGCGTCCACGTCGAGGGCATCCGGCGTGTGACCTCGATGGATATCGAGTTCGCGCAGGAGCTGGGCTACCGCATCAAGCTGCTCGGGCTGGCGCGCGAGACGAGCTACGGCATCGAGCAGCGCGTGCATCCCTGCATGGTGCCGCTCGAGACCCCGATCGCGCATATCGAAGGCGTGTTCAACGCGGTCGCGATCGAAGGCGACCATGTCGGCAAGACGATGTTCCAGGGCCGCGGAGCAGGGCAGGGGCCGACCGCATCGGCGGTGGTCGCCGACATCGTCGACGTGGCGCGCGGGCGCAACATGCCGGCCTTCGTCGTTCCCGCCGCGCGGCTGGCCGACAAGAAGGCCTCGCCGATGGATCGCCATGTCGGCGCCTACTACATCCGCCTGATGGTGCAGGACCAGCCGGGCGTGATCGCCGCCGTCTCCAAGGCGCTGGCCGCCGAACGCATCTCGCTCGAATCGATGCTGCAGCGCGGGCGCTCGCAGTCCGGCGAGGTTCCGGTGGTGCTGACCACACACGAGACGCAGGAGGCGCGCATGCAGCGCGCGCTGGCGAAGATTTCCAGGCTGAAGGCGGTTGCCGAAGCGCCCTGCCTGATCCGCATCGAGGCGTTCTGAGCAGACGGCGCCACATAAGGCACCGGGGAGAGGAAGCGATGTCCGACGACGTTGGCAAGATGGACCGAAATCTCGCACTGGAAGCGGTGCGCGTGACCGAGGCGGCCGCGCTCGCGGCCTCCAAGCTGATGGGGCGCGGCGACGAGAAGAAGGCCGACCAGGCCGCGGTCGACGCCATGCGCAGCGCGCTCAACGTGCTCGACATCGACGGCACCGTGGTGATCGGCGAGGGCGAGCGCGACGAGGCGCCGATGCTCTATATCGGCGAGAAGGTCGGCGCCGGCGGCCCGAAGATCGACATCGCGCTCGATCCGCTGGAGGGCACCACGATCACCGCCAAGGGCCTGCCGAACGGGCTGGCCGTCCTCGCGATGGCCGAGCATGGCGGCTTTCTCAACGCGCCCGACGTCTACATGGACAAGATCGCCGTCGGCGGCGGGCTGCCCGACGGCATCGTCGATCTCGACAAGACGCCGTTGCAGAACCTCACCGACCTCGCCAAGGCCAAGAAGATGGAAGTGGCCGACCTGGTGGTCTGCATCCTCGACCGGCCGCGCCATGCCGAGCTGATCGCCAAGGTGCGCGAGGCGGGCGCGCGCATCATGCTGATCGGCGACGGCGACGTGTCGGGCGTGATCGCCACCTCGACCGGCGATTCGGGCATCGACATCTACATGGGCTCGGGCGGCGCGCCGGAAGGCGTGCTGGCGGCGGCGGCACTGCGCGCCATCGGCGGCCAGATCCAGGGCCGCCTGCTGTTCCGCAACGACGACGAGCGCGGCCGCGCGCGCAAGTGGGGCATCACCGACCTGAACCGCAAGTACTCGATGACCGAGATGGCCAAGGGCGACGTGATGTTCGCGGCGACCGGCGTCACTTCGGGCTCGATGCTCAAGGGCGTGCGCCGCTTCGGCAACGGCGCCGAGACGCATTCGATCGTGATGCGCTCGAAGACCGGCACGGTGCGATGGATTTCCGCCCATCACAATTTCTCGATCAAGACTGGCCTGCCGAGCTGGGCCTGACCATCATGGAAGGATGCGGGCAGCGCTGATCGCCGGAGGCCTTGCTCTCGTCCTTCCGTCCCTTGCCCCTGTCGAGGTTGCGGCGGAGGACAACTGCCGCAATTTCTCGTGGTCCGTCGGCCGCCTCGTCGACCTGTTCGACGAACCTTTGCCCGTGGTCCAGAGCGCCCAGTCGCTGCCCAAGGACGGGGTCTTCGCAGCCATGCTGCGGCCTACCGCCGAGGTGATCTATCCCACGCTGCCCGAGAAAGGCAGCGACGGATCGTGGGGTGCGGTGGTCACGCTCGAGAACATTCCTGCCGGCCGCTACCAGATCGCCCTGTCCGAGGAGGCGTGGGTCGAGGCGATTCAGGAGAACGTGCGCCTGCCGATCCAGCCGTCGGGCCGGACAGTGGAGTGCCGCGGTGTCCGCCGCAGCTTCGAGGTCGAGGTCAAGGGAGAGCCGCTCACCCTGCAACTCGGCGGTGCCGCCGTGCGCCGCCTCAACATCGCCGTGGTCCGGCTCTGGCCGTTCGAATGGCGCTGGTAGGCCTCACGGCGGCGCACCCTGTCTCGCCGGAGTGCGGGAGCCCCGCCCGCTCATGCGCTCCGTACGACTGCACGGAAGCATGAGCGGGCGGGACGCCTGCGCTCCGGCAAGACGGCGATCCCGGCAATGAAACGCTCCCCAGGCGGTTGGTCTATAGAGGCGGCATGTCTTCAGAAGCACGGCCTGCGCGCGCGGCGTTCCTCGGCATCGAGCATTCGCTGACGGGCAGGCGCTGGGCCGAGCGGCTGAGCGACGAGCGCATCGCGCTCGCCATGGCTCAGCGCCACGGCCTGCCGGACGCGATCTGCCGCCTGCTGGCAGCGCGCGAGGTCGGGCTCGAGGAGGTGCCGGATTTCCTCGAGCCGACGCTGCGGCGCTTCCTGCCCGATCCGCTGCATCTCAAGGACATGGATCTCGCGGTCGAGCGGCTGGTGCGCGCCGTGCAGCACGGCGAGCGCATCGTCGTGTTCGGCGACTACGATGTCGACGGCGCGACCTCCTCGGCACTGCTGCTGCGCTTCTTCCGTGCCGTCGGCGGCGATATCGGCGTCTACATCCCGGATCGCCGCAAGGAAGGCTACGGCCCCAACGCACCGGCGCTGTTGAAGCTGAAGGAGGAGGGCGCCTCGGTCGTCGTCACGGTCGATTGCGGCGTCACTGCCTATGAGCCGCTGGCGGCGGCGAAGAGGGCCGGGCTCGACCTCATCGTGATCGACCATCACCAGGCCGAGCTGGCACTGCCCGACGCCGTCGCCGTCGTCGACCCCAACCGGATCGACGACGCGAGCCCGCACAAGCAGCTTGCCGCGGTCGGCGTTGCCTTCCTGCTCTGCGTCGGGGTCAACCGCGCGCTGCGCCAGGCCGGATGGTACGGTGACGCCCGGCCCGAGCCGGACCTGCGCCAGTGGCTCGACCTCGTGGCCCTCGGCACCGTGGCCGACGTCGTGCCGCTGACCGGCGTCAATCGCGTGCTGGTGCGGCAGGGCCTGGCGGTGATGCACAAGCGCGGCAATGCCGGCCTCGCCGCGCTGGCCGACGTGGCGCGGCTGCGCGAGCCGGCGGGCGCCTACCACCTCGGCTTCCTGCTCGGGCCACGGGTCAATGCCGGGGGACGTGTCGGCCAGGCCGATCTCGGCGCCCGCCTGCTGGCGAGCGACGATGCGCACGAGGTCGGCGCGCTGGCAGTCCGGCTCGACGAGTTCAACGCCGAGCGCCGTGCGATCGAGCGCGAGGTTCTCGATCAGGCGATCGCCCGGATCGAGGGCCTCTACGGCCCGGAGCGCAAGGGATTGCCCGCGGCGCTGGTCGTCGAGAGCGAAGGCTGGCATGTCGGCGTGATCGGCATCGTGGCCAGCCGGCTGGTCGAGCGCTACGGCCGGCCCGCCTTCGTGATCGGCATGGACGGCGGGGTGGGCAAGGGCTCCGGCCGCTCGGTGCGCGGCGTCGATCTCGGCGCGGTGGTGCTGGCGGCGCGGCAGTCGGGCCTGCTGATCAATGGCGGCGGCCACGCCATGGCGGCAGGCCTGACCGTGGCGCGCGAGCAGCTTCCGCACCTCGTGCGCTTCCTCGATGAGCGCATCGCCCCGCAGCTCGGCGCGGCGCCGCCGGTGCGCGAGCTCGGCATCGATGCCGCCCTGGCGCCGGGCGCGGCGACGCAGGAGCTGGTCGCCATGATCGAGCGCGCCGGCCCGTTCGGCGCCGGCAACGCGCTGCCGCGCTTCGCACTGACCGGCGTGAGGGTGGAATTCGCGCAGCCGGTCGGGGAGGGCCATGTGCGCTGCACGCTGGTCGGCCAGCAACGTGCTCGGGTCGAGGCGATCGCCTTCCGCGCCGGCCAGAGCGAGCTCGGCCCCGCGCTGCTCGATCCGGCGCGGCCGATC
>CAMFJT010000274.1 GCA_945957125.1 uncultured Rhodospirillales bacterium | reverse complement strand
TGAGGTTGGCGGCCAGCATGTTCACGTTGTCGGTGAGGTCCTTCCAGGTGCCGGCAACGCCCGGCACCTGCGCCTGTCCGCCGAGCTTGCCTTCGGTGCCGACCTCACGGGCGACGCGCGTCACTTCGCCGGCGAAGCCGTTGAGCTGGTCGACCATCACGTTGATGGTCTCCTTGAGCTGCAGGATCTCGCCCGACACGTTGACGGTGATCTTCTTGGACAGATCGCCGCGCGCGACCGCGGTGGTCACTTCGGCGATGTTGCGCACCTGGTCGGTCAGGTTGCCGCACATCGCGTTCACCGAATCGGTGAGGTCCTTCCAGGTGCCGGCGACGCCCGGCACGATCGCCTGCCCGCCGAGCTTGCCTTCGGTGCCGACCTCGCGCGCCACGCGCGTGACCTCGGAGGCGAAGGAGCGGAGCTGGTCGACCATCGTGTTGATGGCTTCCTTGAGCTGCAGGATCTCGCCGCGCACGTCGACGGTGATCTTGCGCGACAGGTCGCCGTTGGCCACCGCGATGGTCACGTCGGAGATGTTGCGCACCTGGGCGGTGAGGTTGTTGGCCATCGAGTTGACCGACTCGGTCAGCTCGCGCCACACGCCGGTCACCTCGCTCACCTTGGCCTGGCCGCCGAGCTTGCCCTCGGTGCCGACCTCGCGCGCCACGCGGGTGACCTCCGAGGTGAACACCGAGAGCTGCTTGATCATGGTGTTGACGATGCTGGCCGAGCGCAGGAACTCGCCCTTGAGCGGCCGTCCGTCGACGTCGAGCCGCACGGTCTGCAGCAGGTCGCCCTGCGCCACGGCGGAGATCACGCGCGTGACCTCGGTGGTCGGCCACACGAGGTCGTCGATCAGGCCGTTGACCGAGGCCTCCATCTCGCCCCAGGCGGCGGTCGAAATTCCGAACTTCACCCGCTGGCGGGTGCGGCCCTGCTCGCCGACCGCCTTCCCGATCCGTTCGAGCTGCTGGGCCATGTTCTGGTTGGCCGCCACGATCTCGTTGAACAGGATGGAGATGCGGCCGAGGGCGTCGTCGCTCTCGCGCGTCAGCCGGACGGAGAAATCGCCGGCGCGCATGGCCTCCATGGCGACCAGCAACTCGCGCAGGTCGGAGGCTTTTCGCGAAGCCGCCGAGACACGGGAGCCGCTGGCTGGCGAAACCGTGTCGATGCTCATGGCGACGCTCCCCGAAGCTCCAGCAGGCTTGCGGCGAGCAGCCGTCGGGAACCTGTCCCGTCAGCCGATAACCTCCGCCGCAAACGTTACCAACGCCAAAGGCTGCGGCTGGTTGCGTCGAGAGGCGCAAAAAAGAGATTTATAAACGGCGGCGCGGGTGCCACGCCCGCGGTCCGCCAAAGACGGTGAGATCAGGCCGGCGGCGCGACCGACAGGCCAACGACCTTGTGCTTCTCGATCAGGCTGGCGATGAGGCCGGACTTCTTGGCCTGCTCGACGAAGGCGGCGATGTACGCTGCGCCGGCCGTGGCGGGCTTGTTGCAGCCCACGGCCTGCTGCACGGCGCTGAACTTGCCGTCGAGGATGGTGGCGCCGGGAATCTTCGCGATGTCCTTGAGCAGGCCCGGCCGCAGGCCGGCGAGCACGTCGATCTTGTCCTCGACGAACTTGTTGAACGCCCCGTCGAGCCCCGGAACCTGGATCAGCTCGGCATTCTTGATGTTGTTCTCCAGCCACAGCCCGTAGGCTGAGCGCGCCGAGGTGACGATCTTCACGCCCTTGCGGTCGACCTCGGCGAGCGATTTGATCGGCGAGCCGGGCGGCACCATGTAGGTCGCCTCGATCTCGACGTAGGCGGCACTGAAGGTCATCACCGCGGCGCGCTGCGGCTCCGCGCCGATCAGCCCGATGTCCCAAATGTTCTTGCCTGCCTGGTCGGCCAGCTCGCCGGGGCTCTTGAAGGTCACGTAGTGCACCGGCACGCCGAGCGAGTTGGCGATCTCCCGCGCCACGTCGGGCGCCACGCCTTCCGGTTCGGCGGTCGGGCTGCGGCCGGTGACCAGCAGGAAGTTGGAGAGGTTGATGCCGGCGCGCAGGACGCCAGTGGGAGCGAGCTCGGCTCGGGCTTGGTCGGACATGAAGCCAGTCTATACTGCCGGCGAGGGGAGTGAAATGCGCATGGCGGAGGTCATCGTCGAGACCGTGGCCGGGAAGCTGCGGGGCCGTGAGGAGCGCGGCGTTTCCGTCTTCCAGGGCATTCCTTATGCCGCCGCGCCGCTCGGCGAAAATCGGTTTCGCCCGCCGCGCGGGATCGCGCCCTGGGCCGGCACGCGCGACGCACTGGCCTACGGCAACATGGCGATCCAGGCGGAGAACGCGTTCAACCTGCCGGCCGATCTGCTTGCGATCTGGCCATTGGGCGGCGTCGAGCGGACGAGCGAGGACTGTCTCTATCTCAATGTCTGGACCTCCGGCCTGTCGAGCGCGAAGCGGCCCGTGCTGTTCTGGTGCCATGGCGGCGGCTTCTTCACCGGCTCCGGTTCGTCGCCGTGGACGGACGGCACCAATCTCTGTCGGCTCGACGATGTCGTGGTCGTGTCGTTCAACCATCGCCTCGGCGCGCTCGGCTATCTCCATCTCGAGGACATCGCCGGCAGCGACTTCTCCGGCTCCGGCACGGCGGGCGTGCGGGACATGGTGGCCGCGCTCGAATGGGTACGCGACAACATCGAGCGCTTCGGCGGCGATCCGGGCAACGTGACGATTTTCGGCGAATCGGGTGGCGGTGCGAAAGTGAGCGTGCTGATGGCGCTGCCCTCGGCGAAAGGCCTGTTCCACAAGGCGATCATCCAGAGCGGTCCCGCGCTGCAGATGGCCACGCGCGAGGACGGCTCGCGAACCGCGCGCCAGTTCCTGCGCGCGCTGGGGCTCGGTGACGAGGACGCCGCCAAGCTGCGCGACATGCCGGCCGACCGGCTTCTCGCCGCGCAGAACGCGGTGCAGGCGTCGGTCGGCAGCGCCTCGATCGCCGATCGGCGGCGGATGGGCTTCAACCCGGTGATCGACGGCACATACTTCCCGGGCGGGCCATTCGCGCCCGTCGCGCCGGCCGCCTCGGCGGACGTGCCGCTGATGATCGGGTCCAACAAGGACGAGCAGTCGCTGTTCCTCGGCCATCTGCCGTGGGTTGCCGGGGCTACGTTCGACAACCTTCCCGAGGCGCTGACGCCCTATCTCGGCGAACGCGCGGAGACGATCGTCGCCGGATACCGCGCCGCGCAGCCGGCCCTGCCGGCCGACCAGCTCGGCCTCCTCGTCGTCGGCGACCTCGGTGTGCGCATGATGTCGCTGCAGATGGTGGAGCGGAAGCTGGCGCAGGAGGCGGCCGATGTCTTCGTCTACCAGTTCAACTGGGAGACGCCGGTGCTCGGCGGCCGCCTGCGCTCCTGCCATACGCTGGAGATCCCGTTCGTCTTCAACACGGCCGAAACGGCGGCGCTGACCGGCGGCGATCCCGCACGGCTGCCGCTCGGCGAGACCATGGCGCGGGCCTGGATCGCCTTTGCCCGAAGCGGCGATCCGGGCTGGCCGGCTTACGAACTTACCAGCCGGCCCACGATGGTGTTCGATCTGGAGAGCCGCGTGGAAAACGACCCGTTCGGCACGGAGCGGCGGGTCTGGGAGGAGAAGCGATGAAGATCACCGACGTTTCCCTGACGCTGTTCGCCTGGGACGACATCCCGCCGACGCAATACGGCCTTCACAGCCGCTTCGCCGGCTCGAGCGCGCTCGGCCTGCTTCGCATCCGTACCGACGACGGCGTGGAGGGCAATGCCTTCCTGGGCTCCGCCTCGAACTCGGCGACGACCGATGGGCAGGGGCTGATCACCCATCTCAAGCCGGTGTTGATGGGCCGCGATCCGATGCATCGCGAGGCGATCGTCGTAGACCTGTGGCGCAAGCAGCGCGCCTGCGGCGTGCGCGCCATCGGCGCGGTCGACGTCGCGCTGTGGGACCTCGTCGGCAAGGCGATGGGCCAGCCGATCCATCGCCTGCTCGGCACCTTCCGCGAATCGGTGCCGGCCTATGCCAGTTCCGCGGTGCTCGGCTCGCCCGAGGCCTATGCGGAGGAGGCGGTCTCTTACAAGGACTATGGCTGGGCGGCCTACAAGATCCATCCGCCGACGCGCTGGCAGGAGGACATCAAGGTCTGCGAGGCGGTGCGCAAGGCGGTCGGCGACTACACGATCATGCTCGATTCGACCTGGGCCTACGACTATCCGGCGGCGGTGCGGGTCGGCCGCGCCGTGCAGGACCTCGGCTACTTCTGGTACGAGGACCCGCTGCACGACCAGGACGTCTACAACTACGTCAAGCTGAAGCAGGCCCTCTCGATCCCGATCCTCGCCACCGAATATCCGATCGCCGGTCTCGAATCCTACCAGCCCTGGCTCATGCTGCAGGCGACCGATTTCCTGCGCGGCGACGTGGCGGTGAAGGGCGGCATCACGACGCTGGTGAAGACGGCGCATCTCGCCGAGGCCTTCCGCATGAACTACGAGGTCCATCACGGCGGCAACTCGCTGAACAACGTCGCCAACCTCCACGTCATCGCCTCGATCCGCAACACGACCTTCTTCGAGGTCCTGCTGCCCGACGCGGCGCAGAAATACGGGCTGGAGCACGACATCATCGTCGGCCGCGACGGGCTGGTGCACGTGCCCAACGGCCCCGGCCTCGGCGCGGCGATCGACTTCGGGCTGATCGAGCGCAAGAAGATCGCCGTGCTGTCTTGACGGCGATCTATGTCGATGCCGACGCCTGCCCGGTGAAGGCGGAGATCTACCGCGTCGCGGAGCGCTACGGGCTCAAGGTCCACGTCGTCAGCAATTCGTACCTGAACGTGCCGCGCGATCCGCGCATCGAGCTGGTCGTGGTGAGCGACCGCTTCGACGCGGCCGACGACTGGATCGCCGAACGCGCTGGGCCGGACGACATCGTGGTCACCGCCGACATCCCGCTCGCCGACCGCAGCCTCAAGGCCGGCGCGTCGGTGATCGGCAACACCGGCGTGCCGTTCACGCCGGCCTCGATCGGCATGGCGATGGCCAACCGCGAGCTGCTCTCCAATCTCCGTGCCATGGGCGAGGTCACCGGCGGCCCCAAGCCGATGACCCAGCGCGACCGCTCGCGCTTCCTCTCCGCCCTCGACGAGGCGATCCAGAAGATCAGGAGGCGGGCATGAACGCCGCGAGCACGGCCGGAGCGCGGCTCTCATAGGCGCTAACTTTCAGTTCGCTCCCGATTTTTCCGTCGTCCCGAGCGGAGCGAAGCGTAGTCGAGGGACCTGCTCATCCCGGCAGGCGTTGCATGAAGAGGTCCCTCCACTACGCCTCGCTTCGCTCGGCTCCGGTCGGGACGACGGGCTTTTTCGATCAAAGTCAGCGCCTATGAGCGCGGCTCTCCAGAGCCGCTCATGGGATGGGGCAAGCCGAAGGAAGAGCGGCTCTGGAGAGCCGCGCTCCCAGCGGCATGAACTCTCGGCTCAGAACACCTTGTGGATCCAGTGGTGCGGATCGGGGGCGCGGCAGCGCTGGATGTCGACCAGTGCCGACTTCAGCTCCTCGGTGCGGGCGCCCGCGCCGCCGTTGCCGATGCGGAACTCGCCCTCCGGTGCCTTGACCGTGCCGATCGGCGTCACCACCGCGGCGGTGCCGCAGGCGAAGGCCTCGCGCAGGCGGCCGCTGGCGGCGTCTTCCTTCCACTGCGCGTAGGAATAGCGCTCCTCGCGCACCGCGATGCCCTTGTCCTTGGCCAGCGTGATCAGCGAGGAGCGCGTGACGCCGGGCAGGATCGTGCCGCCGAGCGGCGGCGTGGAGAGCGAGCCGTCGTTGAACACGAAGAACACGTTCATGCCGCCCAGCTCCTCGATCCACTTGCGCTCGACGGCATCGAGGAAGACGACCTGGTCGCAGCCGTGGCGCGTCGCCTCGGCCTGCGCGAGCAGGCTGGCGGCATAGTTGCCGCCGCACTTGGCGGCGCCCGTGCCGCCCGGCGCGGCGCGGGTGTACTCCTGCGAGACCCAGACCGAGACGGCATCGGCGGCCGACTTGAAGTACGAGCCGACCGACGAGGCGATCACGCTGAACAGGTAGTTCGACGACGGCTTCACCCCGAGGAAGATCTCGTTGGCGAACATGAAGGGCCGGATATAGAGGCTGCCGTCGCCATCGGGGATCCAGGCGCGGTCGATGCTGACGAGCTGGTCGACCGCCTCGAGGAACAGCTCCTCGGGCAGGACCGGCATGGCGAGCCGTTCGGCCGACTGCTGGAAGCGGCGGGCATTCTCGCGCGGCCGGAACAGCGTCGCACCGTCGCCCGTCTTGTAGGCCTTCAACCCCTCGAAAATCTCCTGTGCGTAGTGCAGCACGGCGGCGGCCGGATCCATCGGGATCGTGCCGCGCGGCTCGACCCTGGCATCGTGCCAGCCGTCGGCATCGCTGTAGCGGATGGTCACCATGTGGTCGCTGAACACGCGGCCGAAGCCGGGGTTGGCGAGCAGCGCGGCGCGCTTGTCGGCGGGGACCGGCGACGGATTGGGATGATGGACGAACGTCAGGGACTGCGTCTTGGACATGGCTCTCTCTGATTTTGCGCCACTCTAGCTCAGACGGGCAGCCGCACAACCACGCGCAATCCGCCCAGCGGCGAGGTGGCCAGCGATACATCGCCGCCGTGGCTGCGGGCAATGTCGCGCGCGATGGTGAGGCCCAGGCCCGATCCGCCGGTGCCCGTGTTGCGCGACTGGTCGAGCCGGACGAAGGGGCGGAAGACGTCCTCCCGCCGCTCGGCGGGGATGCCCGGCCCGTCGTCGTCGACGATGATCTCGACCGAAGTCTTGCCGCGCAGCGCGTGAATTTCCGCCCGGCGGCCGTGGCGCAGGGCATTGGACACCAGGTTGGTGATGCAGCGCTTGATGGCGATCGGCCGCAGGACGATGTTCATGTCGCCCTGCCAGTCGAGCGAGACATCGGCATTGTCGCGCCGCGCGCCGGCGGCCACGTCCTCGAGGATGTCGGAGAGGTCCGACGGGATGGGTTCCTCGTCGCCCTCGCCGCGGGCGAAGGCGAGGTAGCCCTCGATCATGTGCTGCATGTCGGCCACGTCGTCGTCCAGCTCCTTGGCCTCGGGCGTGTCCGGCAGCATCGCCAGCGACAGCTTCATGCGGGTGAGCGGCGTGCGCAGGTCGTGGCTCACCCCGGCCAGCATCTCGGTGCGCTGCTGGATCGAGCGCTGCAGGCGGATGCGCATGGTCTGGAAGGCGGTGGCGGCGTTGCGCACCTCGCGCGTGCC
>CAMFJT010000273.1 GCA_945957125.1 uncultured Rhodospirillales bacterium | reverse complement strand
CTCTGGTTCAAGCGCGCCAAGTCGAGCGAGATCCTGTTCGGCGATGCCAACGAGCATCGCGAGAAGATGATGCAGGCCTGGACGAACTGAGCGCCGCGAGGGAAATGACCATGAGCACCACCGAACCGACCGAAGAGAGCGTCCGCGCCGAAGTCAGCGCCTGGCTGAAGGCCAACTGGAGTCCCGATCTCGGCCTCGTCGAATGGCGCGAGAAGCTCTGCGAATCCGGCTGGGGCGCGCCGCACTGGCCGAAGGAATGGTACGGCCGCGACCTGCCGGTGAAGTTCAACGCCATCGTCGACGAGGAGTTCGCCAAGGTGGGCGCGGTCGGCGTCGCCAAGGCCGGCATCCGCACGCTCGCGGCGGCGACGATCCTGGCGCACGGCACCGACCTCCATAAGCAGAAGTTCCTCAAGCGCATCCTCACCGGCGAGGACACCTGGTGCCAGCTGTTCAGCGAGCCGGGCAGCGGCTCGGACATGGCCGGCGCCGTCACGCGCGCCGACAAGCGCGGCAACAAGTGGGTGATCAACGGCCAGAAGGTATGGACGACCTCGGCGCACAAGGCGCATTGGGGCCTGCTGCTGGCGCGCGCCGACTGGGACAAGGTCAAGCACAAGGGCCTGGCCTACTTCATCCTCGACATGAAGCAGCCCGGCGTGCAGGTCCATCCGCTGCGGCAGATGAACGGCCACGCCTCGTTCAACCAGGTGTTCTTCACCGACGCCGAGGTCGAGCCCGAGATGATGGTGTGCGACGTCGGCGACGGCTGGGCCGTGGCGACCACGACGCTGATGCACGAGCGGCGCGGTGCCGACGGCCTGCGCAGCTGGGCCACGCCGTCCGACGCCAAGGGCCGCATCTACGACGAGGAGCGGGCCGAGATCGCGACGGTGATGGAGCCCTACAAGTGGTATCCGCAGCGCGCCGGCCGGGTCGACCTCGTGATGCAGCGCGCCAGGGAGACCGGCAGGATCGACGATCCGGTCGTCCGCCAGGAGATCGCAAAGCTGCTGATCATGTCGAAGTCGGCCGAATGGACCGCCCGCCGCGCCCGCGCCGCGCAGAACCAGGGCAAGCCGCAGGGCCCCGAAGGCTCGCTCGGCAAGCTGGTCGCCAGCCACGTCGCGCGGCAGGCGGCGCGCGTGCACACCTACCTCACAGGCGCCGACGCGCTCTTGAGCGGCGAGGACAGCCCGATGAACGGCGTCATCGCCGAGATCCTGATCTCGGTCCCGGCAAGCTCGATCGCCGGCGGCACCGACGAGATCCAGCGCAACATCATCTCCGAACGCGTCCTCAAGATGCCGCGCGAGACCAGCGTCGACACCAGCAAGCCGTTCAAGGACGTGCCGCGGAACATCGTGTCGTCGTCGTAGCGGCGAACACCTCCTGCCCTCTCGGCCGCCCCTGTCATCCTGAGCGCGGCGAAGGATCTGGCGCCCACCCCAAAGGCGTTCTTTGGAACGAGCGTAAAGTGCTTTGCTACGCTCAGGACGACAGAAGTTGGAATTCTCGGCTCTTGCGCTGGGCACGCGCCACTCCAGTGGCGCGTCTTCCTTGCCGTTGCAGCACCCCATGACGCGCCACTGGAGCGGCGCGCCCCAGCAGAACTCACCCGATCAAAACCCACAAACCGTGGACGCCGCGAAAGGTCCAAGAAGGCTGCGCCCCGGGCCGACGAGATGTATCCTGGTCGTCCTGAGTGGAGCGAACGACCTCACCGAACGATCAGACCCGAATCGTAGAGCTGGATGAGGTCGTTCGCTCCGCTCAGGACGACAGTTGGTGCCGATCGCCAAACCCTCACCCAATGACGGAACGATTGATGGCCAAGCAGTATCGCAGTGACATGCTGGCGGCAGCGCATGAGACGGCCGCCGACCTGCGCGATGCCGGTGTCATCGAGAGGAGTTCGATGGAGGCGTTCGACGAGGTGTGCCTGACCCCAATCGAGCCTCCGCCGGTCTCTTCAGCCAGTGGGAGCATGGCGAAAAGCATCCGCGCGGGGCGTCGCTCAGGTCGTTGACGCACGCTTCGCGTCATTCGGAGCGGCATGGTATCCTCGCGCCATGCCTCGTCCCCTGATCGGAGTCACGCTGGATGCTGAGAAGCCCGGCGGATACTCGAAGTTTCCCTGGTATGCGCTGCGCCAGAACTATCTCGACGCCATCGATGCGGCGGGTGGCTTGCCCGTGGCGCTGCCGCACGAGCCCGATCGGGTCGCCGACTATCTCGAACGGATCGACGCGCTGGTCGTGACCGGCGGGGCGTTCGACGTCGATCCGTCCTATTACGGCGGCGGCGCCAAGCACGCGACCGTCGTCACCAAGGACCGCCGCACCGCCTTCGAGTTCGGCGTCACCCGGGGCGCGCTGGCGCAGGACAAGCCGGTGCTCGGCATCTGCGGCGGCCAGCAGCTCCTGCATGTCGTGCTGGGCGGCAGGCTGATCCAGCACATCCCCGACGCGGTGGCCGACGCGCTGGCGCACGAGCAGCCCAACCCGCGCGACGAGCCCGGCCACACGGTGAAGGTTGCGCCGGGTACGCTGCTGCACCGCATCGTCGGCGCCGACGAGCTGGCGGTGAACAGTGCCCATCATCAGGCCGCGGCCGATGCGCCCGACGGAATCGTGGTCAATGCGCTGGCCGCGGACGGCGTGATCGAGGGCATCGAGGCGCCGCGCTACCGCTTCTGCCTCGGCGTGCAGTGGCACCCCGAGTTCCACATCTCCGCGGGCGACGCGAAGATCTTCCGCGCCTTCCTCGACGCCGCCATCTCGTGAGCGTGTCGTGAGCGAACCCGAACGCATCGCCAAGCGCCTGGCGCGCGCCGGCCTCTGCTCGCGGCGAGACGCCGAGCGCTGGATCGCCGACGGCCGGGTCAAGGTCGACGGCGCAGTACTGACGACGCCGGCTTTCGTCGTCACCGATGCGAGCCGCATCGAGGTCGACGGCAAGCCGCTGCCGCAGGCCGACCGGGCGCGGCTGTGGCGCTATCACAAGCCGCCGGAGGAGATGGTGACCGCGCGCGATCCGCAGGGGCGGCGCACCATCTTCGACTCGCTGCCCAAAGGCATGCCGCGCGTCGTCACGGTCGGCCGCCTCGACTATTTCTCCGAAGGCCTGCTACTGCTGACCAACGACGGCGGGCTGGCGCGCAATCTCGAGCTGCCGGCCAACGGCTGGACGCGGCGTTATCGGGCCCGCGTGCATGGCGCGGTCGACGAGGCGAAGCTGGCAGCACTGGCCGACGGCATCACCATCGAGGGCGTGCACTACGGGGCGATCAAGGCGAGGCTCGAGCGCCAGCAGCGCACCAACGCCTGGATCGACATCGCACTGACCGAGGGCAAGAACCGCGAGGTGCGCCGGGTGCTGGCCCATCTCGACCTGCCCGTGGTGCGGCTGATCCGCGTCGCTTTCGGTCCGATCCATCTCGGGGAGCTGGAGCGTGGCATGGTCGACGAGGTTCCGACGCAGGCGTTGGAAACCCTGCTCGGCGTACCGAAGGCGGCCCGCAAGGCCGGCTGGGCCAAGCCCAAGCCGCGACCGGCCGCGCACAAGCGACGCGCGCGCTGATGCTTCGGATCGTCGGCGGCAAGCATCGTGGCCGGTCGATCGCCGCTCCCGCGGGCGACAGCACGCGACCGACCTCCAGCCGCGCCCGCGAATCGTTGTTCAACGTCCTGGCGCATGCACGCTGGCGTGACGACGGCACCTCGCCGCTGCTCGGGGCCCGCGTGCTCGACGCCTTCGCCGGCTCCGGCGCGCTCGGCATCGAAGCGCTGTCGCGCGGCGCGACGCACGCCATCTTCATCGACAATGACGCGGCGGCGATCCGGCTGATCGGCGAGAACTTGCGCAAGCTCGGCGAGACCGGCGCGGCACAGGTGATCCGCGCGGACGCCACGCGCCCGCCACCATCGCGCGAGGCCTGCGACCTCGTCTTCCTCGACCCGCCCTATCGCTCGGGACTGGCAGCGCCGGCACTCGCGGCGCTGGCCGAGGCCGGCTGGCTCCAACCCGGCGCCATCGCGACCGTCGAGCTCGCCAACACCGAAGACCTGGTTCCGCCCACCGGCTTCGCGGCAATCGACGAGCGCCGCTACGGGCTGGCGAAGATCGTGATCCTGCGGCGCGCTCCATGAGTCTCGCCGCTCCGCTCTACATGCTGCGTCACGGCGAGACCGCGTGGAACCTCGAACGCCGCATGCAGGGCGGCAAGGACTCCGACCTTACCGAACGCGGCCGCGCGCAGGCCGCCGCGATGGGCCGCGCGCTCGCCGCCGAGCTTGCCCGCGAGCCGGGCCCCACGGTGTTCCTGCGCAGCCCACTCGGCCGGGCACGCGAGACCGCGCTGATCGTCGGACAGGTCCTCGGCCTCGATCGTGCTGCATGGCGCGACGACATCCGCCTCGCCGAGCTGGGCTATGGCGAATGGGAAGGCTTCACCTGGCCCGAGATCGAGGTCGATCATCCCGAGGCGATGGCGCGATGGCGCGCCGATCCCGAAGGCTTCTGCCCACCCGGCGGAGAGACGCACCACGCCTTGCGCCGTCGCTCGGCGGAGCTGCTCGCCGAGATCGCGGCATCGCGCGCCCGCACCGTCATCGTCAGCCACGGCGTCAGCGGCGCGGTGATCCGCGGCCTGCATCTCGGCCTCGATGCCCGCGCCATGTTCGTGCTCGAGAAGCCGCAGGACGCCTTCTTCCGCCTCCTCGCCGGCCGCGAGGAACGCATCTTGGCGGCGGAGACGCCGGAAGCTGCAAGGAGCCGGTGAAATTTCCCTGGCTGGCTGCCGCGCCCCGATCGCAGTCCAGCCGGACGAGGCCAGTGTTCGACCAGAATCTCAGCTATGGGCTCACCGATCGCCTCGGCCGTTTCCCGGGCTACGACCTCGGGGTCACCAGGTCCTGGAGAGCTGCCGCGCTTGCGGCCGGCAGATCGGCGACCACCGTGCCGCCGTTGCCGTCGGACAGCAGCGCGAAACTGCCGGCGCTGTACTGGCCGAGCAGATGGAGCGCCGCACTGTGGATGCCGTCGCTCACCGTCAGCGTCCCGCTCGTTGCGGTGCCGGAGTAGCCCAGCGTCGTCGATGCGCCGAAGGCGATGTCAGCGAGATCGATGTGGTCGGACCCGGCAAATCCCGAGATCGTCGCACCGAACGCCGCCGCATTGTCGAGCTTGAGCAGGCCGCCATCCGAGACGACGATCGTGCTGGTGCCGGCCGTGCCGCCGCTCTGAATGATGAGCGTGCCGTCGGCGACCGTGGCGCCGTCCAGAGTGCCGCCGGCCTGGACGACGCCCAAGCCGCCGGCGCCGACGGTAATTCCCCGCGCGGTGCCCCCGGAGGCGGCCACCACGGCGCCGCCGGTGTCGACCCTCGTGCCGGTGGCAACGCCGCCCGACCAGATCATCTGCACGCCGCCTGTGCCAATGGTGCTTGCGTTGGCCCGGCCCCACACAAGCTCGACGCCGCCGTCGATTGCCGTGCCGCTGGTCGCGCCCCCGTCCCGCACCGCCTCGATGCCGCCGGGATTGACTGTCGCGCCGCGCGCCAGGCCGCCCGACACGATCACCTCAAGGCCGCCGTTCTGCACCGTCGAATTCGTGGCGATCTGCCCGGACGGCACGACGAAGGTCTGCCCGGCGCTCACGACGACGCCCAGGCTGAGGGCACCCGGCGTCACGAGATGGAAGCCGAGCACGTCCATCTGCTGGCGGTCGACCGAGCTGAGCTGCTGCGTGGTGCCGTTGCTGTAGAACTCGTTGAACGCGTCGTTCGGACCTTGCACGCCGCTGTTGAGAAAGTCGCTGGAATCGGAGGTCTCGCCGTAATCGGCCAGCTTGGCCGCGCCGCCGTCGATCGAGAAATAGGCCGGGGGCGCGGTGTCGGCGCCGTCGAACAGCCGCTGACCTGCGCTGGTGAAGCGGAAGAGATCGAAGATGTCGGGATCCGGGCCGTTCGGCACGCGCCCCATCGCATGCGTCAGCTCGTGCAGCGCCACGCCGACCATCAGGTTCGGGTCGATGTCGGTGGCGAAGCTCGCGCCGCCGTCGACCCCGGTCGCGGTCGGCGACAGCAGGCCGAGTGCCTTCTGCTCGGCTGTCCACACCATGACCGACGACTGCCCCTGGATCGACGTGCCGGTGGGGAGCGCATTGAAGCTCAGATCTCCGGGATCCGCGCCGGCGATCAGGCCAGCGCGGACGGTGGCGTAGCTGAACGAGTTGCCGACCAGCGGCCCGGCGCTCGCACCGCCGCCGGTGCCGCTGATGTCGATCGCAAGATTGACGGTAATCGGATCGGAGATCGACGCGGCGAGCATCGTCGCGGCGCGCACGATGCCGGCGCGGGCGCTCGCCGGCGCCGCCATCGCGGCAGCGTCGAACTCGAGGTTGATCGTGATGCCGCCGAAAGTCACGGCAAGCGAGGAGGGTGTCGCGGCCGGCGCGCCGGCATAGGTACCCGTATTGGTGAAGCCGGCGCTGGCGGGCGGAGCGTCACCGGCCAACGGGTCGATGGTCGTTTCGATCTCCGCGTCGCTTTCGGCCTGCTGACCTGGTCCCGTGTTCCGCGCTCGAGGCATGAAGCCCCTCCCGATGAGTCATTCCCCGGCCGAACCGTGGAGTGCCACGGAAGCTAGCAGCCTTCCGACCGGCACGGTAGTGGCGAGCCCGGGGATTGCTACTCTATGCCGACAAAACGATCGCACACGAGATGAAGGCAATTCATCCAGACACGCTGCTTCGAATGTCGTGCCGATGAAACGAAGTCCACCGATCAGCTGTGGCTTTCGTTCCGCCGTGAGCGCTCCCAGCGGACCGGCTCACCCCCTCGACAGCCGGGCGGTGCGGCCGCAGCCGCCGGCTTCGGTGACGGTGAGGGCGCCGTCCTTGAAGGTGGCGTTCAGCCGGCCGGAGCGGCGGTCGGTGGCCTGCACGGAGGCGACGGCAAGGAGCGAGAACGGGCCCGGCTTGGCCAAGCCGTGGATCTGCCACAGGCCGGGCGTCGGCGGCGGCGGCGGTCCCTTCTTGAGGTTGGGCACGGGGCCGCGCGCGGTGGTGTCGAAGGCGCTGCCCTCGATCAAGCCGGACTCGATGAACAGCACGTAGTCGAGCGGCGCGTTGCACGAGCCGCCGTCGCTGCGGCCGCGCCATTCGCCGTCGAGCGGCGACGGCGACTGGGCGAGCAACGGGGTGGCGAGCGCGGCCGTGACGCCGAACGCAAGGCAGAACGACAGCAGGAGCTTCTTCATCGTCTTCCGAACAGCCGCTCGATGTCGGCCAGCTTGAGTTCGACATAGGTCGG
>CAMFJT010000272.1 GCA_945957125.1 uncultured Rhodospirillales bacterium | reverse complement strand
TCATGGTCCGTGCGCAGCGCCTGTGGCGCTGGTGGCTCAGGGTGAGGTGATTGGGCAGCGGGACCGCTATGATCCAATGTCCGGCAATAAATTCACAACCTCGGAGTGGCGCGGCCCCCGCATAGGAGAAAAGTTCAGCTCCGCGGCTTGGCCATCGCCTGCACGACGCGCTTGTCGCGGCCGTAGACGTCGTCGCGGAACACCGCCGTGCCGTCCGCGCCGGCGGTGACGGTGCGGTAGGTCACGTAGAGGGTCACCGATTCGGGGAAGGTGTAGTGCGCCTGCTGGCCGGCGTTGATCACCTGCTGCACCTTGCCCTTGTCGAAGCCCGCCCTGCTGCCGAACACCTTCTGCACGAAGTCGAGCGGGTTCTGCAGGCGGATGCAGCCATGGCTGAAATTGCGGCTGCCCTCGGTGAACAGCCAGCGCGTGGCCGTGTCGTGCATGTAGATCCCGTAATTGTTCTGGAACGGGAAGAAGATGTAGCCCAGCGCATTGCCCGCACCCGGCTCCTGGCGGATGCGATAGGGGAAGGCCTTGGGATTGATCGAGCTCCAGTCGATCGACGCCGGATCGATCTCCGAATCGTTGTCGCTCCAGCTCGAATAGATCTTGAAGCCGTTGTTCTGCAGCGCATACGGGTCGCGCCGCAGCATCGGCAGGTATTCCTCGCCCGAGATGGACTGCGGCACCGTCCAGTGCGGGTTGGTCTGGAAGCCGCGCATCACCGACTGGATCTCCGGCGTCGGATTCTTCGGCGTGCCGACGATCACCAGGCTCTCGAACACCTTCTGCCCGCCGTCGACGAACACCATGGAATAGTCGCCGGCATTGACGAACACGTAACGGCTGCCGAGGTTCTCCGGCAGCCAGCGCCGGCGCTCGAGATTGGCGATCACCTGATCGATGCGGTCGTCGATCGAGGTGTTGAGCGAGCGCATGGTGTTGTGGCCGATCACGCCGTCGACGGTCAGTCCCTTGGTCTCCTGGTAGGTCTTGACCACGGCGGCCAGCGGCTCGTCGTACAGGTTCGCCACCGCGCCCGCCGCCGGCACGGCAAGGCCGAGCTCGCCCAGCCGCTTGCGCAGCACTGGCACCCTCGAATCGATCATGTTGGGCTTGAGCGCGTCACCGCCCGGCAGCGGCGTATAGGCTTCCGTCGCGCGCCGGGCGCGCAGGTCGGCGAGCACCTTCTGCAGCGCCGGATAGTCGCCCCTGGGCGGCAGCGCGGCCAGCCAGGCGGCGAAATCCGGCGCCTCGGCGGCGGCCTTCAGCAGGTCGCCGCGCGAGACCTTGCGCTGCTGGATGTCGATGTCCTTGTCGACCCGGTTGGCGTTGACCCGGCCGGTCGAGACGTCGCTGGCGTAGGCCGCGAAGGCGTCGCTCAGCGTCTTCTCGTCGCCCGCCGCGATCGCCCGCTCGAGCACCGCCGCGCCGTACCAGTCGGGGTTGAGCCCATGGTCGCCCGCGGCGCGGATCGCGGCCATGAGAGCCGTCGCGCGCGCATCGGCGATCCGCGATCCGCTCCACAGCGGCTCGTCGGCAAAGGAGGGGGACGCCCCGAGAACGAGGGGAGGGATCAGCGCCGTCGTGGCGCACAGGAAATTCCGGCGATTCACGCCTGGATTTTAACCGCAGCCCGGCTGCGACTCACGCCGAGAGGCCGTTCTGTGGACAAATCGCCGATGCCTGTGGCGATTTTGTCACGCCGAAGCCGTGGCTGCCCAGGAAGGCCAGCAGGTCGGCCGTCGCCCGGGCCTTCAGCTCGGCGGTGCCGCCGCCGGCACGCGCACCGCGGGTGATGCAGTGGCGGCGCGCCCAGGCCTGGTACTCCGGTTCGGGCATCGCCCGCCCGGCCGCGACGACGTAGTGGCTGCCGTCATCCTCGATGAGGTTCGGGCAGCACGACCAGTTCTCGGCGTCCTTGATGTCGAACACCGGCCCGAGCGACTCCCAGCCGTGATGGGCGCCGCTGTAGATCTTTACCCGGATGCGGCGGTTGCCGGCCGCGCGCATGCGCTCGGCATAGTCGATGGCCAGCGCTGCGGGCGTATAGTCGTCGCGTCCCGCCAGCATGAAATAGATCGGCCGGCCGTGCGTGGTCGGGTCACGGTGCTGCGCCGTCGCGCCGGGGCAGATCGCGACATGCAGGTCGAAGACCTCCGCGAAGCCGCGCCGCCAGCGCTGGCGCACGGCGATGGCTGTGTTGAGCGTGGCGACGCCGCCCTTGGAGACGCCCATCACGCCGATCCGGGCCGGATCGATGCGCGGATCGGCGCGCAGCAGGGCGAGGGCGGCGAAGGCGTCGCCCTCCATCTGCGCCCCAGAGACGAGGGTTTGGTCAGCCACCGTGCGGCGCACGCCGCGGCCGCCGAAGCTGTCGACGATCAGGGCCGCGATGCCCGCCTCGTTGAGCGCCTGTGCATAATAATGCTCGCGATGGCGCTGCACGCCGGCGCTGCTGGTCAGCAGCACCATGCAGGAAAAGGGCGGTGCCGACTGAACCGGCAGATGCAGCGTGCCGGAGACGCGCGCCGGCTTGGCGGCGGCGGGATGATCGAACGTCAGTGTGTCGAACGACACCGATTCCATGGACGCTATTTAGCTTGTCCCGTAGGTTCGGCGCCATGAGCGACGATCGCGGCCTTGTCCAGACGCGCGCGGTTTCCCGCGACGAGGCAGGCTTGCGTCTGGATCGCTGGTTCCAGCGCCATTTTCCCGAGTTGAGCCACGGCGCACTGCAGAAGCTGCTGCGCACCGGCCAGGTCCGCGTCGACGGCAAGCGGGTCGAGGGCAAGGATCGGGTCGAGCCGGGACAGACCGTGCGCTTGCCGCCCGGCGTCACCGCGGCGCCGCCCCGGCCGGCGGTCGCCGCCAGGCCCCGGCCGTCGGTGTCCGATCGCGACGCGCAGGAGATCCAGGCGCTGGTGATCCATCGCGACGACTGGGTGATCGCGCTGAACAAGCCGTCGGGCCTGGCGGTGCAGGGCGGCTCGGGCACCGAGCGCCATGTCGACGGCATGCTCGATGCGCTGCGTTTCGGCTTCGAGGAACGGCCGCGGCTGGTCCATCGTCTCGACAAGGATACCTCCGGCCTGCTGCTGATCGCGCGTACCGGGCAGGCGGCGAAGCGGCTGTCCGAATCGTTCCGCGACCGCGAGACCGAGAAGCTCTACTGGGCGGTCGTGGTCGGAGTCCCGCCGCGGGCCGAGGGGGCGATCGACCTGCCACTGGCCAAGCGGCCCGGCGCGCGCGACCGCGAGACGATGCAGGTCGATCACGAGGCGGGCCAGAAGGCGCTGACCCATTTCAGGATCATGGACCGCGCCGCCGGCCGGGCCGCGCTGCTGGCGCTGTGGCCGCGCACCGGCCGTACCCACCAGCTGCGCGTGCACTGCGCGGAGATCGGCTGCCCGATCCTGGGCGATCGCAAGTACGGCGGAGAGGAGGCGCTGCTGTCGGCCGTCGCCGATTCGCGCCGGCTCCATCTCCATGCGCGGCGCCTCTTGCTGCCGCATCCGTCGGGCAAGGGCGAGCTGCGCGTGCAGGCCGAGCTGCCGCCTCACTTCCGCCGCACCGTCGAGGCATTCGGCTTCTCGACGACGGACGATTGAACGTGACCCTGGGGCAGATGCGCATTCCCTGGCGGCGAGTGATCCTTGCGGCGGTCATCCTGGTGCCGGTCGTGGCGGTGGGAACGATCCTGTGGCTGAGCACGCGCGACCTCTCGCGCTACCAGGCGCGCCTCACCGAACAGATCCGGAAGGTGACGGGCCGCGAGATCGCCGCGCGCGTGCCGCTGTCCGTCAAGCTGGGGCGCGAGCCGGCGCTGGTGGCCGAAGGCGTGACGCTGAGCAACGCACCGTGGGCGTCCCGCCCCGAGCTCGCCCGGGTCCGTCGGCTGACGATGTACCTCGATCCCTTCTCGCTGTTCCTCGGCGAAGCCCGGGTCGGCCGCGTGATGCTGGAAGGCGCGGACATCACCATCGAGCGCAACGAGGCGGGCGACACCAATCTCGAGATGCTGCCGCCGCCCGACGGCTCGGGGCCGCATGCCGGCGAGAACCGCTCGCTGCGCCTGCGCACCAACCCGGCCTTCCCGTGGATCGGCGCGATCGAGGTTCGCGATTCGACGCTGACGATATCCGAGGGTGCCGGCAAGCCGGCCCTCGTGCTCAACGTCGCCCGCGGCAGCTTCAAGTCGACCGCGGCCAACCAGCCTTTGCAGATCGATGCCAGCATCGGCGCGCCGCAGGGTACGCCGCTCGAGCTCACCGGGACGATGGGTTCGTTCGACGGCTGGATGCGCGGCCTGCCCGGCAACATCGATCTCCAGGGCAGCTTCGGCGGCGGCAAGATCGCGATCAAGGGCAGTGTCGGCAGCAAGGGCACTGCCCTGCAGATGACCAGCGAGGGGCCGGACTTCGCCGTCTTCGGGCCCTACCTGCGGCTGCCGCTGCCGTCGGGCGGGCCTTACACGCTGACGGCGAAGATCGGCACCCAGCGCAACGGCCTCAAGGTCGAGGTACCGTCTCTGAAGGTGGGCGCATCGGAGCTGAGCGGCGAGGCGTTGTTCCGCGCCGACCGCAGCGGCACGCCGGTCGCCACGGTGAACATCGACGCGAGCCGGATCGATCTCGCCGGCCTGCGCGCGGCGCCCGCGCCGGCCCCCGCTGCCGGCACGCCGCCGCCGCAGCGCCGGTTCCTGCCGACCTCGCAATTACAGGCGAGCTGGCTGGGGCGCGAGGCGATCTCGGTGACGGCCAGGGTCGGCGAGCTGACCGGGCTGTCGGGCAAAATCACCAACGGCTCGGTGAGCCTGTCCTCCTCGGAGAAGCGGTTTGCCTTCCGTGGCGCGGCCTCGGTCGGCAGCGGCTCGGTCGGCTTCGACCTGGTCTTCGATCCCACGGGGCGGGTCGGCCAGACCACCCTGACGGCCACCGCGAGCAAGGTGCCGATGGGCGATCTCGGTGCCCTGCTGGGCCTCGACCTCGGCCTCAAGGACGCCGTCGGCGATCTGGACCTGCGCCTGCGCGGGGCCGGCCGCAGCGCCGGCGGCGCGCTCAACAGCGCCAGCGGGGTGATCGAATTCAGCGCCGGCAAGGGCACCTGGCCGGCGGACGGGCTGGCCGGCTGGCCCGCCGAATCGATGCGCCTGCTGAACGCGGGCGACGGCGGCGCCGGTTTCAACTGCCTGGCCGGCCGGTTCGACGTGAGCGGCGGGGTCGCCAACCTGCGGCGCCTGGTGTTCGACACGCCGCGCGCGACCTGGGTCGGCGGCGGCTACGTTTCGCTGCGCAACGAAGGCTGGGAGGTCATCGCCGTTCCCGAAGCGCGCGACGGGCCGGGGGCCCAGCTCGCCGCGCCGCTGCGGATCAAGGGCGGCACCGGCCGTCCGGCCGCCGGCGCGCTCGAACCGGGACTCAGCAAGCTGCTGGTCGGCGGCGGCCCGGTGCCCAGCCTGACCGCGGCGCTCAACCAGGCCGCGCGCCAGCCCAACGCCAATGCCTGCGCCCTGATGGCGCCTCGTGTCGAGGGCCTGCGCCCCGGCCTGCGTGCCCAGCTTCCCACTCCTTCCGGCGACCGCGACCGCACGAACCGCCGCGCCCAGGGCCAGAGCCCGGCCCCGCGGCGGCACGCGGAATAAGGCCCATCCGTCGTCCCGGGCGAAGCCGAGGGACCTGTTCATGTCATCGCCGGCAAGGATGAAGAGGGCCCTCCACCACGCCTCGCTGCGCCCGGCTTCGCTCGGGACGACGGATGTTTCCATTGTCGCCGCCCCGTATCGGCGTGTAAGGCCTTCGCCAATGAAGCGCTTCTACAAGGAGACGGCGGTCGAGGCCGGCGACGGCGGCTTCCGCGTGCTGCTCGACGGCAAGCCGATGCGGACTCCGGCCAAGGCAGTGCTGGTCGTGCCGACCGAGGCCCTCGCCGAGGCGATCGCGGCGGAATGGCGCGACGTGCCGGACAAGGCGGAGATCAACGTCTCGCACCTGCCGCTGACCCGCCTCGCCGCGACGGGCATCGATCGCGTGCCCAGCCAACGCGCGCGCGTCGTCGACGATACGGCGAAGTACGCCGCCTCCGATCTGCTCTGCTACCGTGCCAGCGGACCCGACAGCCTCGTGAAGCTCCAGGCCGATACGTGGCAGCCGCTGCTCGATTGGGCTGCGGCGCACCATGGGGCGGAACTCGCCGTTGCGACCGGGACCACGTTCGTGACGCAGCCGCATCGCGCGCTGGCCGCCTTGCGCGGCGCCGTCGCCGCCCATGGCGATCTGGCGCTGTCGGCGCTCTACAACCTGACGCACATCGCCGGCTCGGTGGTGATCGCGCTCGCCGTCTCGGCGGGCCATCTGCCGCCCGACAAGGCGTTTGCCGCGGCCCAGCTCGACGAGATCTACCAGCTCGAGCGCTGGGGCAGCGATCCGACCGCGACCGAGCGGCACGGCAACATCCGTCGCGATATCGAGGCCGGTGCGCGCTTCCTCGCGCTGCTCGGCGAGGCACGACTGAAAGGATGACGATGGGCGCGGGCAGAAAATTCCGAGAGATCCTGGCGAAGAACGGCCTGGTCGAGGCGATGGCGGCGCATAGCCCGCTGTCGGCCATGCTGGTGGCCGAGGCGGGCTTCGATGCGATCTGGGCGTCGGGGTTCGAGCTGTCGGCGATGTACGGCGTGCCCGACGTGAGCATCGTGTCGATGACGCAGCATCTCGACATGACTCGCGCCATGGCGGAGCGGTCGGGCATCCCGGTCGTCGCCGACATCGATACCGGTTTCGGCAACGCGATCAACGTGCTCTACGCCGTCGAGCAATACGAGCGCGCCGGCGTCGCGGCGATCGTGATGGAGGACAAGAGCTTTCCCAAGGTCACCAGCCTGATTGCCGGGGGCCGTCAGGACATGGTCCGCATCGAGGAATTCCAGGGCAAGATCGAAGCGGCACGCTCCGTGCGCAAGGACCCCGACCTGGTGATCGTGGCGCGCACCGAGGCGCTGATCGCGGGCCTTGGCCAGGAAGAGGCGCTCAAGCGCGCCCACGCCTACGAGGCGGCCGGGGCCGACCTGATCCTGGTCCATTCCAAGCAGAAGACGCCGGACGAGATCGAAGCCTTCGTGAAGGCGTGGGACGGCAAGGCGCCCATTGCCCTGGTTCCGACGGCCTATCCGCAGATGACGGTCGCGCGGGTGCGCGAGCTGCAGAAGATCGGCCTGCTGATCTGGGGCAACCACGCCATCCGCGCCGCGGTCGGCGCCATGCGCCGGACCTTCGCGCAGATCCGCAAGGACGGCGGAATCCACGGTGTCGAATCGCAAATCCCCTCGGTCGACGAGATTTTCGACCTGCAGGGCATGGGCAAGGTCAAGGCCGACGAGAAGAAGTTCCTGCGCTGAGATGGAACTCTTGCCGGAGCGCGGGCGGGACGCCCGCGGTCGGGCAAGACGGGGGGGGAAGCCCGCGCGCCGGGCAAAGGGGGACGGGGGGGGTTTTATTTGTACCGATTCCCGAAA
>CAMFJT010000271.1 GCA_945957125.1 uncultured Rhodospirillales bacterium | reverse complement strand
CGAGACGTTCTGCACGATCATGTCGACGTTGATGTTGGCCTCGGCCAGCGGACCGAAGATGCCGGCCGCGACGCCGGGCCGGTCGGGCACCCGCGTGACGGTGATCTTGGCCTCGTCCTTGGCGAAGGCGATGCCGCTCACGACTGACTTCTCGAGCCCCTGGGCCATGATCTCTTCCTCGTCCACGACCATCGTGCCCGGCAGGTCGCTGCCCAGCGCCTCGTCGAACGACGACAGCACCTGCACCCGCACGTGATGGTTCATTGCCAGCTCGACCGAGCGCGTCTGCAGGACCTTGGAGCCCTGCGAGGCCATCTCGAGCATCTCCTCGTAGGTCACCTGGTCGATCTTGCGCGCCTTTTCGACGATGCGCGGATCGGTCGTGTAGACGCCGTCGACATCGGTGTAGATGTCGCAACGATCGGCCTCGAGCGCCGCCGCCAGCGCCACCGCCGACGTATCCGATCCGCCACGTCCCAGCGTGGTGATGCGCCCATCGGGCGCCACGCCCTGGAAGCCCGGCACGATCGGCACCTCGCCCTCGGTCATGGTCCGCGCCATCTCGGTCGTGTCGATCTCCTGGATGCGCGCCTTGGCGAAAGCGGAGTCGGTGCGGATCGGGATCTGCCACGACACCCAGGAGCGCGACTTCACGCCCTCCTGCTGCAGCGCCATCGCCAGCAGGCCGATCGTCACCTGCTCGCCGGTCGCGACCACGACGTCGTACTCGCGCGGGTCGTGCAACGGCGAAATCTCGTTGACCCATTTGACGAGCTGGTTCGTCGCGCCGGACATGGCCGAGACCACGACCGCAACCTCGTTGCCGCGGTCGACCTCCGCCTTGACCTTGCGCGCCACATTCTTGATGCGATCAGTGTCGCCTACGGAAGTGCCGCCGAATTTGAGAACGATGCGCGCCATGGACCTGCTCGAAAGCGGGGTATAGACACCGGGTGCACCATTTGGGTCAAGGGCAAGCATGGCCGAGTCAGCGCATATTCCGCACGCCTCGACGGTCGATCCGGGCGAGGTCGAGCGTTTTGCGCGCATCGCCGACGAATGGTGGGACCCGCGCGGCAAGTTCGCCCCGCTCCACCGGCTCAACCCGGTGCGTCTCGCCTTCATCCGCGACCGCGCCGCGGCACACTGGCAGCGCGATCCGCTGTCGGGCCATCCGCTGCAGGGCCTGTCGGTTCTCGATATCGGTTGCGGCGGCGGTCTGCTGTGCGAACCGATGGCCCGCCTCGGCGGGCAGGTCACCGGCATCGACGCCGCCGAGCGAAATCTCGACACGGCCCGCCGTCATGCCGCCGGCCAGGACCTCGCGATCGACTATCGGGCGACGACAGCCGAGGCGCTTGCCGAGAGCGGCGTGCAATTCGATGTCGTGCTGGCGCTCGAGATCGTCGAGCACGTGGCCGATGTCGAGCTGTTCCTGCAGTCGGTCGGCCGGCTCACCCGCCCGGGCGGCCTGGTGTTCCTCTCGACCCTCAACCGCACCGCAAAGGCCTGGGCGCTGGCGATCGCCGGCGCCGAATACGTGTTGCGCTGGCTGCCGCGCGGCACGCACGACTGGCGCAAGTTCCTCAAGCCGTCGGAAGCGGTGCGCGGCTTGCGTCACGGCGGCGTTTCGGCGCAGGAGATCGTCGGCATCGTGTACAATCCGCTGAGCCGCGACTGGTCTGTCGACAAGCGCGATCTCGACGTCAACTACATGCTGTATGGCAGCAAGGGCGTTGGCTGACGCCAGCGCCGCACCATCCCTCCCGAAGGCAGCGACATGGATGGCGGGTTGGCTCGCCTGCCTGGTCGTCATGGCGGTGGCCGGGCGCGAGGCCACGCGCGCGCTCGGCGTCTTCGAGGTGATGGAGCTGCGCTCGCTCATCGGGCTCTGCCTGCTCTATCCGCTGATCCATCGCGGCGGCGGGTTCCGGGCGATGAAGACTGCGCACCCCTGGCGCCATGTGCTGCGCAACGTCGCGCACTACGGCGCGCAATGCGGCTGGCTGGTCGCGCTGGGGCTGATCCCGCTCGCCCAGGTCATCTCGCTCGAGTTCACCATGCCGATCTGGGTGGCCATCATGGCCGTCACCTTCCTCGGCGAGCGCATGGGCCTGTGGAAGAACATCGCGGTGGCGCTGGGCCTGATCGGCGTTGCCATCATCGTGCGGCCGTTCGGCGGCGACGTGGGCATCGGCCAGCTCATTGCGCTCGCAGCCTCGGTCGGCTTCGCCACCTCGGTGATCATGATGAAGGCCCTCACCCGGACCGACCGGGTAACGACCATCCTGTTCTGGATGGTCGCGATCCAGTCGGTGCTGGGTCTGCTGCCGGCTCTCCTCGCCTGGCGATGGCCGTCGGTGACGGAATGGGGCTGGCTTGCGGTGATCGGCTTCTGCGGCACCTACTCCCACTACTGCATGGCGCGCGCGCTGCTCCATGCCGATGCGACGGTCGTGGTGCCGATGGATTTCCTGCGCGTGCCGCTCGCCGCCCTGACCGGCTGGCTGGTCTACGCCGAGCGGGTCGACCTCCTGACGGGGCTGGGCGCCGCCCTCATCCTGGCCGGCAACCTGCTCAACCTGCGATCGGCAGGGGGACCTTCAAGGACGAAACCCTAGTTCCCGCGCGGGATCCAAGGCAGGCGGCCGAACTCGATGCCTTCCTCGGCCAGCGCCTCGGCTTCCTCGTCAGAGGTCTCGCCGTAGATGCCGCGCTTGTCGCTCTCGCCGTAGTGAATCTTGCGCGCTTCCTCGGCGAACTTGTCGCCGACATGCTCGCAATTCTTCTCCACCTCGGCGCGGACCTTCATCAGCGCCTCGCGCAGTTCCTTGGGCATGTGGCGCGCCAAGGCCGCCATCTGCTGCTGGGCCTGCTGCTGCTCGGCCGTCGGGGTCGACGCCGGCGTCTCGGGAGCCGCCTCGATCTCCGCGGCACCGCCCTTCTTGCCGATCCGCGGTGCCATGATCGCACGCGCAACCTTGCCGTCGCCGCATACGGCACAGCCGATCAGCGATTTCTTCTCCTGGCGCTCGTAGGTCCTGCTGTCCTTGAACCAGCTATCAAACTCGTGGCCGTTGGAGCAGCGCAGTCGGTATAGGATCATGAAAAGACGACGAATTCCGGTGGTTGGCACTCCCGGCGGGAGAGTGCCAAGGATGATGGGGTGTGATGGCTGACGATGCAAGAGGCACGCCGCTGCCATGGATCGTGCAATGGGCCGGCCTGGTGCCGCCCGACGCCACCGTGCTGGACCTCGCGGCCGGCCGCGGCCGCCATGCGCTGTTCTTCGTAGAGCGCGGCCATTCGGTGGTGGCGGTCGACCGCGACATCGGCCGCCTGCCGGCGCACCCCCGCCTCGAGGCGCTTGCGGCGGACCTCGAGGACGGCAGCCCGTGGCCGTTGGGGGAGCGGCGCTTCGGCGCCGTCATCGTCACCAACTACCTGCATCGCCCGCTGATGCCCGCGCTGCTGGCGGCGATCGCGCCCGGCGGCGTGCTGCTCTACCAGACCTTCATGGCCGGCAACGAACGCTTCGGGAAGCCGAGCCGCCCGGAGTTCCTCCTCCAGGACGGGGAGTTGCTCGAGCAGGTCCGCGGCGCCTTCTCGGTGACCGCCTACGAGGCCCGCCTGATCAGCGATCCGATGTCGATGGTCCAGCGGATCGCCGCCCGCCGCCTGCCCTGACGCTATTCGGCCGCCCGGGCGACCGGCGGCTTGGCCAATGCGGGGGCCGAGAATTCTCGGTCGTGCTGCAGGGACGGCACCATCTTGCGCGCCTCTGCGACCTTCCCGAGGTCGACCTCGGCGATCGTGAAGCCCGCCGCCTCGCCGCCGGCATCGGCCAGCACCTCGCCCCACGGCGCCACCGCGATCGAATGGCCGTAGGTCTTGCGGTTGGAGCCCTTGTGCGTGCCGACCTGGGCCGGCGCGAAGACGAAGCAGCCGGTCTCGATCGCCCGCGCGCGCATCAGCGTGTGCCAGTGCGCCTGCCCCGTCGGCACCGTGAAGGACGACGGGATCGACAGCAGCGTGGCGCCGGCATGGGCGAGGTCGCGGTAGAGATAGGGGAAGCGCAGGTCGTAGCAGATCGTCATGCCGAGCACGCCCCACGGCGTCTCGGCGAGCACCGCGCGCTCGCCCGGCCGGAAGGTCGAGGACTCGCGATAGCTCTCGCCGCCGGCGAGCTGGACGTCGAACATGTGGATCTTGTCGTAGCTGGCGACGATGCCGCCGTCGGAGTCGAGCAGGTAGGACCGGTTGCGGATCTGCTCTTCGCCCGGCACGCGGACATGGATCGAGCCGACCAGGAACCACGCGCCGGTCTCGCGCGCCGAGGCACGGCAGGCCGCGAGCATCGCATGCTCCTCCTCGGTCTGCGCCTTCTGCAGCGTCTCGGTGCGATTGGCGCCGATCAGGCCGGTATTCTCCGGAGTCATGACGAAGTCGGCGCCCGCCTCGCGCGCCAGACGCGCCTGCTCGCGCACGAAGGCCACGTTCTCGGCCATCTCGTTGCTGACGTTGGTCTGGATCAGGCCGGCCTTGAACACGGTCGTCATCGGTTCTCTCCCTCAGCCCGGCTGGGCGAGCAACGCGTCGAGCTTGCCCGCCTGTTCCAGCGCCGCGAGATCGTCGGATCCGCCGACATGCTGACCGTTGATGAAGATCTGCGGCACCGTCGTGCGCCGGGAGCGCTCGCGCATCTCGGCGCGCTTGGCGACATCCTCCATCACGTCCATTTCCTCGTACGCCACGCCCTTCTTCTCGAGCAGGCTCTTGGCGCGGGCACAGTAGCCGCACCACATCGTCGTGTAGATCTCGACCTTGGCCATGGGAAACTCCTTGCCGGAAGTATTACGCCGGCCGCACGACCCGCGCCAGCGTCAGGACGTCGACGTGGCGGGCGCCGCCGCGCTGCAGTGCGCGGGCGCAGGCCTCGACCGTCGCGCCGGTGGTCAGCACGTCGTCGATTAGCAGGACGGTCTTTCCCTCGACGGCCGCCGCCCAGCGC
Organism: uncultured Rhodospirillales bacterium; assembly: GCA_945957125.1. Taxonomy (GTDB): domain Bacteria; phylum Pseudomonadota; class Alphaproteobacteria; order Reyranellales; family Reyranellaceae; genus Reyranella. The sequence goes on along the minus strand of CAMFJT010000271.1, from coordinate 2,643 downwards.
GGATGGAGCTCGAAGGCGCGCCGCACGTTGGTGCGCCGCTCCGGCGCCTTGAGCCCGGCCTGCGAGCCGGTCCACCGCGCCCGGCGCAGCAGGTCGGGCGCGAGCCGCGCCTTGCCCGCTCCGGTCCGCGACACCGCACGCGCCAGAAGCAAGGCCTGGTTGTAGCGACGGGTGAACAGACGACGCCAATGCAACGGCACCGGGGCGACGAAATCGGCGTCGGCCAGGAGCTCGCCGCCCGCACCCGCCATCCAGCGGCCGCAGGCGCGCGCCATGTCGGTGCGGTCGCCGTGCTTGAACGGCAGCACGAGGCGGCGGCTGCTGTCGTCGTAGACCAGCGCCGCGCGGGCGCGGCGGAAGCGCGGCGGCCGCCGGAGGCAGGCGCCGCATTCCGCGCCGGGGCCAAGGTCCTCGGCGAAGGGCACGCCGCAGCGCGCGCAATGAGGCGCGGCGATGAAGCCGAATCCCGACCAGCAGGCCGCGCACAGCGCGCCCGGCTCCGCGACGATCTCGTTGCAGCCCAGGCAGAGCGGCGGCAGGACGGAATCGAGCAGCCGCCGCCCGGCGGACATGCACCATTCCCCCAGCAGCATCGCAGCAGTCGGCCCGACAAATGCGTTGGCAAGAGGGCGGGCCTACCCGCCGCCGCGCTTTCGCCCTACATACGCAGCGTGACGATCGATCCCCTGCTGGTCTTCGACCGCGCGACCTTGCGCCACCGCCGCGAACGGGCGGCCGCTCGGTGGACGGACCAGGCCTTCCTCAAGCGCGAGATTGCCGAGCGGCTGGTCGAGCGGCTCGGCGACGTGCGCCGGACCTTTCCGCGCGCGCTCGATCTCGGCTGCCACGGCGACGAGGTCGCGACGGCGCTCGAGGCGAGCGGGGCCGTCGGCAGCCTGGTCCGCACCGACATGGCGCTGGGCTTCGCGCACGCCGCGCGGGGACCGGCGATCGTCGCCGACGAGGAAGCGCTGCCCTTCGCGCCGGGCAGCTTCGACCTGGTGCTGAGCGCGATGAGCCTGCATTGGGTGAACGACCTGCCGGGCACGCTGATCCAGGTCGGACGCATCCTGAAGCCGGACGGGCTGTTCCTCGCCGCCCTGCTCGGCGGCGGCACGCTGTGGCAGCTGCGCCAGGCGCTCGCAGCGGCCGAAAGCGAGATCGAAGGCGGCCTCAGCCCACGCGTCTCGCCCTTCGCCGACCTGCGCGATGGGGCAGGCCTGCTGCAGCGCGCCGGCTTCGCGCTGCCGGTGGCCGACAGCGAGACGATCGACGTCGAGTATGCCGGCGCCCTCGCCCTGATGCGCGACCTGGGCGCGATGGGCGAGGCCAACCTGGTCGCCGAACGCCGCCGCGGCTTCACCCGGCGCGACACGCTGCTGCGCGCCGCGCAGCTCTACGAGCAGCGCTTCGCCCGGCCGTCCGGGCGGGTCGAGGCGAGCTTCGAGGTGCTTTTCCTGCACGGCTGGGCGCCGCATGCCTCGCAACCCCGGGCGTTGCGGCCCGGCAGCGCCGCCCACCGGCTTGCATCGGCGCTGCAGACCACGGAATACAGCGCGGGCGAGAAGGCGGAGCGGCGGTAGGATGCGATCGGCATGAAACTTTCCTTCGGGGCTATCCTGTCCGAGAGCTTCGGCTTCCTCTTCGCCCGGCTCGGCCTGTTCTTCCACCTCGTGACGATCCCATGGATCCTCTCGCTGGGGCTGCGCATCCTGACCTCGGCGCTGACCGAGCAGACCCTGCTCACGGTGCTGGCCGAGAAGGCGCTCGACGTGATCCCGACGATCATGTTCCAGGTCGCCTGGATGCGGCTGGTGCTGCTCGGGCCGCAGCGGATCGGGCGCCTGCCCGGCCTCGGCTGGTCGCAGCGCGAGAGCGCGTTCCTGCTTCATCTGCTCAAGGTCGCGGGCGTCACCTTCGCCCTGATCGTGGCCTTCACCCTCACGGTCGGGACGATCGATCCGGCGACGCTGGGCGATGCCGCGGCCGATCCCGAGCTGATGCGCCGCGAGGCGATGGCGGCGCCGCTCGGCACCGGCTTCATCGTCTCCGCCCTGCTGGCGCTGCGGGTGAGCTACGGGCTGGCGGCGACCGCCGTCGACCTGCCCTGGTCGCCGCGCCGCTCCTGGGCCCATGGCCGCGGCAACGGCTGGACGATCGTCGGCACGCTGTTCGTGGTGCTGATGGGCGGCGCCATTGCGACCAGCATCGCCGTGATCTTTCCGCTCACCGTCATGCGCGGCATCGGCGCCGACACCGCGGCCGCGATCGTGACCTGGACCGTCGCGATCCTCGTCTCCTACGGCAGCGCCGCCCTGATCGCGACCGTGCAGGCCGTCATCTGGCGCCGCCTCACAGGCTGGCGCGAAGGCGTTCCGCTGGCTTGAAACTCTCTTGCCGGACCGCGGGCGTCCCGCCCGCGCTCCGGCAAGACGGTCAGAGCAGGTCGCGCAGCAGGGCGATCAGTGGCACGTCGGCCGGCGGCATGGGATAGCGCGCGAAGTCGGCGGGCTTGGCCCATTTGAGCGTCTGCCCCTCGCGCGGCTGCGGCGTGCCGGCCCATTTGCGGCAGGCAAAGACCGGCATCAGCAGGTGGAACTTCTCGTAGCCGTGGCTGGCGAAGGCGATCGGCGCCAGGCAGCT
>CAMFJT010000270.1 GCA_945957125.1 uncultured Rhodospirillales bacterium | reverse complement strand
GGCCGACATGATGCCGCTGAATGGACGCACGCTCCATGACAATGTCGTTACCGGACGCAGAGTGCTGTACCGAACGCCGGTTCCGGCCCTCGGGACGGCTCGCTTGATTCGGCGGACAGCGACCTCCACGGTGGCGGCCGTAGGGGAGTCCGGCCGGCCGATATGCGTCAGGCAAAAGGAGATGTTGCGATGAAGTTGGATTTCACGGGCAAGAAGGCGATCGTCTGCGGCGGCAGCCGGGGCATTGGCAAGGCCATCGCCATGGGCTTTGCGGCCTGTGGCGGCGACGTGTCGATCTGCGCGCGTGATGCCAGGACCCTCGAGGAGACCCGCGCCGAGCTTGCCAAACACGGCCATAAGACCCATGCCGCCAGCGCCGACCTCGCCCAGGGCGATGCCGTGCGAGGCTACGTGCGCGAGGCGATCGGCGCGCTGGGCGGTGTCGACTTCCTGGTCAACAATGCGTCGGCTTTCGGCTCCTCCGACGACGACAAGGGTTGGACCGCCAACCTCGCCGTCGACATGCTGTCGATCGTGCATGCCACGCAGGAGGCGCTGCCGGAGCTGAAGAAGTCGCAGGGCAACGTGGTCAACATCTCTTCGATCTCCGCGCATCATCCGGCGGCGCGCCAGCCGCCCTACGGCGCCATCAAGGCGGCGGTGATCCACTACACGGTCACGCAGGCGGCGATGTATGCGAAGGATCGCATCCGCGTGAATTGCATCGCCCCTGGATCCATCGAATTTCCCGGCGGCGTCTGGGACAAGCGCAAGACCGACAATCCCGCGCTCTACAACGGCACGCTGGCATCGATCCCGTTCGGGCGCATGGGCCATGCCGAGGAAGTCGCCAACGTGGCGCTGTTCCTCGCCTCGCCACTCGCTTCCTGGGTCACCGGCCAGACCATCGCCGTGGCCGGCGGACAGGGGCTGTAACGCCGATGGCCCCGACCGACCGCCCCCACGTCCTCCTCTGGACCGATTCGCCGACCGCCTATCTCGACGCGATCCAGGCGGCGGGCCTCGCCGACCGGGTTGCGGTGGACACCCTGCCGCGCAAGGAGAAGCCGTCGGCCGAACAGCTCGCGCGGACCGAGGCGATGATGGCGGGGGCGGTGCCGGCGGGTCTGCTGCCCGCCATGCCCCGGCTGCGCTGGGCCCAGGCGATGAGCGCCGGCGTCGACAACTGGCTGGCGCTGCCCGACCTGCCGGCGGGCCTCACGCTGACCTGTGCGCGCGGCACCCACACCGAGTCGATGCCGGAGAACATCATCGGCGCGCTGTTCCATGTCGCCAAGCCCTATGCCCGCGCCGCCGAGAACCAGAAGCAGAGCCGCTGGGTCCATACGGTGGCCGAGCCGCTGACGGGGAAGACGCTCGGCATCCTCGGCCTCGGCGTGATCGGCCAGGAAGTGGCGCGTATCGCGGCGGCCCTCGGCATGCATGTGATCGGCACCAAGCGCCGGCCGACGCGCGTCCCGAACGTTGCCGAGGTGCTGCCGGCGGAAGCGACCGACGAGGTGCTGTCTCAGTCCGACTTCGTTCTGCTGCTGTTGCCGGCGACGCCGGAGACGGAGAACTTCATCGACGCGAAGCGTCTGGCGAAGATGAAGCAATCGGCGTGGCTGCTGAACTTCGGCCGCGGCCAGATCGTCAACGACGCCGACCTCATGGCCGCGACGAAGGAGAAGAGGATCGCCGGGGCGCTGCTGGACGTCTTCCGGCAGGAGCCCCTCCCGGCCGATCACCCGTTCTGGACGGCCGAGGGGATCGTCGTGCTGCCGCATATCGGCGGGCCGCATCCGCAGCGCGACCGCTTCGTGGCGCGCCTGTTCGTCGACAACCTGAAGCGTTTCGTGGCCGGCGAGCCGTTGAAGGAAGTGGTGGATCGAGCCGCCGGCTACTGAGCAGGCGCCTCTATTCGATCCCGTACCTCGTGAACTGGTCGGCGGTGAGGGGTGAAAGCGACAGGGCCGCCATCCTGTCGCGTTCCCCTGCCGTCGCGTTCCCCAGCAGGGCACGCGCAATCCCGCGGCCGTAAAGGGCAAGCGGTCGGTTGGGATCGCCCGACAGAGCCCGATCGTACTCGCTCAGCGCCGAACGCGCGTCGCCCATCTTGAGAAACAGGAAGCCTCGCGTTTCGTTCACGGCGGGATCGTGGGGCAACAGCAGGCGAGCCGTCTGGCAATCCTCGCGAGCCGCTTGCACGTCCTTACCGACGATTGCCCGAACGAGGCACCGATTGTTGTAGGCGACCCCCATCTCGGGATCGAGCCTGATCGCAGTGTCGTAGTCGTCCAGCGCCCTGCCGTAGTCATGTGTGGCAAAGTGGGCGAAGCCGCGATTGTAGTGGGCGACAGGGTTCTTCGGGGCAACCGCGATCGCTCGATCGAGGTTCCGAAGGGCTTCATCGTGCCTTCCCTGTTCCGAAAGCAACGCCGCACGATTGACGAGCGCCTGAGGATAGGAGGGATCGCCCTGGAGAGCCGCTTCGTAGTCCCGCATGGCCAGTGCCTTGTCGCCCTGGCGGTTGCGTATCAGGCCGCGAACGACGAGCGCCTGCGGGCTCTCGGGCGCGAGCGACAATGCGCGCTGCAGGTCGGCGTCGGCCTGCCCGCGATTGCCGATCAGCCCATGGGTATGCCCCCGCGCAATCAGCGCATCGACGCTCTGCGGTTGACGTGTGAGCACCGCGTCGAAGTCTTCCAGCGCCTCAGCATAGGCTTGCCGCTCCTGGGCGGCGGCACGAAAGCTCGACGCACTCGTGACCCGGGCGATGCCTCTCGTAAGCCTCACCAACGCCCCCTGTTCGATGTTCAGGTTCGCGCTCAGGGCTCTCCGGCACGCACTCGAACGGGCACCGGCATCGCCGGCCGCGGGCCAAGGGCCGCGGACACAGACCTCGTAGGCGGGGCCCGTCGTCGCGGTGTCCGAGGGCGGGATGGGCCGATCGGCGAGCGGCGCCGCTGCGGCAAGGTCGCTGCTCCGGGGGGAAATGTCCTGAGCCGATCCTGAAGAGCCGGCCCCGCTTGCAGCGAGGGCGGCGATCGTCGCAAGAAAAACCGTCTTGATGCGCATGATCCCTGCACGAAGGGACGGCCCACCCCACCGGGGAGCGGGCCGTCGGGGGTGCGACTCCGGCTTCGAATATTTCGAATATTTCGTTTGTTTCGTTTATTTGCCGGAAAACCGGCCGTTGCCGGCCGTTAGCGGGTGGTGCCCGAGGTGCCGCCCGACACGCCGCCGGAGCCGGACGGGGACGGCGCCATGCCCTGGTTCACCGAGCCGCCGCCGGTGGTGCCGGCGCCGACGCCCATCGAGCTGGTGCTGCCGCCTGGTGCCGGGGCGGTGCCGCTGCCGGTCGCGCCGACGCCCGTCGACGTGCTGCTCCGCGGGGTCGTCGTGGGGGTGCCCGTCGTGCCGGTACCCATGCCGGTCGTCCCGCTCGGGGCCGTCGTCGAGGCGCCGCCGCCGACCGAAGCGCCGCCACCCGATGCGCCACCGCCGGTGCCGGCGCTGCCACCCGCGCTGCCGCCACTCTGGGCCATCGCGCTGCCACCGAAGAGAAGGGCCGCCGCGGTGAGGGCGATGAGCTTGTTCGTGTTCATGAGTTCCTCCTGACGCTGTTGTTCGATGCAGGAGAAACAGCCTGTCGCGGCGATCGTTGCCGTGATCTCAACTATCCAGAAACCGCCTCGTTTCGGCCACCGCATCGGCCAGTCCCACGCGGTCCACCGTCACGCCCTGCGGAAAGGCGCTGAGCAATCGACTGGGCAGCCGCGAATCGAGCATCACGAAGACGCCCCGATCGTCGGCGCGCCGAATCAATCGGCCATAGGCCTGCTTCAGGCGCAGACGGGCCAGCATGTCGTCGTAGCCGTTGGCACCCGCCCCCGCGGCCTTCCAATGCGCCTTGCGGGCGCGGTGCAGGATGTCCGGACGCGGCCATGGTACGCGGTCGAACACGATGAGGCGCAAGGAACGTCCCGGCACGTCGACACCGTCACGCACGGCGTCGGTGCCCAGCAGGCACGAATGCTCCTCGGCGCGGAAGATGTCGACCAGGGTCGCCGCATCCATGCCGCCGACATGCTGGGCGTAGAGAGGCAGGCCCGCTTCCTCCAGCACCGGCACGATGCGCTGGTGGACGGCGCGCAGGCGGCCGATCGCCGTGAAGAGCCCGAGGGCGCCACCGCCCGCCGCGAGAAAGAGTTCGCGATAGGCGGCCGCCACCTGCTCGGTATCGTCGCGCTTCACGTCCTTGACGATCAGCACCTTGGTGGCGTTGGCATAGTTGAAGGGCGACGCCATCGCCGCGCGCACGGCCGGTGCCGCGAGGTGCCGCGTGCCGGTGCGTGCTTCCGCGACGACCCAGTCGGCCTGCGCGGCCACGTCCTCGTCGTTGGCCGCCTGCGGCACCCCCAGCGAATCGCGCAAGGTGGCCGAGGTGATGACCGCGCCATGGGCCGGCCGGACCACCGAGTTCACGAACGGCTCGGCCGGGTCGAGATAGTGGCGGTACATGCCGACGTCGTATTCGCGGCCCTGGACGCGTTCGACGGCAAACCAGTCGACGAAAGCCGCGTCCGGATCGTTGTGCAGGCCGCGCAGCATGGCCCGCCAGGATTCGAGCGTCAGCTCGCAGCGATTGGCGAGCGAGCGCGCCACGCCCTCGATCCGGGCCCGCTGACCCGAGTCGAGTTTGTCGGCCTCGCCCTCGAGCTTGGCCCGCAGCGCCTGCCGCAGGCGGCGCACCGGCTGCAGCATCTTGTCCAGCGCCTCGGCCAGCCGGTCGGCGGCCTCGACCAGGCCGGGATTGAGCGGGCGCACGTCGCATTCCTGGCCGAAGCCCTGATCGTCGCCGGCCGAGCGCGCGCGCACCTGCTGGCGTACCAGCGCGAGAAATTCCTCCGCCGGGCCGAGCACCGTGCCGTCGGCCAGACGCGTCTGCCAGTTGGTCGAGGGAAGCTGCTGGGCGAGATCGAGCAGGCGGCGCAGGGCGTTCTGCGCCTCGACGTCCTCGCCCAGCAGGTCGCTCAGCCTGCGCTCCAGTCCGCGGGCGCGGCTGCCTCGGCGGCCCTCCGCGCCGAGCAGCCAGCGCCGCAGATCCGACGTTTCGACGCCGCTCAAATGCGCACCGAACGCGCCGTCGGCGGCGTCGAACAGGTGATGGCCCTCGTCGAAGACGTAGCGCAGCGGCCGCGTGCCGTCGTCGAGGCCGCCCATCGCCGCCTGTATCATCACCAGCGCATGGTTGGCGATGACGATGTCGGCCTGGCGCGCGCGGCGGATCGTGCGTTCCACGAAGCACTTCCGGTAATGATCGCAGGCGGAGTAGATGCACTCGCCGCGCCGGTCGGCCAGCCGCTGCACGCGGCTGCGGCCCACCAGGTCGAGCAGCCAGGCCGGCAGGTCGCCGCCGATCATGTCGCCGTCGCGGCTGGCCAGCGCCCAGCGCGCCAGCAGGCCGAGGCCGACCCCGTTCTCCGGCACCAGTCCGGTGCGCATAACCGCTTCCTGGAAGTTCAGCAGGCAGAGGTAGTTTTCGCGGCCCTTGCGAATGACGACGCGTCGCCGCTTTTCCGACGGGTCGCGGTGCAGCCTGTCGAGCTCGGTGTCGATCTGGCGCTGCAGGTTGCGCGTGTAGGTCGAAATCCATACCGGCGCGCCGTTCTTCTCGGCCCACAGGCTGGCGGGCGCGACATACCCCAGGGTCTTGCCGACGCCGGTGCCGGCCTCGACGAGAACGACATGGGGTTTGCCTTCCTCCTCGCGGGGCGCGAAGGCCTCGCTGGCGGCCGAGGCATAGTCGCTCTGGGTCGGCCGCGCCTCGGCCAGGTTGGCGCCGGCGGAAACGAGATGGGCGAGCCGCAATCGCGCTTCGCGCGGTTCGACCGGCTGGCTGCCCGGAGGCGGCGCGGGCGGTGGCTCCTCCCAGACGGGCAGGCTCTTCCAGATGTCGAGGCCAGCGCCCGGACGTGCTTTCTTGCCCCCCTGGTCGATGCCGAGGGCGGCCAGCACGGCGTCGCCCCAGGCCCATTGCCCGCGCGCCATGGCGAGCGCCGTTTCCTTCATCTCGGACGAGGCGAGCGCCGCCATGTCGTCGAGCTCGTCGATCAGCACGCGCGCGACCTCGGGCAAGGCGGCAACTTCCTCCTCCGGTGTCGCTGGCAGTGGAAGGTCGAGCGCCTCACACAGGCCGCGCACCGTCGGCAGGCAGAAACGCGCCGGCCGCACGAATGCGAAGAGTTCGAGCAGGTCGTGTGCCGGGATATCCTCGAGGCCGAGCCGCGCCGCGACCGCAGGCGCGTGGCAGACCAGCGGCAGGCTGCCGGCAGCGCGAAGGTTCGCGTTGGCGCCCGAGAGACGCTCCAGCGTTCCGTCGGGCGCCCGCCAGAGCGCGCCGCGGGCGGTCGCGACCAAGGCTGGCCAGGAGGAAGTCGCTGGAATAGTCACCGGCGGGTGAATAGCACAGGCCAAATGGCCGATGCAGCGACTGTCGGTTGCGCCTAAAGTCACGCGCCATGAAAGCACCGCCCGTCGTCAGGAAGACCACCGCCGTCTTCCACCAGTCCGGCGCCCTCCCCGTGGGCAAGGGCAAGATCACCGGCATCATCGCGCTCACCCTCGGCGGTCTTGCCGTGCTGGCGGTGCTCGCCTTCCATTTTCCGGAATATTTGACCACGCCGGACCTGCGCAAGAAGTACGATGTCGGCCTGCTGCGGCAGGTGCTGCTGGTCGGCATGGTGATCGCGGGCGGCATGGCGATCGCCAACCTGGTCCAGCGTCGCAATCGCTGGCTGAACGGTACGGCGCTGGCCCTGATCGCGCTGGCCGCCGCGATGGGCGGGCATCGTGTTCCGGTCGCCGACTTCCCCGACAACACGCCCTATATCGGCCTCGACTGGTTCATCCTCGACCTGCTGGGTTCGAGCATGATCTTCATCCTGATCGAGAAGCTGGTGCCGCTGCATCGCGACCAGCCGGTGTTCCGGCCGGGCTGGCAGACCGATTTCACGCATTTCATCGTCAATCATCTCCTCGTCGGATTGGCACTGCTGATCGTGAACTTCGCCATCCATCGCCTGTTCGGCTGGATGGTCTGGGATCCGCTGCAGAAATGGGTCGGCGGCCTGCCGTTCTTCGCCGCGCTCTTCCTGGTGCTGCTGGTGGCCGACCTGGTGCAGTACTGGACGCACCGCGCCTATCACGAGATTCCGTTCCTGTGGCGCTTCCATGCGGTTCATCACAGTGCCGAGTACATGGACTGGATGGCAGGCTCGCGTCTTCACCTCTTCGAACTCTTGATGACCCGCGTCTCCATCCTCGGCGTGCTCTACGTGCTGGGGTTCAGCCAGGCGGTCACCGACGTCTACATCGTGATCGTCGGCTTCCAGGCGGTGTTCAACCACGCCAATGTCCGCCTGCCGGCGATCTTCGGCAGGGCGCCGCTCAAGTGGCTGATCGTGACGCCCGACTTCCATCACTGGCATCACAGCTCGGAGCGCGAGGCGATCGACCGCAACTACGCCGCCCATTTCGCCTTCATCGACTACATTTTCGGGACCGCGGTGAAGTCCGACCGCCGGTTCCCCGGCAAATACGGCGTGCTGGGCGACTACATGCCGCCCGGTTTCGTGCGCCAGCAGCTCTTCCCTTTCACCTGGAAGGGCTGAGGCGCGGCACTTTAGGCACGGCCATGCAATTGACGCACATGGCCCCCGCACCTAGTTTGCCCGATCCATGTCCCAGATCGATCGCACCCTTGCCGAGGCCGCGCGCGCGTGGCCGTTTGAAGAAGCCCGCAAGCTCGTCGCCCG
>CAMFJT010000269.1 GCA_945957125.1 uncultured Rhodospirillales bacterium | reverse complement strand
CGCGCAGCGCATGCTGGGCCTGCGCCACCGCCATGCCGTAGCCCGGCACGATGATCACCGAGCCGGCATTGGCCATCAGGAAGGCGGCATCCTCCGCCGAGCCCGCCTTGACCGGCTTGTCGTTCTTGGCGTGCGCGGCCCCCGCTGCCGCGCTGTCGGTGCCGAAGCCGCCCAGGATCACGTTGAAGATCGAGCGGTTCATGCCCTTGCACATGATGTAGCTCAGGATCGCACCCGAGGAGCCGACCAGCGCGCCGGTGACGATCAGCGCCGTGTTGCCCAGGGTGAAGCCGATGCCCGCCGCCGCCCACCCCGAATAGGAATTGAGCATCGACACCACGACCGGCATGTCGGCGCCGCCGATCGGCAGGATCAGCAGGAAGCCCAGCGCCAGCGACAGCACGACCAGCAGGACGAAGGTCGAGGTGTGGCCGCGCATGGCGAACCAGACCAGCAGCACGACCAGCGCGATGCCCAGCAGCGCATTCAGCGGATGCTGGCCCTTGAAGACCAGCGGCGAGCCCGAGACCAGGCCCTGCAGCTTGGCGAAGGCCACGACCGAGCCGGTGAAGGTGATGGCGCCGATGGCGGTGCCCAGCCCCATCTCGATCAGGCTCTGGGCCTTGATCTTGCCGGGCAGGCCGATCCCGAACGCCTCGGGGGAGAGGAAAGCAGCGGCGGCCACGAAGACCGCGGCCAGGCCAACCAGCGAATGGAAGGCCGCCACCAGTTGCGGGAGCGCCGTCATCTGGATGCGCAACGCCACGAACGTGCCGATCGCGCCGCCGATCACCAGCCCTGCCAGGATCAGCCAGGGCGAGAGGACGCCGGGCGACAGCACGGTGACGCCGATGGCGACCACCATGCCGACGATGCCGTAGAGGTTGCCGCCGCGTGAAGTCGTCGGCGAGGACAGTCCGCGCAGCGCCATGATGAAACAGATGGCGGCGATCAGATAGCCGTAGGCGGCCAGTTCCTGGGTGAACATTCCCTGCTGCTCCCGCCGACTACTTCTTGACCGGCTTCTTCTTGAACATCGACAGCATCCGGTGCGTGACGATGAACCCGCCGAAGATGTTCACCGCGGCCAGCGCCACGGCGATGAAGCCGAACAGCTGGGCGGCGCCCAGCCCCTTGAGGCCGGCCGCCAGCAGCGCACCGACGATGATCACGGAGGAAACCGCGTTGGTGACGGCCATCAACGGCGAATGCAGCGCCGGCGTCACCCGCCAGACCACGTAGTAGCCCACGAAGCAGGACAGGGCGAAGATGGTGAGCAGCGCCACGAACGGCATATGGCCGTCGGGGATGGCGGCCGGGGCTGCCGCCGCCGCGTCAGTGATCTGCTGCGCCAGGGCCTTGAGCTGGGCTGCGACGTCCTGTGCCTGGGTCGCGAGCTTGGAAGCCTCGCCTGCGATCTTGTCGTCCATGGGCCGCTCCTAAGCCTGGGTCAGCGAGGGATGCACGATCTGACCGTCACGGGTGACCAGCGTGCCCTTCACGACCTCGTCCTCGAGGTTGATCGTGAGCGCCTTGGTCTCCTTGTCGACCATCGGCGTGATGAAGTTGAGCAGGTTGCGCGAGAACAGCGCCGAGGCGTCGGTCGGCAGCTCGCCGGGAAGGTTCGCCGGGCCGACGATCTTCACACCGTACTTCTCGACCACCTTGCCGAATTCCGACAGCGGGCAATTGCCGCCCTGCTCGACCGCCATGTCGACGATCACCGAGCCGGGCTTCATGGTCTTCACCATGTCCTCGCTGACCAGCACCGGCGCCTTGCGGCCGGGGATCAGCGCGGTGGTGACGACGATGTCCTGCAGCTTGATGTGCTCGGCGACCAGCGCCGCCTGCTTGGCCTGGTATTCCGGGCTCATCTGCTTGGCGTAGCCGCCAGCGGTCTCGGCCGCCTTGAACTCCTCGTCCTCGACGGCGACGAACTTGCCGCCGAGCGACTGGACCTGCTCCTTGGTCGCCGGCCGCACGTCGGTCGCGGTCACCACCGCGCCCAGCCGGCGCGCCGTGGCGATCGCCTGGAGGCCGGCGACACCGACGCCCATGATGAAGGCGCGCGCCGGGGCGAGCGTACCGCCGGGCGTCATCATCTGCGGGAAGATGCGGCCGAAGCTGTTGGCGGCGAGCAGCACCGCCTTGTAGCCGGCGAGATTGGCCTGCGAGCTCAGGATATCCATCGACTGCGCGCGCGTGATGCGCGGGATCAGCTCCAGTGCAAAAGAAGTCACACCCTTGGCCGCCAGAGCCTCGACCAGCGGCCGGTTGGTCAGCGCCCCGAGCGGCGACATCAGCACCTGGCCCGAGCGCAGCAGGCCCATCTCATCGACACCTTCGTCCGCCGACATGGGGCGCTGGATCTTGAAGACGATATCGCCGGCCGCCACCGCCGCCGCCGCATCCGGCGCGATGGTTGCGCCGGCGTCCTGGTAGGCCTGGTCGGTATAGGATGCCGCCGTGCCGGCGCCGGTCTCGATCGTGATCTCCGCGCCCAACGCCTTCAGCTTCCTGACGGTCTCGGGGGTCGCCGCCACACGCGCTTCGTGCTGCCGGCGTTCTTTGACAATGGCGATTTTCATGGAGCGTTGACGATCCGTTGGAGCCACGAACGGTTGGTGCGCTGCACCTTGCACAGCGATGTGTTCTTTGCCAAGCCGGTTTTTCGCCGCGCGGCCGGTCTCCGATTTACGCCGGCAACGGCCACGTGCTAGGCCCGGACATGGCCCATCGTCCCGTCATCCTCACCGGTTTCCATTTCACCAAAGCGACACTCGCGCTGCTCGGCGAGCGTTACGAAATCGCCGGCCACATGGACAAGCCGACGCCCGCGCACATCCCGCCCGGCGTGGCCGGCGAGGTGCAGGCCATCGTCAGCACCGGCAGCGTCGGCCTCTCCGAGGCGATGATGGAGGCGTTGCCGCGCCTGTCGATCTTCTGCTGCTACGGCACGGGCTACGAACGCGTCGACCTGGCCGCGGCGCGGCGGCGCAATATCATGATCACGCACGGCGCCGACGCCAACGCGCCCGACGTGGCGGAAATGGCGTTCGCCCTGCTGCTCGCCTCGACGCGGCGCATCGTGCGAGCCGACAAGATGATCCGCCGCGGCGAATGGACCAAGCGCATCCCCCACCGTTTCGGACCGGTCGCCGGCATGACCGGCGGCCGGCTGGGCATCCTCGGACTGGGCGCGATCGGCATGGAGCTCGCCCGGCGCGCGAAGGGCTTCGACCTCGAGATCGGCTATTGCAACCGCAACCGGCGCGCCGACGTCGATTTCCCGTACTTCCCCGATGTAATGGCGCTCGCCACCTGGTGCGACTACCTCGCGGTCTGCCTGCGCTCTGATGCCTCGAACCGGCACATCATCAATGCCGAGGTCCTGAAGGCGCTCGGGCCGCGCGGCCACGTGGTCAATATCTCGCGCGGCTGGGCGGTCGACGAGGCGGCGCTGGCCGACGCGTTGCGCAACAATGTGATCGAGGGCGCCGCGCTCGACGTGTTCGACGAGGAGCCTTACGAGGGCACCGAGCTGCTCGCGTTGGACAATCTCGTGATGGCGCCGCATTTCGGCGGCGGCACCGAACACGCCCAGCGCCGCATGACCGCGCTGGTGAAGCAGAACCTCGATAACCACTTCGCCGGCAAGCCGGTGGTCTCGCCGGTGCCCGAGCTGCGCGACATGGCGGCTAACGCGGCAGGCCGGCTGCGATGATTGCCGCCGTCGGTCCTCTCAGGACGTCGACGAAGGCGGCCAGGCTGACGGCGTTGCCGATCAGCGTGCCGTAGAGGCCGCCGTAGTTGTTGCCTCGGGCGGGCACGCCCCACGCCTCGATGCCGACATGGTGCGCCAGGAACAGCGCCCGGGCGAGATGGTCGGGTTGCGAGACGATCAGCAGCCGCCGCCGGCCGAAGACGTAGCGTGCCCGGACGATCGAATGCCAGGTCCGGTCGCCGCCGTGATCGAGCTCGATCACTCGGGTCGGCACGCCGCGCACGGCCAGCTCGCCGCGCATGATTGCCGCCTCGTCGTAGTCGTCGCCGAGGCGGATGCCGCTGACGATGAAGCGCTCGACCTTGCCGTCGTGCCAGAGGGCGGCAGCCGTATCGAGACGCCACGACAGCGTATGCTGGTCCTGCCCGCCGACACCGAACGGCGCGGTGCCGAGCACGAGGGCGGTGTCGACCGCGGGAAGGCGGTCGCGGCTGTACACGACGTGTGCACTCCAGGCATCGACCGCCGCACGGGCCATCCCCGCGAGCGCGAAGACCGATACTCCCAACAGCGCGAGGACGGCCGTGCCGATCGCCAGATGGCGTGCAAGCTTGTTCAATTGGGCGGGTCCACGCCGATCGCGATCGGAGGTCCGTCATGGCGCGGCGGCGTGTCGAGCCAGACGTCGAGATAGGCCCGCGCCGCCGAAGGATAGCGCCGCAGCTCGGTGACGATGCTGTAGGCGCGATCGACGTCGCGCGCCGCCAGGCCCCAGGCCTCGATGCCGTCGGCGCGCGCGAGGAAGATCGCGCGCGCGGCATGGAAGCCCTGGCTGACCACGATCAGCCGCCGCAGGCCGAACACCGATCCCGCCCGCGCCATCGAATCGCGGGTGCGCACGCCGGCAAAATCGCGATAGATCGCGCTCGCCGGAACGCCGCGCGCGATCAGCCCGGCGCGCATCGCGCTCGGCTCGTCGTAGTCCGTCCGGCTGTTGTCGCCGCTGACCAGCAGATAGCGCACCTTGCCGGCCCGCCACAGCGCGGCCGCCGCATCGAGGCGATACTCGAAATACCGGTTTGGGCCGCCTTCCGGCCCGATCGGCGCGGCGCCGAGCACCAGCCCGACATCGACCGCGGGCAACTCGGCCGGATCGTCGAACAACCAGGGCCGCGCGAGCTGCTCGATCCGCCGCTCGGCGAGCCAGACGAGCAGGACGGCAGCCAACGCCAGCGCGCCGCACGCGAGCACGATCCCCAGAAGCAACCGCATCGTGCGCGTTTTAGCACGCCTCTCGCCTTCCGCATGCGAACTCTCGTCCGGTCGCTCCATGCCTTGCTGGGAGCGCGGCTCTCCAGAGCCGCTCTTTCTTCGGTCTTGCGCCATCCCATGAGCGGCTCTGGAGAGCCGCGCTCCCAGCGAAACACACTCACTCGAGGCTTGTGAGGATGTCGGCGAAGCCGGTCCGGCAGCTGAAGCCCAGGGCGCGGGTGGCCTTGCCCGAATCGTAGACACGATCGATGCGGTCGAACATCGTCCAGCCGCGGCGGGCGTAGATCTCGCGCCAGCGCGGGTGGTAGCGGTCGACCACGCGCGGGGCGTCGGCCATGAGGGCCTCGCAGTCTTCCGGGCGGAACGGCGTCGGCGCGCAGACGATGAAGGTGTCGAAGCCGATCTCCGGTGCGCGATCGAGGGCGGCGACGTGCGCCTCGGCGGCGTCCTCGGCGGTGAGGCGGCGGAACAGGAACTCGTTGGCCTTGGTATTCGGACCGGACTGGACGATCTCGTGCGCCATGTCGTCCTCCTCGGGGAAGAAGCGCGCGGTGCGCAGGATGACGAGCGGCAGGCCCGACGTGCCATTCACCATGCGGCAGAGATGCTCGGCGGCGAGCTTGCTCACGCCGTAGATGTTGCGCGGTTCCAGCGGCGTCATCTCCTCGTCGATCCAGAAAGCGCGCGCGATGCCGCGCTTTTGCGCATCGCGAATCTCCTGCGAGATCATCAGCGAGGTGGTCGAGGTGAAAACGAAGCGGTCGACTGTCGAGCCCCGCGCCGTCGCCTCCTCGAGCAGGTTGAGCGTGCCCTGCACGTTCGTGGCGATGAACGCGCTGCCGTCGTGCGTGGCGATATGCGGTTTGTGCAGCGCGCCGCCATGGACGATCGCGCCGATACGTCGCTCGCGCAGCAGCCGGCGCACCAGATCGCGGTCGGCGACCGAGCCCACCACGTCGGTGTGCTCTCCCGGCACGGGGTCGAGGCCGGTCACGGTGTGGCCGCCGCGCTTCAGGCGCGGCACGAGATGCTGGCCCAGCCAGCCCGACGAGCCCGTGACGAGGATGTCCATCACAGGCCTGCTTGTGCCAAGGCTTCCTGCTGGCGGGCCGCCAGCGCGTCGATGTCGAAGCCGTCGATCAGCTCCTCGAACAACGTATGCCAGTTGATCGAGGCGCGCAGGTGGATGAACACCGAGCCCAGCCCGATGGCGGCGCGATCCATGAACACGAACTCGCGTGGCGGCCGCACGCCGCCCATGCGGCGCAGCTCGCCGAACACGTTCTGCGCCATGTCGCGGCCGAACCCTTCGGCCATGCCCTCGGTCAGCCGGCGCGGCCGGTCGTCCATCAGCGGGCCGTAGAGGAAGCTGGCCCAGCGGTTGAGCACCGCGATCGTCTCGCGACTGAGCCCGATGAAGCCCCAGTCCTCGTAGGCGGCCGCCGCGCGGTCGAGATCGTCGGTCATGAGCGCGCGATAGAGCTCGATCGAGCCGCGCACGAAGCGCGGCGGGAAGATGCGCACGCAGCCGAAATCCATCAGGTTCACCGAGCCGTCGGGCCGCACCGAATAGTTGCCGAGATGCGGATCGCCGTGGATCGCGCCGTAATGATAGAACGGGACGTACCAGGCGCGGAACATGTTGACCGCCAGTGCATCGCGCTCTTCCTGTGGCCGCTCCTTCCAGTCGAGCAGCTTCTCGCCCGCCAGCCAGCCCATGGTCAGCAGCCGGTCGGTCGACAGCTCTGGCACCGTGTCGGGCACGTGCACGGCCGGCTCCTCCCGCAGCATGTGCCGGTAGAGCGCGACGTGACGCGCCTCGCGGCGATAGTCGAGCTCCTCGCGCAGGCGGGTGCGGATCTCGGCCTGGATCTCGTCGGTGCGGATGGCGGGATCAAAGCGCTGGCCGATGGCGAACACGACCTTGAGCTGGTCGAGATCGGCCTCGAGCGCCGAGGCCATGTCGGGATATTGCAGCTTCACCGCTGCGTCGCGGCCGTCGAGCAACGCGGCGCGATGGACCTGGCCAAGCGAGGCGGCGAACGAGGCCTCCTTGTCGAACTTCTGGAACTTCGCCTGCCAGTCGGGCCCCAGCTCGGTCGCCATGCGGCGGCGCACGAAGGACCAGCCCATGGCCGGCGCGTTGGCCTGGAGCTGGGCGAGCTCGCGGGCATATTCCGGCGGCAGCGCGTCGGGGATGGTCGACAGCAGTTGCGCCGCCTTCATCAGCGGCCCCTTCAATCCGCCGAGCGCGCGCTTCAGCTCGGAGGCGTGCTTGTCGCGGTCGAGGCTCAGCCCGAGATAACGCTCACCGGCGAGCCGCGCCGCCAGCCCGCCGACCGACGCGCCGACCCGCGCATAGCGCCCCAGCCGCCCGCCGAGCGAAGGACCGTCGTCGTCGGCCATCAGGCGCGCCGCCAGCTAAAGGCGTTCGAGCTCATCGACGAAGCCGGAGATCACGCCCAAGCCCCTGTCCCAGAACGCCGGATCGGAGGCGTCGAGGCCGAACGGGGCGAGCAGTTCCTTGTGTCGCTTCACGCCGCCGGCCTTCAGCATGTCGAGATACTTGGCCTGGAAATCCGGCAGGCCCGACTGGTAGGCGGCGTAGAGCGAATTCACCAGGCAATCGCCGAACGCGTAGGCATAGACGTAGAACGGCGAATGCACGAAGTGGCCGATATACGACCAGTAGTGCTTGTACTCGTCGTCGAACGTGAAGGCCGGGCCGAGGCTCTCGCTCTGCACCGCCATCCAGATCGCGCCGATCGCATCGGGCGTCAGCTCGCCGTTGCGACGCTCGGCATGCAGGCGCGTCTCGAAATCGTAGAACGCGATCTGGCGCACCACGGTGTTCAGCATGTCCTCGACCT
>CAMFJT010000268.1 GCA_945957125.1 uncultured Rhodospirillales bacterium | reverse complement strand
GACAGCGTGTTGATCGCGGACACCCGGCCGAGAAGGCGCGGCGGGGTCACCGACTGGCGCAGCGTCGCGGTGCTGATCACCCACAGGATCGGGCCGGCACCGAGCAGGAAGAAGCCCAACCCTGCAAGCAGGGGTGCGGGGAAGACGGTGGTCAGCGCGATCACCGCCGAGGCGACGAAGCCGGTGACGGGCCCCAGGCCGACGACGGTGCCGAACGGCAGGCGGCGCATGATGCGGGTCGCGGCCAGCGCCCCGGCCACCATGCCGACGCCGTACATCGCCAGGGTGAGGCCGACGCCGCTCGGCGACAGGCCGAGATGGCGGAAGGCATAGGGCACGAAGACCGCGAGGATCATGAACCAGGCCACGCCGAAGACGAACTGCGTGATGAAGATCGGCCGCAGCAGGGCGTGGCGGAAGACGAACCCGGTCCCTTCGCGGATTTCCTGAACCGGATGGCGGCGCGCCACCGCCAGGCGCGCCGGCTCATGGATACGGGCCAGCAGCACGACCGCAACCGCCGAGAGTGCCGCCGCGACGCCGAAAGCCGGGCCCGCCCCGACCCATCCGACCAGCAGGCCGCCGAGCGCCGGGCCCGCCGTGAAGGCGACGGTACGCGCCAGCTCGATGCGCGCATTGGCCGCCGGCAGGGCCTGCGGCGCGACCAGCGACGGCACCAGCGCCGGCGCGGCGACGCTGTAGACGACGGTGCCGCATACTGCGACGAAGCCCAGCGCGGCGAGCAGCGGCAGCGTGATCCAGCCGAGCACCACGAGCGCCAGCGTGGCCGCGAGCGCTAGCGCCCGAAGCGCCTCGGCGCCTGCCATCAGCCTGCGGCGCGACAGGCGATCGGCCATCAGCCCGGCGGGAATGGCAAACAGCACGAACGGCAGGGTGAGCACGGTCTGCAACAGGCCGGCCTGCCCCTCGCCGGCGCCGAGCAGCAGCACGGCGACGATCGGCGCGGCGGCCAGCGCCACCTGCTCGGCCGATTGCGCAGCGAGGTTGGACCAGGCGAGGCGATTGAAGGTCGGCGGCAGCCGGTTCTCGTCGGATGGGCTCATGGAGGGCTCCGGGTTGTCGGCCCGGACCCTAGGGAACCCGCATCGGCCTCTCTATCCGCGAGCGGCCGCGTATTGCTACAACGCCAACCAACGGGTCAGGGAGGAGGAAACATGAAGGGACGAATCGTCTCGAGGAGGACGGCGGGAATCGGCCTTGCATCTTCCGTGCTGCTGGCGCCGCAGGCACCGGCGTTCGCCCAGGACTTCCCCAGCCGCGCCATCACCATCGTCTGCCCGTTCGGGCCGGGTACGGCGATCGACATCATCGGCCGCCAGCTCGCGCAACACATGACGGGCACGCTCGGCCAGAGCGTGATCGTGGACAACCGCGCCGGCGCGACGGGCAACATCGCCACCGACTACGTCGCGAAGGCCGCGCCGAACGGCTACACGCTCTACATCACCAGCACGAGCATCATCATCAACCAGTTCGTCGGTGCGCCCGCCAGCAGCCTGGCGAAGGACTTCGAGCCGGTGGCGATCAGCGGGACCCTGCCCTACGCCCTGCTGGTGCCGGCCTCCCTGCCGGTCCGCACGGTCCCCGAGCTCGTCGCGCTGGCGAAGGCGCGCCCGGGCGGGCTGAACTATGCCGGCTATGTCGGCGGCGTGCCGCAGTTCCTCGGTGAGATGCTCAACCGCGCGGCGGACATCAACATCGTGATGGTGCCGTACAAGAGCACCACCGATGCCGCGAACGACTTCGTCACCGATCGTATCCAGGTGCTGTTCACGCCGGTGCCGTCAGGCCTTCCCTTCCAGGCCAGCAATCAGGGCCGGATCATCGCAGTGACGGGAGAGAAGCGGGCAACCATCCTGCCCGACGTTCAGACCATGCGCGAAGCGGGCTTCCCCGACCTCACCGTCGAGGTCGGCTTCTTCTTCCTCGCCCCTGCCGGCACACCGAAGCCGGTCACGGAGAAGCTCAGCGATGCGATCACGAAAGGGCTGCACGATCCCAGGGTCTGGGAAGCGCTGGCCGCGCAGGGCGTCGAGAAGAAGGAAGGCGGCCCGGAGGAGACGCGCGCCTATCTCGCCGGCGAGCTGATCAAGTGGAATGGGATCGTGAAGCAGTCAGCGGGCGCTGCGCGTTAGCAAGAACATCCGCAACCCCCTCACCCGACCTCTCCCCCTAGCGGGGGAGAGGAGGAAGAGAGAGAGAGAGAGAGAGAGAGAGACGCCGCGCCTCAGTCGCGCTGGACGCACATGGCGATGCCCATGCCACCGCCGATGCAGAGCGTGGCGAGGCCCTTCTTGGCGTCGCGCTTCTGCATTTCGTAGAGCAGGGTCGTCAGCACGCGCGCGCCCGAGGCGCCGATCGGATGGCCGAGCGCGATCGCACCGCCGTTGACGTTGAGCTTCTCCGGATCGAGGCCGAGCTCCTTGCCGACCGCGAGCGCCTGCGCGGCGAAGGCCTCGTTGGCCTCGACCAGGTCGAGGTCCTTGACCGTCCAGCCGGCCTTCTTCAGCGCTTCCTGAGAGGCCGTCACCGGGCCGATGCCCATGACCTTCGGATCGACGCCGGTGGTCGCCCACGACACGATCTTCGCCAGCGGCTTCACGCCGCGCTTCTTGGCCTCGTCGGCGCTCATCAGCACCAGCGCGGCCGCGCCGTCATTGATGCCCGAGGCGTTGCCGGCAGTGACCGAGCCGCCTTCCTTGGTGAAGGCCGGCCGCAGCTTGCCCAGCGCCTCCGCCGTGGTGCCGTGGCGCGGGAACTCGTCGGTGTCGACCACGACGTCGCCCTTGCGCGTCTTCACGGTGACCGGGACGATCTCGTCCTTGAAGCGGCCGCTCTTCTGCGCCGCCTCGGCCTTGTTCTGCGAGCCGGCGGCGAAGGCGTCCTGCTCGACGCGGGTGATCTGGTACTTCTGCGCCACGTTCTCGGCGGTGTTGCCCATGTGGTAGCCGTTGAAGGCATCCCACAACCCGTCCTTGATCATGGAATCGACCATCTTGAGGTCGCCCATCTTGGTGCCGTCGCGCATGTGGGCGACGTGCGGCGCCTGGCTCATGCTCTCCTGGCCGCCGACCACCATGATGCTGGCGTCGCCGTTGCGGATCGCCTGCCAGCCGAATGCGACGGCGCGCAGGCCCGAGCCGCAGAGCTGGTTGATGCCGAGCGCCGTCTTCTCGACCGGGATGCCCGAATTGATCGCCGCCTGGCGGGCCGGGTTCTGCCCCTGACCGGCCGACAGGATCTGGCCCATGATCACCTCGTCGACTTCCTCGGGCTTGACCTTGGCGCGCTCCAGCGCGCCCTGGATCGCGACCTTGCCGAGGTCGTGGGCCGGAACGGCGCCGAACGCGCCGTTGAAAGAGCCGATGGGCGTGCGCGCCGCGCTCGCGATGACGATGTCGGTTGCCATATGTTCCTCCTGAGGCCGCCCTGCAGGCGATGTTATAGGCCGGTTGTCGAAGCGGGCAAGCCCGCCGGCCTGGCCGGCTGGGGTTTCAGCCCGAACAACGGCCGGACCCGGGGCCAGGGCCTCACGAGGAATGCACAGATCAGCCCGGTGACGCCGAAGGTCGCCAGCACCGTCAGGAGATAGGCCGGTACCGACGGCACAGCGAGGCGGAGCAGCCAGTATACGGCGATCACCGTGACGGTCTGGTGGATGATGTAGAACGGAAAGACCAGCTCGGTGGCCTCGACCAGGAAGCGCGGCCGCATCTGCAGATAGCGATTGGCCAGGCCGATGAAGGCGAACAGCCAGGCCACGGTGTTGATCGCCGACAGGGGCGCATAGACCGGCACGCCGAGCACGCGCACCCGCGCGCCGGGCGCGGCATGGAACACCAGCAGGTCGAGCGCGACGAAGGCTGCGACCGCGATGGCGAGCGAGACCCAGCGCTGGCGATTGAGCGTCGCCAGCATGTGCGGCGTGCCGTAGACGAAACCGCCGTAGAGCAGCAGCAGGGCGGCGGTCGCGATGCCATGCCAGTCGCCGATGAAGCCGTTCACGTTGTGCGAGATCGGCGACAGGAAGGCGATCGAGGCGGCGAGCGGGACGGCCATCAGCCAATGCAGGCCGGTCACGCGCATCGCCACGGCGACCCGCGTCTGCGCCGCCTGCCCAGCCGGCGTGCGCGCCCACAGGAAGACGGGCAGCAGCACGAAGGTCAGGATCAGCACGTAGGCCACGAACCACAGATGGTGCCAGCTCAGGTTGCCCTTCGGGTAGATCCCGGCATAGGCGTGCGGCAGCCATTCGAGGAACGAGCCGGGGAACTGGCCCGAGGCGTGCCGCTCGATATAGACCTGCGGCGGCACGATCACGAGGATGCCGAAGGCGAGCGGCAACAGCAGCCGCCGCACGCGGTCGCGCATGAAGACGCCGGGCGGTCGCTGGCCGAGCGCCAGCACGATCGCACCGCCGGAAACCATGAAGATCAGCGGGATGCGCCAGCGGTTGGTGAAGCGCATGGCTTCGACCAGCCACGGCAGGCTCTCGGGACTGTCGATGTGCCAGCCCCAGCCCGACCAGGCCATGCCGGAGTGGTAGAGGATCAGCAGCCCGAAGGCGATGACCCTCAGCCAGTCGAGATCGGGGCGACGATTCATTAGCTCCGTACCGGCGCGAGGGCCTCGAAGCGCTGCCGATAGCGCCGGCTCAGATTTACCTCCGCGCCGTCCTGCAGGCGAATGCGCCAATCGCCGCTGACCCACGGCGTCACTTCCGCCACCCGCGCGATGTTCACGACGTGTGACTTGTGGACCCGCACGAAACGCTTCGGATCGAGCTCGCCTTCGAGCTTCGCGAGCGAGGAGCGGATCTCGAACGTCTCGCCGCCGACATGGAGGATCGCGTAATTGCCCGACGCCTCGATCTGGTCGATGTCGGCCATCTCGACCAGCACCTCGCTGCCGCCGCGCTTGCGCACCGTGAAGCGTTCGGGCGGGGCGGCCGCCGCAGGGGACGGCTCCTCCGGCCTGGCCTTCGCCGAATCGTAGCGCTGCATCAGATGGTGCAGCGCCAGCACGCCGGTCGTCAGCATGAGATAGGTGACGAGATCCTTGGCGAACTCGTACTGCAGGCGGTCGAGGGTCAACGGGAAGCTGTAGGAAGCGCCGACCACCGCGTTCAGCCACAGCAGGCGCAAGGCGGCCATGCCGGTCGTGTGCAGCATGCTGAACGGAACGACGGCGGCGACGTGGAGGAGCAGGTTGCGCGGCGCGCCGCCGATCGGGAAGCGGCGATGCAGCCAATAGAGCGCCGGCAACAGCGCCGCGACCACCAGATGGCTGGTGATCTCGTCGGTGAGCAGGCGATCGACGCCGACGGCGTGGCCGCGGCGCGCGTCGTCGGCAACCGCGACATAGGTACGCGTCGCGATGGAGACGGCGAACAGCACGCCCCAGATCGCCGCCGGGCGCCAGTCGATGCGACCTTTCGCGCGCACCGTCAGCGCGCCTTCAGCCAGTCGATCAGCGGCGTCCAGCAGAGCGCGCGGGCACGGCCGCTCACCACCATGCCGATATGGCCGAGCGGCAGGTCGAGGCGTGTGACCTTCTTCAAGCCGTTCGTACCGTCGGCCAGCGCGGCCGCCGACAGGGGCGGCACGATACGATCGCCGGACGGGATCATCACCAGCGCGGGACGCGTGATCTTGCGCGGCACGACGGGCTTGCCGCCGACGATCCATTTGCCGGTGCCGGGCAGGTTGTCGCCATACCAGCCGAGCAGGCATTCGCGCGCGGTCGGACCGGCGAGCGGCGCGCCCTCGTTCAGCCAGTCCTCGAGCAGCACGAAGTCGCGCGCGCTGTCGCCCTGCGGGTCCATGCCGAGGAAACGGCCGAACTTCTTCACGGCGAGCCATGGGTCGAGCGACCAGAACAGGGTCTGCAGCACATCGACCGGCAGCTCGCCCAGCCGGTCGGCCACGTCCGCCAGCATCGGCACCATCGACAGCAGGAAGGCGTGGCCGCTCTTGTCGGCATGGAAATCCCACGGCGCGGCGAGCAGGGCGAGCTTCGCCACCCGGCGCGGCTGGCGCGCAGCAAGCGCCACGGCGAGCGTGCCGCCCATGCAGTAGCCCATCACCGCGGGCGCCCGGCGCGCGCGCTTTCCGACATACGCCGCCGCGCGTTCGAGGCGTGCGACGTAGGCGGCGAGGTCGAAGCCGCGCTCCTGCGCATCAGGCGTGCCCCAGTCGACCAGATAGGGCCGCAGGCCGCTCGCCGCCATGGCGCGCAGCAGGCTTTTCTCCGCGCTGAGATCGAGCACCTCCCAGCGGTTGATCAGCGAAGGCACCACCAGCACCGCGCGCGCTCCCTTGCGCCGCGCGGCGCGATCGGTCAGGCCGTAGTCGAGCAGCCGCGTATTGCCCTCCTGCCAGGCGGCCGCGGGATCCTCGAGCGTGCGATGGACCGGATGCCGGCGATAGGCCAGCACGCCTTCGGCCAGGCGCTCCATGCGGCGGCCGATCTCGCGCTGGAGCGCCTGCTCGAAGCCTCCCTTGCCGGACCGCGCCTCCAGCGCGTCGACGTCCTTCAGAAGCGCCGCAACCGCCTCAGGCGCGGCGGCCGGACTCGAGCCGGCCGAGTCGCGCTTCCAGATCTGCCACGCGCTTTCGGAGCTCGCCCAGGTCATCAGCGCCGTGCTGAGGTGAAGCGGCAGCGGCCGCGGTCCCAGGCGGGGAGGCTGCATGCGAAACTCCTTGGGCGGCCTGCAGGACGGCGGCGACCTGTGCGTTCGCAGCCGCGAAAAGACGTGCGATCTGCTCGGTCAGAGCCTGGTCGCCGGCAATCCCCGACAACTGGGTCTGCCAGAGATCGAGATAGCGCCGCGCCAGGCTGTCGAACTCGCTCTTGTCGTCCTTTTCCGGAGCCATGGCGGCACTATAGCGCATCGGCGGCGGATCGCCTCTTCCATAGCCGCTCGTCGGTTGCAGGGCCGGCGCACTGCTTGTCGCACTGCGGCATAGGGGCTAAGGTCATTGCCAGGGTGGGTGAGGAGCGCAGCGTAATGGCCGATCAGCCTGCACCGGAGAGCGGACCCAAGCCCGCGCCGGTCGTCATCAAGAAGTATGCGAACCGGCGGCTCTACAACACCGCGACCTCGGCCTATGTGACGCTCGAGCATCTGTCGCAGATGGTGAAGGACAAGACGGATTTCGTGGTCTACGACGCCAAGACCGGCGAGGACATCACGCGGCCGGTGCTGACCCAGATCATCTTCGAGGAGGAGAGCAAGGGCGGCCAGACGCTGCTGCCGATCCCCTTCCTGCGCCAGCTCATCTCGTTCTACGGCGACAGCCTGCAGGGCGTCGTACCGCAATATCTCGAGATGTCGATGGCACAGTTCGCGCGCAACCAGGACCAGATGCGCCGCTACATGCAGAACACGTTCGGCTTCAACCCGTTCCAGCAGTTCGAGGCGATGGGCAAGCAGAACATGGCGATGTTCGAGAACGCCATGCGGATGTTCAACCCGTTCGCCGCCGGCCAGGCCAACGGCGCGGCCGAGCCCCCGAAGGCCGAGCCGCCGGCCGCTGCCGCCCCGGGCGGCGACACGGGAATCGAGGATCTCAAGCGCAAGCTCGACGAGCTGCAGAGCCAGCTCTCGGATCTCAGCAAGAAGTCCTGAGCCGATGGCCGACCCGGTGCCGCAGCCCTACGCCGCGCGGCGCGTGATGTCGCCGTGCAAGAGCATCTGCATCATGGATGCCAAGTCCAACCTCTGCCTCGGCTGCAAGCGCACGATCGACGAGATCGCCCGCTGGCCGATGATGACCGACGACGAGCGCCGCACGATCGTCGCCTCGCTGAAGGCAAGGAAGCTCTGATCTTCCGCTGGGCGCGCCACCCATAGGCGCTA
>CAMFJT010000267.1 GCA_945957125.1 uncultured Rhodospirillales bacterium | reverse complement strand
GCGGCTCTGGAGAGCCGCGCTCCCAGCGATGAATTAATTTGCAAGCTCTGAGCGCAGTGAAGGACCTCACCGAACGATCGGACATGGGCCGCGGAGCTGGCGTAAGGTCCTTCGCTGCGCTCGGCACGACGGGGAAAGCTGGCGCAACCAGGTTAGGGAGGTATCCATGGGCAGCATGATCGACTTCAAGCGGCCGAACGGCACGAGCTGCAAGGGCTATCTGGCGGAGGCCGGCAGCGGCAAGCCGGGCATCGTCGTCATCCAGGAATGGTGGGGGCTGAACGACCAGATCAAGGGCGTCGCCGATCGCTTCGCCGCCGCCGGATACAACGCGCTGGCACCCGACCTGTACAAGGGCCGCGTGACGCAGAAGCCCGACGAGGCGAACCACATGATGACCGGCCTCGATTTCGTCGGCGCCTCGGATCAGGACATCGCGGGTGCCGTCGGGCATCTCGCCGCCATGAGCCGCAAGGTCGGCGTGATGGGCTTCTGCCTGGGCGGCGCGCTCACCATCGCGGCGGCCGCGCGGGTGAGCGGCATCGCCTGCGGCGTGCCGTTCTACGGCGTGCCACCGGGAGCGCTGGCCGATCCGGCAAAGATCCGGATCCCGATCCAGGGCCATTTCGCCAACAAGGACGACTGGTGCACGCCGCAGCTCGTCGACGATTTCGAGAAGGCGATGACCGCGGCGGGCAACAAGCCCGAGATCTTCCGCTATGACGCCGCCCATGCCTTCGCCAACGAAAAGAGCCCGGCCTATGACGCCGCCTGCGCGGCGAAAGCCTGGGAACGCATGATGGCTTTTCTGGGCGCCCAGCTCTGAGGCGCGGATCGTCACCTTGCCGGAGCGCGGGTGCGCGATCGTGAGCGATCCTCGCGCGAGCCCGGCGCTTGGGCTGGTCATCGTCGGACTGGGCGCGTCGCTCGCGCCGCTCGACATCGCGGTCAACGTCGCGCTGCCGGCGATCACCGCGCATTTCGAGCTGGCGCTCGGCGACGTGCAGTGGCTCGTGATCTGCTACGTGCTGGTCTACGGCTCGTTGATGCTGGTGTGCGGCAAGCTGGGCGACCTGCTCGGCCATCGCCTGATCTTCCGCCTCGGCCTGCTGCTCTCGGCGTTCGGTTGCGCGGCTTGCGCGCTCGCACCGAGCTGGCCTCTGTTCCTGTGGGCGCGCGCGGGGCAGGGGATCGGCACGGCGCTGGCGCTGTCCTGCGCGCCGGCGCTCGCCACCTCGCTGTTTCCCGAGAGTGAGCGCACCAAGGGCCTTGCAGGGTTTGCCGCAGGCCAGGCGCTCGCCTCGACGATCGGTCCGTTGCTCGGCGGCGTGCTCGTCCAACTCACCGACTGGTCAGCCGTGTACTGGATGCGTGTGCCGATCGCGCTGGCGGCGCTGGCGGCGTCGGGAATGCTGCCGGCGCCGACGCCCGACCGGCGGCCGTTCGACGGCTGGGGCGCAGTGCTGCTCGCCTTCAGCATGAGCACGCTGCTGTTGGCCCTCGTCCTGTCGCAGCGCGCGGTACCGGCATGGCAGGCGATGGCCTTCGCTGTCGCGGCGGCCATCGGCATCACGCTGTTCATCCGCCACGAGAACCGCTTTCCCGAGCCGATCCTGCGTCCGGCGCTGTTTGCAGACCTCGATTTCGCTATCCCCAACGTCGTGAGCGTGCTGGTCAACCTCGCGAGCTTCGCGATCCTGCTTCTCACGCCCTACTACCTCGCGAACATCCTGGGCATGGCGCCCGGTGGTATCGGCGTGATGACTGCGCTGGCTTTTGTCGGCGGCACGGCCGGGGCGCCGCTCGCGGCCCGCCTCGTGCCGCGCATCGGCCGCCGGCCGACCGCTTTTGCCGGCATCGTCGTCATGGCGATCTGCATCGTCGCGCTGGGTCGAACGAACGCCGCAACGCCGGTCCTGGTCCTGGCCGGGCTGCTGCTGGTCGAGGGCGTTGCGTATGGGTTGTTCGTCGTGGCCTACACCGACATCGTGACCGGCACGCTGGCCCGCCGCGACCGCGGCGTGGCCGGCAGCCTCTCGCTACTGACCCGCACGCTCGGCATCGTGAGCGGCGCCACGGTGCTGAGCGCCTTGCATGCCCACGCGGCTGCGGACGGCTTTCTCGTAGGCTATCGCTTTGCCTTCACCGTCGCGGGCGGCGGACTTCTGGCGGCGCTGGCGCTATCCTGCCTGAGGCCTCGGACCTGGTTCTCGCGACAATGATCATCCGGCTGGTGAAAGTGGCGATGGTGGCGTCCTGCGCGCTGTTCGCGTTGCTGGTGGCGTTCAACAACCTCGTCGACTACGGCTCGAACTACACCTTCGTGCGCCATGCGCTCAGCATGGACACGACCTTCCCCGGCAACACGCTGAAGGGCCGGGCGATCGATTCGCCCGCTTTGTGGACGCTCGGCTACTGGCTGATCATCGCCGCCGAGGCCGCGACCGGCCTCATCCTCGCCTTCGGTTCCCTGCGGCTGGCGCTCGCCGCACGCGGACCGGCGGCGCTGTTCAACGCGGCGAAGCCTGCGGTTGCGCTCGGTCTCGGCCTGGGCTTCCTGCTGTGGTTCACCGGCTTCTCGGTGATCGGCGGCGAATGGTTCGCGATGTGGCAATCGAAGGAATGGAACGGCGTCCCCTCGGCCTTCCGTTTCTACGTCACTCTCCTGCTGGTGCTGATCTTCGTCATGCAGCCGGATGGAGATTGACCCGGGCTACTGCGCCGTCACGTGGCCTCGCTTGATGATGTCGGCGAAATAGCGGCTTTCGGTATCGATCTGGGCGCGCATCGCCGCAGGATCGAGATAGGTCGCCTTGAGGCCGCCCTTGTCGAGCCTGTCGAGCACGTCGGGCGATTGCAGGGCCTGGCCGATCGCCGCCGACAGGCGCGCCACGATCGCGGGAGGCGTGCCGGCCGGGGCGAGGATGCCGAACCAGCTTTCGCCGCCCTGCTTGCCGTATCCGGTCTCGCGTAAGGTCGGCATGTCCGGCTTGTGTGGCCAGCGCGTGTCGGAGAGGATCGCCAGCCCGCGCAGCCGGCCAGCCAGGATGTGCGGCAGCACGGTCGAATCGAACTGTGCCTGGACCTGCCCACCCAGCAGGTCCTGGGTGGCCTGCGCGCTGCCCTTGTAGGGTACGTGCACCATCTTGATTCCTGCCTCGAGGTTCAGCATCTCGCCGTAGAGCTGGGTGATGGTGCCAAGGCCGGACGAGCCGAAATTGACCTTGCCGGGATTGGCTTTCACGTAGGCGACGAACTGCGCCATGGTCTCCGCCGGCACCGAAGGATGGATGGCGAGCGCGCCCCACGAGGTCGCCATGCGCGCGACGGTGACGAAATCCTTGTCCGGATCGAACGGGATCGGCTGGAGGTGGCGGGTGATCGCCATCATGGCGATCGTCGTCGCGAGAATGGTGTAGCCGTCGGCCGGTTGCGTCCGCGCGTAGTCCGCGCCGATCATGCCCGAGGCGCCGCCCTTGTTGTCGAACAGGATCGGCTGGCCGAGCAGTTGGCCGACCTTTTCCATGACGATCCGTGTCGAGATGTCCGTCGGTCCGCCGGGCGGGTAGGGGATGACGATCCTGATCTGTCGCGACGGCCAATCGTCGGCGAGCGCGGGCAAGGCGGCCGATGCGCCGAGCGCGGAAACGAACGTGCGTCGAAGCATCTCGACTCTCCCGAACCTGTCGTTGGCCGAAGCATTTCATGCGCGAAGTGCTAAGGTCCAGCGATGAAGCGGTTCGCCGATCCCGCGGTCGCGGCGGTGTTCAAGGCCTATCCGGCCGAGCTGCGCCGCAGCCTTCTGGCGTTGCGCGCACTGGTCTTCGACGTTGCCGCCGTCACCGAGGGTGTGGGCCGGCTGACCGAGACCCTGAAATGGGGCCAGCCGAGCTATCTGACGGAGAAGACAAAGAGCGGAACGACCATACGCATCGATCGGCTCAAGAAGGCCGGCGGCTATGGGCTGTACGTGCATTGCCAGAGCGGCCTGGTGCCGAAGTACCGCGAACTATATCCCGACACGTTCCGCTACGAGGGCAAGCGGGCCATCCTGTTCGACATCGACGAGAAGGTGCCGCTGGCGGAGCTGAGGCACTGCATCGGCCTCGCGCTGACCTTTCACTTGCGTGCGAAATAGCGGTTGCGCAGGGCCTGGCAGTCGTCCTGCAGGATGCCGGTGGTGAACGCGATGTCGGCACCGACGAACTCGGCGAAGGTCTCGACCGAGTAGCGGCCGAAGCT
Organism: uncultured Rhodospirillales bacterium; assembly: GCA_945957125.1. Classification (GTDB taxonomy): domain Bacteria; phylum Pseudomonadota; class Alphaproteobacteria; order Reyranellales; family Reyranellaceae; genus Reyranella. Next base: position 3,738 of record CAMFJT010000267.1, on the reverse strand, counting down.
GCGGCCGACCGCCTTGAACCGCCCGCCCAGCACCCAATGGCCGACCTTCACGTTGAGCAGCGCGCCGGCGCACATCGGGCAGGGTTCCATGGTGGTGTAGAGCGTGCTGCCCGACAGGTCGTCCGTGCCGAGCGCCCGGCAGGCGTCGGCGATGGCGTCGGTCTCGGCATGGACCAGCGGGTCGCCGGTATGGATGCGGTTGCGGCCGCGGCCGACGATCCGGCCGTCGCGCACGATCAGCGCGCCGACGCCCATGTCGCCCTCCCGGTCCGCTACGGCGGCGAGGTCGAGTGCCTGCCGCATCATCGTCTCGTGATACTGTGCGTCCATGAGCACTATCGTGTACGCGGCACGCCGCATCGTCACCATGAATCCGAACCAGCCGTTCGCCACGCATGTCGCGGTGCGCGACGGCCGCATCCTCGGCGCGGGGACGCTCGAATCCCTGCGCGGCTGGGGCAAGCTCGACCTCGACGAGCGCTTCGCCGACAAGGTCATCCTGCCCGGTTTCGTCGAGGGGCACAGCCACGCCTTCGAAGGCGGCGTCTGGAAGTTTCCCTATGTCGGCTTCTTCGACAGAACCAGCCCGGACGGCAAGCGCTCGCCCGGGCTGAAGAACATCGACGAGGTGGTGGCCGCGCTGCAGGCTCACGAGAAGACGCTGCCGAAGGACGGCTCGACCCTGTTCGCCTGGGGCTTCGATCCGATCTACTTCACCGGCCGGCGCATGAACCTGGCCGATCTCGACAAGGTCTCGACCGACCGGCCGGTGATCGTGCTGCATTCCAATTTCCACGTGCTGAACGCCAATACGCCGGTCTTCGCCAAGGCGAACATCACGCGGCACACCAACGTGCACGGCATCGTCAAGGACGAGAAGGGCGAGCCGACCGGCGAGCTGCAGGAGAACACCGCCAAGTACCTCGCCTACAAGGCGACCGGAATCGATCTCGCGGCCCTGCTGTCCGACGAGGCCGCGACCTGGGGCTTCGCGCGTGTCGCCCAGCTCGCCGGGGTGACGACGGCGACCGACCTGCACAACACGCTGCCCGACAGCACGGTGGAAGCCTACCTGCGGGCGACCGGCTCGGCCGACTTTCCGCTCCGTCTGCTGCCGGCTTTCGCCGCGATCGCCATGCCGCCCGAAGAGGGCGTGGTGCGTCTGGCGGCGCTGGTGAAGAAGAACAGCGAGCGGCTGCGCTTCGGCCTGGTCAAGATCGTGACCGATGGCTCGATCCAGGGCCTGTCGGCGCGCATGCGCTGGCCGGGCTATTACGACGGCACGCCCAACGGGGTGTGGAACATCGGGCCGGAGGAGATCGACAAGATCCTGCTGGCGTACCATCGCGCCGGCTTCCAGGTACACATCCACACCAACGGCGACGAGGCCTCGGAGGTCGCCATCGAGTCGGTCGAGCGGGCGCTCGCCGCCGCGCCGCGCTGGGATCATCGCCACACGCTGCAGCACGTCCAGATGGCCGATGCCGGCCAGTTCCGGCGCATGAAGGCGCTGGGCTTGTGCGCCAACCTGTTCGCCAATCATCTCTTCTACTGGGGCGATATCCACTATGCGCGCACGCTGGGCCCGGAGCGCGCGGAACGGATGGATGCCTGCGGCACCGCGCTCAAGATCGGCGTGCCGCTCGCCATCCATTGCGACGCGCCGGTGACGCCGATCGGCCCGCTGTTCACCGCGTGGTGCGCGGTCAACCGGCTGACGGCGTCGGGCCGTACGCTGGGCGAGGCGGAGAAGATTTCCGTCGCCGAGGCGCTGCGCGCCATCACTTTGGGGGCGGCCTACACGCTGAAGCTCGACGAGGAGCTCGGCAGCATCGATGTCGGCAAGCGCGCCGACTTCGCCATCCTCGAGGACGACCCGCTCACGGTGGCGCCGGAGACTCTCAAGGACGTGCCGGTCTGGGGCACCGTCGTCGGCGGCAAGGTCTTCCAGGCGCCGCAGTGATCCCGCTGACCGTCATCGGCGGCTTCCTCGGGGCAGGAAAGACGACCCTGCTCAACCGCCTGCTGGCGGGCGGAACGGGACGGCGCTTCGCGGTGCTGGTCAACGATTTCGGCGCGCTCGACATCGACGGCCGGCTGGTCGCGGAGCATGGCGGCGATACGATCGCGCTGGCCAACGGCTGCGTGTGCTGCACCATCGGCGATTCGTTGATCGAGACTCTGGTCCGGATGGTGGAGGCGCCGGATCGTTTCGACCATATCGTCGTCGAGGCCTCGGGCGTCGCCGACCCGGCCCGCATCGCCGACCTTGCCGTGCTCGAGCCGCGACTGATGCGCGACGGCGTGGTGGTCGTGGTCGACGGCTGGGACGTGCGGGCACGCGCCGAGGACCGCCGGATCGGCGACACGGTGGTGCGCCAGATCAAGGCGGCCGACCTGCTCGTCCTGAACAAGGTCGACATTGCCGAGGACGTGCCCGCGACGCGCGCCTGGCTGGCAGGTCACACCGCCGCGCCGGTGATCGAGGCCCGGCGCGCCAGGGTGCCGCTCGACCTGCTGTTCGGCGTGGAGCGCCACGGCGCGGACGGTGGCTCTCCGGACGAGTCGTTCCGAAGCTGGTCCTACGAGTGGGCCGAGCCGGTCGATCGCGAGAGTCTGATGGCGATGCTGCGCGACGCCAAGGACGTGCTGCGGGCCAAAGGCATCGTGCGCTTCGCCGATGCGCCGGAGAAGAGAGCGGTCGTCCACAGGGTCGGCCAACGCATCGAGGTCAGCGAGGACGGACCGTGGACCGGAACCGGATCGCGGCTGGTGATGCTCGGTCCGAAACCCATGCTAGGCTCGCTGCAAAGGGAGTGAGCGACGATGGCGGGCAGGCTGAAGGACAAGGTGGCGATCGTTGTGGGCGCGGGATCGAGCGGCCCGGGCTGGGGCAACGGAAAGTGCACCGCGGTTACCTTCGCGCGCGAGGGCGCCCGGGTGATGTGCGTCGACCGGCGGCGCGCGGCAGCCGAGGAAACCGTCGGGCTGATCGCCAAGGAGGGCGGCGAGGCGATGGCCTGGGAAGCCGATTCCTCGAAGAACGCCGACGTGAAAGCGATGGTCGATGCGTGCATGGCCAGGTGGGGCCGCGTCGACGTGCTCGACAACAATGTCGGCATCGGCTCGACCGGCGGGCCGGTCGAGCTCAGCGAAGACGAATGGCATCAAGTGTTCGACGTCAACGTGAAAAGCTTCTTCCTCACCGCCAAGCACGTGCTTCCGATCATGGAGAAGCAGGGCAAGGGGGCGATCGTCAACGTCAGCTCGATCGCCTCGATCCGCTCGCCCAAGGGCGTCAGCTACATCGCCTACAACGCGAGCAAGGGCGCAGTGAACTCGCTCACTATCGCGATCGCTTCGCAATATGCCGACAAGGGTATCCGCTGCAATGCGATCCTGCCCGGCCTGATGCACACGCCGATGATCGACTTCCTCGCCGAGCAGTACGCCCGGAACGAGGCGGATCACAACCAGGCCTACGACAAGATGATCGCCATCCGCGACCGCGCCTCGCCGACCGGCAAGATGGGTACCGGATGGGATACCGCCAACTGCGCGCTGTTCCTGGCTTCCGACGAAGCGGCCTACGTCAATGGCCATTTGCTGGTGGTCGACGGCGGCATCACCACGAGGGCGTAGTCTTCTGCCGGGACCGCGCCACGGAGAGCCTGTGAATTTGTCGAATAGCTGGGAGCGCGGCTCTCCAGAGCCGCTCATGGGATGGCGCAAAGCCGA
>CAMFJT010000266.1 GCA_945957125.1 uncultured Rhodospirillales bacterium | reverse complement strand
GCAGCAGCCGCACGCAGCAATCCATCACCGCCATGGCCGCGATCTCGCCGCCCGAGAGCACGAAATCGCCGACCGAAACCTCCTCCAGCGCGTGGGCCTCGATGACCCTTTCGTCCACGCCCTCGAACCGGCCGCAGACCAGCAGCACGCCCGGCCCCGCCGCCAACTCCCGTCCGCGCGCCTGGCTGAACGGTGCGCCGCGCGGCGACATCAGCAACTTCGGCACGCCCGGCTTCGACACCGCGGCGATGGCATCCGACAGCACGTCGGGCTTCATCACCATGCCGGCGCCGCCGCCGAAAGGTGCATCGTCCACCGTGCCGTGGCGATCCTTCGCGAACCGCCGGACATCGACCGCCTCCAGCGCCCACGTTCCCTCCTTCAATGCCTTGCCGGCCAGGCTTTCCCCCAGCGGGCCCGGGAACATCTCCGGGAAGATCGTCAGCGCGGTTGCACGCCACACGTCAGCTCTCCGCCTCCTTCTCGTTCTCCTTCTCGCGACCCGCCAGCAGGCCCGCCGGCGGATCGATCGTCACCTTGCCGCCCGGGACGTCGATCTCGGGCACCGCCTCGTCGGTGAAGGGCAGCATCATCCCGCCCGACACTTCCAGGACCGACCCGGCGCCGAAATCGTGGAAGGCAATCACCTTTCCCCAATCCCGGCCGTCCCTGCCGACCGCCGCGAGGCCGATCAGGTCGGCCTCGTACCACTCCCGCTCGCCCGTCGCCGGCAGGCGCGTGCGCTCGACGTAGAGCCGCAAGCCGCGCAATGCCTCGGCCGCCGTGCGATCGGCGACGCCCTCGATCCGGGCCAGGACCGCGCCGCGTGCGGCGCTGAGGGCCTCGACCCGGTACTCCTTCCTCCCCGATTCGTCCGACAGCGGGCCGTAGGCGGCGACCGACATCGGATCCTCGGTGAAGCTCCTGATGCGCACCAGACCGCGCACCCCGTGCGGCGCCGCGACGACGCCCAGGAGAACGCGATCGGGGCTCATCAGGCGGCCGCCGTTTCCTTGGCCGCCTCGGCCTTCATGCGCTCCTGCGCCTTGGCGCGCGGCTGGTTCTTCTTGGTCTGGTCGCGGCGCTCGCGCGGCTTCATCAGCTCGGCCTGCGAGAGGAAGCGGGCGACCCGGTCCGACGGCTGCGCGCCGACCTTGAGCCAATGCGCGATGCGCTCCTTGTCGAGCGTGACGCGCGTGGCGTGCTCACGCGGCAGAAGCGGGTTGTAGGTGCCGAGCTTCTCGATGAAGCGGCCGTCGCGCGGGCTGCGCGAATCGGCGACCACGATGTGGAAGAACGGGCGCTTCTTGGTGCCGTGACGGGTCATGCGGATGGCAAGCATTCTGTCTCCTTAAAACTTCAGCGCGGGAAGCCGGGCGGGGGCGTCATGCTCCCGAGGCTGCGCATGAATCCTTTCTCTCCGAGCTTGTTCACTCTCTTCATCATCTTGAGCATGTCGGCGTGCTGCTTCAGGAGCTTGTTGATGTCCTGGACCTGCACGCCCGATCCGCGAGCGATGCGCTTCTTGCGCGAGGCATGGATCAGGTCGGGATTGCGCCGCTCGCGCGGCGTCATCGACAGGATGATCGCCTCCTGGCGCTTGAGCTGCTTCTCGTCGATCTTGGCGTTCGCCATCGCGGCCTTGGCCTGCATGGCGCCGGGAAGCATGCCCATCAGCCCGGACAGGCCGCCCATCTTGCGCAGCTGGCGGAGCTGGCTCAGCAGGTCGTTCATGTCGAACTGGCCCTTGCGCACCTTGGCGGCGAGCTTCTCGGCGTCTTCCTTGTCGATCGTCTCGGCGGCGCGCTCGACCAGCGAGACGATGTCGCCCATGCCGAGGATGCGGCTGGCGATGCGGTCGGGATGGAACGGCTCGAGCGCATCGAACTTCTCGCCGACGCCGATCAGCTTGACCGGCCGGCCGGTGACCGTGCGCATCGACAGCGCCGCGCCGCCGCGGGAATCGCCGTCGACGCGGGTCAGCACGATGCCGGTGACCGCCAGCCGATCGTTGAACGCCTTGGCGACGTTGACGGCGTCCTGGCCGGTCATGGCGTCGGCGACGAGCAGCGTCTCCTTCGGCTGGGCCAGGTCGGAGATCTGCTTGACCTCCGTCATCAGCTCCTCGTCGATCGAGGTGCGGCCCGCGGTGTCGAGGATCAGGACGTCGAAGCCCTCGCGCCGTGCCTGGTCCATCGCGCGGCGGGTGATGGCGAGCGGCATCTCGAGCGGCACGATCGGCAGGGTGGCGACGCCGGTCTGCTCGCCGAGGATCTTGAGCTGCTGCTGGGCGGCGGGGCGGCGCGTGTCGAGCGAGGCCATCAGGACCTTGCGCCGAGTCGAGAAGGTGCCGCTGGTGCCGAATACCTCGGCCGCCATGCCCTGCGGGCCCTGGGTCAGGCGGTAGGCGATCTTGGCCGAGGTCGTCGTCTTGCCCGAGCCCTGCAGGCCGACCATCAGGATGATGACCGGCGGGACGGCGCTGAGGTCGAGGTCGGCAACCGTGCCGCCCAGCATCTCCACCAGGTGGTCGTTGACGATCTTGATGACCATCTGTCCCGGTGTGACCGAGCGGATGACATCGGCGCCGATCGCCTTGGGCCGCACCTCGTCGACGAACTGGCGAACGACAGGAAGCGCCACATCGGCCTCGAGCAGGGCCGTGCGCACCTCGCGCAACGCGGTGTCGACATCGGCTTCCGTGAGCGCCCCGCGCCCGCGCAGCCGGTCGAACACATCGCCCAGACGTTTGCTCAGACCTTCGAACATCGCTGTTCCGCCACTCCGTTCGCCCAAACAGATATCGCGCCGATGCGCGAGCCTTCGCGGATCAGCGGAGCTCCCCGCCGGGGGAACCTGTAAATCGGCACGACCGATTGAGCGGGCGGGGTATAAGGCTTGTCGGCCAAGGAGTCAAAAGGCTTGCCATCCGACGCTAACCCCTTGATGCAGAAGGCCTACCGGCCGATCCCCGGATGGTCGCTGCTGGTCTTCCCGGTCGCCTGCGCCGCCATGGTGCCGCTGGCGGGCTGGTTCTTGCCCCAGCCGCCCGCGATGCTGCCGATCCTCGGCGCCTTCTTCGCGATCGGCTTGCTCGCGGTCGTCGTGGCCGTCGCCCCTCTCGGCCGGGCAGCCCTCCCCGCGCTCGGGCTGCGGCCGGCGCCGTGGAAATTCCTCGTGTTCGGCCCGCTCGCCACGCTCGCTTTGTCCGTGGCCGTGAGCCAGCTCGGCATCGAGCCGCAGGGCATGAAGCAGGTGATCGAGCTGGTGCCCAAGCAGATCGCCCCGAGCCTGCTGCTGCTGGCGGTGCTCGCGCCGATCGTCGAGGAGCTGGTGTTTCGCGGCCTGATCTACGGCTGGGTCGCCGGCCGCTGGAGTACCATGGCCGCCTTGATCGTCAGCTCGCTCGCCTTCGCCGCCGCCCATTTCGAGCCCGCGCACATCGTGCTCGTTCTCCCGCTCGGCCTGCTGTTCGGCTGGATGCGCCGGCGCACCGATTCCCTGCTCCCCTCGCTCGTCGCGCACGTCCTCAATAACGGCTTCGCGCTGCTCGCCGCGGTCTACCTGCCGGGCGTCTGATCTTGCCGGACCGCGGGCGTCTCGCCCGCCTCATGATTCATGAGCATGCGAGACGCCCGCGGTCCGGCAAGATCACGACGCCAGCTTGCGTTCGACGAAGTCGAGGCGGTCCTGGCCCCAGAAGCGTTCGCCGTCGATGATGAAGAACGGGGCGCCGAACACGCCGCTGTCGATCGCGGCCTTGGTGTATTCATCGCGCTTGGCGGCCGTCTCGGGCGCGGCGCCGGCCTGCATGACGGCGTCGGCGTCGAGGCCGCAGGCGGCGATGATCGCCTTCAGCGTCGCGGGATCGCCGGTGTTCTTCTCCTCGGTCCACAATGCGCTGAGCACGGCATGCGCCAGCTTGATGGCGTCCGCCATGCGGCCCTGCTCGCGCAGCGCGATGACGCATCGCGCCGCGGGCACCTCGTCGGCCGGGAAGTATTTCGGCTCGAGGGTCAGCGCGATGCCGAGATGGTCGCGCCAGCGCTTCAGCTCCATCATGCGATAGGCCTGACGCTGCGGCGACCGCTTGGGCAGCGGCAGGCCGCCCGAGACGGCGAACACCGAGCCGAAATCGACCGGCCAGATGGTGACGCTGGCATTGTGCTTCTGCGCCATGGCCTCGAAGCGCTTCGAGGCGAGATAGGTCCAGGGCGAGTTGAGCGAGACGTAATAGTCGACGTGCTTGGCCATGATTCCTCCGAAGGGGCGGACTGTGGCATCTTTGCCCGGTGACGGAAAAGGCCATCGCGATCACAGGCGGCGACGCCGCCTACTTCGACCTGCTGCGCGACTGCGTGGGCTCGTTGCGTGCGACCGAAGAGGGCCGTGCGCTGGCGCTCGGCATCCTCGATTGCGGCCTGACGGCCGAGCAGCGCGCCTGGTTCGCCGCACAGGGCGCAGTCTTCGTCGTGCCGGAGTGGGACTTCGACTTTCCCGGCCGTGCCCGGCTCAAGGACGGCTACAAGGCGCTGACCGCCCGGCCGTTCCTGCCGCGCTACTTCCCCGGCTTCGACCTCTATTTCTGGATCGACGCCGATTGCTGGGTGCAGCAGGGCGACGCCATTGCCCTGTTCCTGCGCGCCGCGCGGACCGGCGCTCTCGCGGTGGCGCCCGAGATCCATCGCTCGATGCGCCACTACCATCATGCCTGGACGGAATTCTCGACGATCAACGGCGCGGCCTATGCCGCCGCGTTCGGGCAGGAGACGGCCGACCGCCTGATCCGTTTTCCGCTGATCAATGCCGGCGTCTTCGCGCTGCGGGCCGACGCGCCGCACTGGCAGGGCTGGGCCGAGCTGCTGGGCCAGTCGCTGCAGCGCTCGGCCGACATGACCGACCAGATCGCGCTCAACGTGCTGGTCTACGACCATGGTTTCGCCTGCGAGCCGCTGCCCAGCCGCTGCAACTGGCCGATCCACCACGCCACGCCGGCGTGGGACGCCGGGCGCGGCCTGTTCGTCGAGCCGGCGATGCCCCACGACCCGCTCGGCATCCTGCACATGACGATCTACACCAAGCGGCTGGCGACGCTGGACGTGCGCGAGCTGGGCGGCCCGCATGCCGGCGAGGTCCGGGCGCGCTCGTTGCGCTGGCCGGGGCGAACGGCCATATAGCCCCGGTGACCGGCACTCCCTTCCTCAAGATGCATGGCCTGGGCAACGATTTCGTCGTCCTCGACGGCCGCGCCAGCCCGCTCGACCTGCCCGTCGCGCGCCGGCGCGCCATCGCCGACCGCCGCCTCGGCGTGGGCTGCGACCAGCTCATCGTGCTCGAGCCGCCGACCGATCGCGACGCCGACGTCTTCATGCGCATCTACAATCCCGACGGCGGCGAGGCGGGCGCCTGCGGCAACGCCACGCGCTGCGTGGCCTCGGTCCTGATGGGCGAGCGCAATACCGACCTGGTGACCGTCCAGACCATCTCGGGCCTGCTCGAATCGCAGAAGGTCGGAGAGGGCGTGATCTCGGTCGACATGGGCCCGGCCCGGCTCGACTGGCGCGACATCCCGGTCGCCGGGGCCTGCGACACCAATCACCTGCCCGTCGGGATCGGTCCGCTGCAGGATCCGGTCGGCACCAGCATGGGCAATCCGCACGCCACCTTCTTCGTCGACGATCTCGACGCCATCCCGCTCGCCGAGCTGGGGCCGCGGCTCGAGCACGACCGGTTCTTTCCCGAGCGCGCCAATATCGGCGTTGCGCAGATGGTCGGCGCCGGCCGGATGAAGCTGCGCGTCTGGGAGCGCGGCGCGGGGCTCACGCTCGCCTGCGGCTCGGGCGCCTGCGCGGCCGTCGTGGCGGCGTCCCGGCGTGGCCTGGTCGAGCGCAAGGCCGACGTCCTCCTGCAGGAGGGCACGCTGACGATCGAATGGCTGCGTGACGGCCACGTGATGATGACCGGCGGCATCACGCTCGCCTTCAAGGGTGAGCTCGACCGCTCGCTGCTTTCCTGAGGTGTCCCGGTGAGCGAGACCGAGAAGAAGGGCTGGTTTGCGCGGTTCCGCTCGCGCGGAACCCCCGCCAGCGAGCCGCCCCGGGCGGCAGAGCCGCCCCCGGCAGAGGAGCCGCCGAAGCCAACGGAGCCGGCCCAGCCGATCGAGCCGCCAACGCCGGTGGAGACACAGCCGCTGCCGGCATCGGCGATCGAGGCTCGAGCCGAGACGCCGATTTCGCCGCCTCCGGGCGAAGCGCCTGTCGATAGGCACGAACCTCGGGCGCATGTGGCCGTCGAGACGGAAGGCACGGTGGAGAAGAGAGGCTGGCTCGGCCGCCTGCGCGACGGGCTCTCGAAGTCGGCCAAGAAGGTCACCGCGGGCATCACCGAGCTCTTCACCGAGAGCATCCCCGGAATCTTCACCAAGAAGAAGCTCGACCAGGCCACGCTCGGCGAGCTCGAGGACGTGCTGATCCAGGCCGATCTCGGCGTCACCGTGGCCGCGCGGCTGATCGCCAAGCTCGGCAAGGAGCGGTTCGGCAAGGAAGTGACCGACGAGGAGGTTCGCGAGGCCTTCGCCGAGGATATTGCCGAGATCCTGCAGCCCGTTGCCCGGCCGCTGACCATCGATGCGGCACACAAGCCGCATGTCGTGCTGGTGATCGGCGTCAACGGCAGCGGCAAGACCACGACCATCGCCAAGCTCGCCCATCTCTACAAGGGCGAGGGCCGGACGGTGATGCTGGCGGCGGGCGACACGTTCCGCGCCGCCGCGGTCGAGCAGCTCAAGGTGTGGGGTGAGCGCGCCGGCGTGCCGGTGGTCGCCAAGCAGACCGGTGCCGATGCCGCGGGCCTGGCCTACGAGGCCTTGGAGAAGGCGCGGGCCGAACGCTGCGACGTGCTGCTGATCGACACCGCCGGCCGGCTGCACAACAAGTCCAACCTGATGGACGAGCTGGCCAAGATCGTGCGTGTGATCCGCAAGCTCGATGTCTCGGCGCCCCATTCCTGCCTGCTGGTGCTCGATGCGACGGTCGGCCAGAACGCGCACGCCCAGGTCGAGACCTTCAAGGCGATGTCGCCGGTCGATGCGCTGGTGGTGACCAAGCTCGACGGCAGTGCCAAGGGCGGCGTACTGGTGGCGCTGGCCGAGAAGTTCAAGCTGCCGGTGGTGGCGGTCGGCGTCGGCGAGGGCATCGACGACCTGCAGCCGTTCGAGGCGAAGGTGTTCGCGAGGAGCCTGATGGGCCTGCCGACATGAGCGACGACATCAAGCCCGAGAAGGGCATGCGCAAGCTCTACGCCACGGCGCTGGAGCTGGGGCCGCTGCTGCTGTTCTTCGCGGCCAACTCGAAGTGGGGCATCTTCGTCGGCACGGCGGTGTTCATCGTCGCCACGGCGATCGCGCTGCCCTGCTATCGCTGGATGGAGGGGCGTTGGCCGATCATGCCGATGGTCGGCGGCTTCTTCGTGCTGGTGTTCGGCGGCCTCACCATCTGGCTGCAGGACGAGACCTTCATCAAGCTCAAGCCGACCATCGTGAACTGCCTGTTCGGCGTGATCCTCGGCGGCGGCCTGCTGATCCTGAAGCGGCCGCTGCTGAAGCCGATCTTCGGCGCCGCGTTCCAGCTCACCGACGAGGGCTGGCGCAAGCTGACGGTACGTTGGGCGCTGTTCTTCTTCGTGCTCGCCGCGATCAACGAAGTTGCCTGGCGTAGCTTCTCGACCGAGACCTGGATCGCCAGCAAGATGTTCGTGAGCTTCCCGGCGACCCTTGTCTTCGCCTTCTTCCAGGTCCCCCTGCTCAAGCGCTATTGGGAAGGCGACGACAACCCCTTCGCATGAATCGAGGCTTTCCTGGCTATTTCGCCTCGGACGTCATGCGCTGGGACCGCGCCACTCCGTGGCGCTCATCTCAGATCACGAGCGCCACGGAGAGGTTGTGAATTTATCGGCCGATGGCAAGAAAGCGATCTGGCTACCCTCCCACCTCATCCTGAGGAGCGCAGCGAAGCGGAGCGTCTCGAAGGATGGCAAC
>CAMFJT010000265.1 GCA_945957125.1 uncultured Rhodospirillales bacterium | reverse complement strand
TGAAATCGATCCAGAGCCGCCGCTCGGCGAATACGCCGGAGCGCAGGCGGTCGAGGGTGCTGTCGGCCAGCAGCCGGCCCTGGCCGATGACGACGACGCGCTGCGCCAGCGCCTCGACATCGTGCATGTCGTGCGTCGTCAGCAGGACGGTGACGTTCTGCTCGCGGTTGAGGCGCTTCACGAAATCGCGCACGGCGAGCTTCGACGGCGCATCGAGCCCGATCGTGGGCTCGTCCAGGAACAGGATCGCGGGATCGTGGAGCAGGGCGGCCGCGAACTCCGCGCGCATGCGTTGGCCGAGCGAGAGCTGGCGGACCGGCTGGGCGAGCAGGGGTTCGAGCCGCAGCAGGGCGACGAGCTCGTCGCGCCGCCGGCGATAGCGCTCCGGCGCGATTCGGTAGATGTCGGCCAGCAGATCGAAGCCGTCGACGACGGGCAGGTCCCACCAGAGCTGGCTGCGCTGACCGAACACCACGCCGATCCGGGCGACATGGCGGAGGCGATCCTCGTAAGGGACGAGACCGCCGACCTCGACCCGCCCGGCGGACGGCCGCAGGATTCCCGACAGGATCTTGACGGTCGTCGACTTGCCCGCGCCGTTCGGTCCGATGAAGGCCAGCACCTCGCCTGCCTCGAGGCTGAAGGAGACGTCGACCAGAGCCTTCACTTCGCGCCAGCGGCGGCGTAGCAGGCCGCCCAGCGCGCCGGCCATGCCGGGCGCCCGTTCTGCGATGCGATAGGATTTGGCCAGTCGCTCGACCAGGATCTGGGGCATGGCGCCCGCCGGTCTGTTGAAAAGGGCGCGGAACCTATGGGGCGCCGCACCCTGCCGTCAAGCAGGAATCGGCAATGAGAAGCAGCCGCAATTGCATGGAACGCCGGACGAACTGGACAAAGACATCTTATTGCATTATTTTTGTAGAAATTGGCACTGTCGATGCGCGCCGTTGCCTGCCTTTCCGGCAAGGCTTCGGAATCGGCTGTTATTTTTGCGGTGGAGCAGGCGTGGCAAAATGGCTCGTCCCCTCTGGATCACTTAATTCTTCCTCGACGATGCAATCTCTGTATCCTGCCACCTCTTGGGGTGTAGTCGGTTGAACGGCATGGGTGTTGTCGAGTCGACTGCCGGGGGCGACGTTCATCGTCCACACGGTAGCGCGGTTGCGGAGGAGCAGGCGGCGCAATGCCGGCTTGAAGCCCTGGTGGCTGCCGCGCGCTATCACGGCACCCGGCTGGACAGCCGCGATTTCCGCCCGCTTCCCGGAGAGGAGGTGCCGTCACCGGCCACTCTCGTCGCGTGGATGCGGGACTCGGGCCTGTGGGCAAAGGCCGTGCGGCTGCGGTGGCGCAATCTCCTGCGCCTGCAGTCGGATGCCCCGGTCGTGCTGCTGCTCAGCGACGGCAGCGCCGCTCTCCTCGTTGGCCGCGATGTCGCGCGCGAGGTCGTCTACCTGAAGGACCCGCGGACGCCACCGGGCGATCCACCGGTCGCCGTCGACGAGTTGCGCCTGCTGCAGCTGTGGCAGGGGACCGCCTTGCTGGTCCGCCGCATGCGCGGCGCGTCGCCGGAGGAGGAGCCGTTTTCGTTGGCATGGCTGGCGCGGATGGTGCTCGGCGAACGCCGCATCCTGCGCGAGGTCGTCGCCTCCTCGTTGACGCTGAGCGTGCTGCAGGTCCTTCCGCCTTTCCTGGTGATGATCGCCATCGACCGGGTGCTGACGCATCAGAGCATGTCCACGCTCATCCTGATCTCGCTCATCATGGCGCTGATCGTGGGATACGAAACGGTGCTCGGCTACGCGCGGCGCGAGCTCGTCGAGATCATGTCCACGCGCATCGATGTCCGGCTCAACCTGCATGTGTTCGCGCGCCTGCTCGCCCTGCCGATCGATTTTTTCGAGAGGATGCCGACCGGAGGAACGACGCATCGCATCTCCCAGGTCTTCAAGATCCGGGATTTCCTCACCGGCAAGCTGCTCAGCACCTTCCTCGACATGTTCACCCTGGTGGTGCTGCTTCCGTTCCTCTTCTGGATCAGCGCGACGCTTGCCTGGATGGTGCTGGCGGTCTCGACGGTGATCGCCCTGGTCGTCCTTGCGTTCCTGCCGCCGATCCGCCGCGTCTGGGGCACCATGATCGAGGCCGAGATCAAGAAGGGTGCGGTGCTCGTCGAGACCGTGCACGGCATCCGAACGGTCAAGGCGCTCGCGCTCGAGAACGCCAGGAAGCTCGAATGGGATGAACGCGTCGCCGATGCGGGGCAGGCCCGCCTCCAGGCCGGCCGCATCGCCAACTGGGCCCAGACGCTGGTGACGCCGCTCGAGAGGTTCGTCGATCGCGGCGTTCTTCTGGTGGGCGCCTATCTCGTTCTGACCACGCCGAGCGAACTGAGCGGCATCTCGACCGGTGCGCTGATCGCCTTCATGATGCTGGGCACCCGCGTCGCCGGGCCGCTGATCGGCCTGGCCAAGCTCATCCAGGACATCGAGGACGTGCGCTCCTCGGTGACGCAGGTCGGCGAGGTGCTCAATAACCCGACCGAGACGGCGGCCACGCGCGGCGGCCTGCGGCCGGTGTTCGAGGGCGCGATCAGCTTCAACGAGGTCACGTTCTCCTATCCCGGATCGAAGACCGCGGCCCTGGACAAGGTGAGCCTGGACGTCGCTGCCGGCACCATGCTCGGCGTGGTCGGGCGCAGCGGCTCCGGAAAGTCCACGCTGACGCGCCTGCTGCAGGGCATGAATCGCGACTATGCGGGCTTCCTCAAGATCGACGGCACCGACCTGCGCGAGATCAACCTGACGTACCTGCGGCGCAGCGTCGGGACGGTGATGCAGGACAACTTCCTGTTTCGCGGCACCGTGCTCGACAACATCGTCGCCGGCCGCCCCAACCTCACGCTCGAGGATGCCGTGCATGCGGCCCGGCTCTCGGGTGCCGAGGAATTCATCGAGCGCCTGCCGCGTGGCTACGAGACCTGGATCGAGGAGAGCGCGGCCAATCTTTCGGGCGGCCAGCGCCAGCGCCTGGCCATCGCCCGGGCTCTCGTCGCCGACCCGCGCATCCTGATCCTCGACGAGGCGACCAGCGCGCTCGACCCGGAAAGCGAAGCGCTGGTCCATGCCAACCTCATGCGCATCGCCCACGGACGTACGATGGTTATCGTATCCCATCGTCTCGCCTCGCTGGTCGACTGCGACCAGATCCTGGTCATGGATCGCGGGCGCGTTGCCGATATCGGCCGGCACGCCGAGCTGGTCGAACGCTGCGCGATCTATCGCCATCTCTGGATGCAGCAGAACCGCCATGTCGAGACGCATGGCGTGCGCCCGGTTCCCAAGCCGGTGATCGCATGAGCCTGCAATTCCCTGCTCTGGTTCCGGCCAACGGCCTGCACCGCGCGGCTCGACCGGCGGATCCGACCGGCTCGCTGCTCGAGTTCGAGGCGCCCACGGCAGTGCTGCTGGCCACGCCCGTGCAACCCGCGGCGCGCAGCATGCTGTGGACGGTGATCTCGATGATCGCGGCCTGCCTGACGGCCGCCGCGCTCGTTCCGATCGACATGGTGGTGACGGCGCCTGGGCGCGTCGTGACGCTTCAGCCGACCGTGGTGGTCCAGCCTTTCGAAACCGCCATCGTGCGCGAGATCAACGTGCGCGAGGGCCAGACCGTCCATGCCGGGCAGGTGCTGGCGCGGCTCGATCCGACCTTTTCGTCGGCCGATGTCGGCGCACTCGAGGCGCAGGTCCGCAGCTTCCAGCCGGAGGTCGAGCGCTTGACCGCGGAGGCTTCCGGCGAGCCTTACCGCCCGACCACATCCGATGCGGCGGCGGCCGTGCAGGTGGCGCTCTACGGCCAGCGGCAGGCTCAGTACCGATCCCAGATCGACAGCTACGGGCAGAGGGTCGGAAGCCTGCAGGCACAGATCGCGCGTGCCCGGGCCGACATCGAAGCCTTCACCCAGCGCCTGGGCATCGCCCGCGAGGTCGAGGCCAAGCGCAAGGAGCTGGAGCGGCAGAAGGTCGGCAGCCAGATGAATCGCCTCGTCGCGGAGGATCTCCGCGTCGAGATGCAGCGCAATCTCACCGATGCCACCGGCGCGGCCGAGCGGGCGACCCACGACCTGCAGCAGATGATGGCCGAGCGCACTGCCTTCGAGCAGCAGTGGAAGGCTCAGGTGAACCAGGAGCTGCACGAGCGCAGCCGCAGCCTCGACAATGCGAAGGAGAGCCTGCGCAAGGCCAACCTGCGCAACCAGCTCGTCGAGCTGCGTGCCGAGCAGGACGGCGTGGTGCTGTCGATCGCGAAGGTCTCGGTCGGCGCCGTCATGCAGTCGGGAGAGCAGTTCATCACCCTCGCCGCGCGGGAGTCGTCCTTCGAGATCGAGGCGCGGGTTACCGGCGCCGATGCCGGTTACGTCCGGGACCGGCAGAAGGTGACGATCAAGTTCGACACGTTCCCGTACGTGCAATACGGCGTCGCCGAGGGCTCGGTACGGACGATCAGCGCCGACAGCTTCGTCGGGCCGGACGAGACGCAGCGCGACGCGACGTTCAGGCAGATGCCGGCCTTCTACAAGGCGCGTATCGCCGTCGACGACGTCAAGATGCACGGCGTCGCCGGCGGCTTCGAGCTCAAGCGCGGCATGCCCGTGACCGCGGACATCAAGGTCGGGGAGCGCAACATCCTGACCTATCTGTTCGCCCGCGTGCTGCCCGTGGGTCTCGAAGGCATGCGGGAGCCGTAGGTCATGGGCCTCCCGACCCTCACGAGGACGATCGTCGATCGTCTGGCCGCGCCCTTCTCGAGCCGGGCACGGCTGCGCGTGGGCCTGCGCCTGCTCGAGCGCGGCAAGCCCGGCAAGGGCCTGCGCCACCTGGCGCGTGCCGCCGGTCGCGGCAACGTCGAGGCGCAGTACCGCCTGGGCCATTGCTATCTCGAGGGCCGCGCGGTGCCGCAGAGCCGGGCCGAAGCGGTGCGCTGGCTGGAACAGGCAGCGCAGCAGGGCCACGGCCAGGGCCAGCTGCTGATGGCCGCACTTTTCGCGCAGGGTGTCGGCTACGACACCGAAGCCGGCCGCACGATCGCGCGTCTCTTTCCCGGCGAGGAAGCCGCCAGGCCCGATCACGAGACCGCCCTGGCCTGGGCGCGCCGCGCTGCCGAGCAGGGGGTGGCCGAGGCGCAGGCGCTGGTCGGCAACATCCTCACGTCCGGGCCGGAGTCGCTGCGTGATCTGGAGCAGGCGGAACTGTGGTACCGGCGTTGCGCGGCGGCCGGCTGCCCCCAGGGCTCGCTCGGGCTCGGCCTGGCGTTGCTGCGCGCCGGGCGGAGCGAGGCGACGCTGCGCGAGGCCGTGGCCGAGCTGTGCAAGGCCGCGGAGGCGGGATTGGGGATGGCCGTCTACCTGCTGGGCGCCATGACCGAATTCGGAGTCGGCGTCCCGCGCGATCCGGCATCTGCCGCCGCCCTGTATCGCAAAGCGGCGCGGAAGGGCGTGCCGCAGGCGAAGCTGCGCTGGGGCCTGGCTCTTCTCCATGGCCGCGGGACTGTGCGCAACGTCGTGGCGGGAGAGTCCTGGCTGCGCCGGGCGGCCGAGGCCGGCGACGTCGAGGCCGCGGCGATGGTTGGATATCTCCATGCGCGCGGCGGTGATCTGCCACCGAACTACGTCGAGGCGATGACCTGGCTGCGGCGCGCGGCGGATCGCGGCCATGCCGCGGCCGCGCGCATGCTCGGCCAGCTTTATTTCACGGGCGCGGCCGGGGAGGTCGATCGCGAGGCGGCCGCTCTGTGGCTGCAGCGGGCTGCGGCCGGGGGCGACAAGCCGGCCCGGACCGAGCTGGGGGGGCTCGTCCTGGCCGACGGTATCGGCGGCGACCTGCTCAACGTACGCGACTGGTTCGAGCAGGCCGCGGACGGCGGCGATCTCATCGCGGCGTTCAATTTCGCCATCTGCCTCGCCGAGGGCGTCGGCCTCGAGCGGGACGAGCGCAAGGCGATGACCTGGCTGCGCCGCGCCGCCGAGGGCGTGCCGATGGCGCAATATTGGTATGGGCGCCTGCTCGCCGAGGGACGCGGCATCGAGGCCGATCCGGCCGAGGCGCGCGGTTGGCTCGATCGCGCCGCGCAGTCCGGCGTGCTCGAGGCGCAGGTCCTTCTGGGCGAGATGATGGTGAACGGTCGCGGCGGGCCGCGCGACCCGGCGGCGGCACGGAACCTGTTCACGAAGGCGGCGGCGCAAGGCCATGGCGGGGCGATGTTCGCTCTCGGCATGCTCGCCGAGGGCGCTCGTGACGGTGCCGGGCGCGCTTCTGCGCAGGACTGGTTCCGGCAAGCGGCGGAAAGCGGACATCCTTACGGGCAGCTCATGCTCGGGCGATACCTGGCCGGCGGGCTGGCGGGATCGACCGATCTGGCGGCGGCCGAACGCTGGCTGACGCAGGCGCAGGCGGCCGGCGTGGCCAAGGCGGGAGTCGAGCTCGAGCGGTTGGCGGGCGCCGCGGCCGCGCCGCGCCTGCCCATGGTTGCGGTTTGAGGGGGCCGGCTTCGCCATGACGATCGACCCAGCCGCCCCTGCCACCGTTCGATCCGTGGGATACTCCCGGCCGGTCTGCGTCGGTGGGTCATGGAAGCCGGGCACCAAGGCCGGCCGGTATTTCGTCGTGCTGAATGCCGGGGAGGAGCGTCGCGAGCTGGCGTCCTTCGACGTCGCCGCGGGGCTCGGGGGAACGTTCGCGGTTCGGCTCAGGCTGGCGGCGGGAACCTATGAGCTGAGTGCCGGCGCCGGCGGGATCGGCGTCTACGCCGGCAGGTTCTCGGCCGGCGATCGCGGCGGGTGGTCGATCGACGCGCCCGATGGCGCGCTGACCGGCGCCATGTTCGCCATGGCATCGCCCGATCGGGGGGCGGATGCTTAGCGAGTCTCCTCGCATTCCCGCGATCGACGACGTGGCTCCTGCGGTCCAGGCGATCGGCCGATCCGTCGTGCGCGAGCTGGTTTTCGTGGATGCCGCTGTCGCCGAGGCCGGTGCGCTCCTGGCGGGCCTGCGTCCGGGTCTCGAAGCGGTCGTGCTGGAGGAGGGGCAGCCGGTCGCGCGGCAGATCGCCGGCGCGCTTGCGGGCCGAAGCGGCCTCGCCGTCGTTCACGTCGTTGCCCACGGCGCTCCCGGGCAGGTGCGCTTTGCTGCCGGCGACTGGTCGGCGGCCACGATCGGTGACGAGCGCGAGGAGCTGGCAGCGATCGGCCAGGCGCTGGGCGCCGGTGGCACGCTGGCCTTGTGGAGCTGTCGGGTCGGCGCGGGAAGGGCGGGCGCCGACTTCCTCGCCGCGCTCGAGCGGGCGATCGGCGCGGGCGTCGCGGCGGCATCGGGGCTGGTCGGCGCCGCCAGCCTCGGCGGCAGCTGGGAATTGCGTGCGCGGACCGGCCGGAAAGCCGTCGAGGCGCCGCTGACGGCGGCGGGGAGGGCGACGTATCCCGGCATCCTCGCGACGATCACCTCCACCGGCCCCGGCCTGCCGATCGACATCTACGGCTCGTATGCGGCGGGCACCGCGGTCGGGACGTACTTCGTCATCTGGAACAACGGAGGTACCAACCAGGTCATCGGGAACTTCGTGATCGCCGATTCCTCCGCGGGCGGAACGGCATCGAACGCGGGTTCCTTCGCCGTCCTGGTCTCCCTTCCCGCGGGGACCTACACCCTCGGCAGCGCGGCGGCTGGCGGCATCGCCGTCTACGGCGCGAGCTACAATTTCTTCAGCGGCACCTGGACGGTCGATGCCGCTGCCGATGCCACGCTGACGGCAAGCGTCTCGGGCACGCTCACCACCGGGGCGACTGGCGCGACCGGTGCTACCGGCAGCACGGGCGCCACGGGCAGCACGGGCGCGACCGGCACGACTGGTGCCACCGGTAGTACAGGTGCCACCGGCGCGACGGGCGCGACGGGCGCCACAGGTTCGACCGGAGCAACGGGCTCGACTGGCACCAGAGGCTCGACTGGCGCGACTGGATCGACCGGCGCGACGGGGTCGACTGGCGCGACGGGAT
>CAMFJT010000264.1 GCA_945957125.1 uncultured Rhodospirillales bacterium | reverse complement strand
CGCCGGCGGGCATACATCCAGTTGACGTTGCCGCGCACCGTGTTGATCTCGCCGTTGTGGGCGATGAAGCGATAGGGATGCGCCAGCTTCCACGACGGGAAGGTGTTGGTCGAGAAGCGCTGGTGCACCAGGCAGAGCGCCGACCGGGTCAGCGGGTTGCGCAGGTCCTCGTAGAAGCTCTCGACCTGCGAGGCCAGCAGCAGGCCCTTGTAGACCACCGTGCGCGTCGAGAAGGACGGCATGTAGAGCTGCGACAGGCCAGGCAGCTTGTGCTTCTTCTCCAGCTCGACCAGCGGGTTCTGGGTCTGCTTGCGAATCGCAAGAATCTTGCGCTCGAAGGCATCCTGGTCGGCAAGCTGGGGGCTGCGGCCGACGATCGCCATCCTGATGACCGGCATGCGCTCGATAACGGCGGTGCCCAGCCCCGTCGTATCGGTCGGCACGTCGCGCCAGCCCAGCAGCGTCTGGCCCTCGACCTTGATCAGGTGCTCCAGCCGCTTGACCGCGAAGGCGCGCGCCTTTTCGTTCTGCGGCATGAAGCACATCGCCACGGCGTAGTGGCCCGGCTCCGGCAGATCGACCCCCGCCTTGCCGGCCCAGTCGCGCAGCAGGGCATCGGGCGTCTGGATCATGCAGCCTGCACCGTCGCCGACCAGCGGATCGGCACCGACCGCGCCGCGATGGTCGAGATTGACCAGGATGCGCAGGCCCTGGCGCACGATGTCGTGCGACTTGTGGCCCTTGATGTTGGCCACGAAGCCGACGCCGCACGAATCATGTTCGTTGCGTGGGTCGTAGAGTCCCTGTGTCTGCGGCAAATCGTTCAAAATGCGCCGGCTGCCCCTTTTTGAAGCAGCTCCCCCCTGAAGCTCCTCGATGGCGCCCTTCTTAGCCCGGCTTGCCGGGCGGGGCAAAAGCCATTGTTGCATCGCAAGAGGCCCTGTAACCTGCGGTCCGATGTTTCGGGGGATGACGATGGTGAAGTGGCCGGTCCTGGCGGGCCTCGTCCTGGCGACGACCTTGGGCGCCTGCAGCGGCAGCAGGGGTCCGGACGTCGCCTACACCGGCCCCGGCTGGTACCTCCAGCGGCCGCGCCCCCTGGTGGTCTTCGGTCCGGAGATCTTCGCCGGTCCGATGACCTACGAGGCCTGCGAGGCCAAGCGCGTCCAGTTCGACACCTCGGCGCGGATGCTCTGCATCAACGAGAAGATGAAGCCCGGCCGCTACGGACCCTTTACCTCCAGGCCCCCCGCGGAACTGCAGGCCCAGCCGCTCTAGCCGATCGTCATCAGGCTGGCGTTGCCGCCGGCGGCGGCGGTGTTGACGCTGATCGAGACCTCGTCGACCAGGAATTCCAACGGATAGGGCGCCACGTGCACCGGCACGATCGGACCGTCGCGTTCCGCCAGTCGACGGCACAACGCCAGTAGCTCCTCCTCGCTGCCGGCGAACAGGGCGGCCGAAATCTCGGGATCGTCGGGATCTGCCGAGACGCGATTGCCGGTGGCGCGAGCTGCCTCGATCTGCACCTGACGCTCGGCCGGGTCGCGCGCCATGCAGAGGATCGTACCCTTGGTACGCAGCATGTACTCGTTGTGCTCCCCGACCGGGCCGGGCAGCGGGCGAGGCAGGCTTTCGAGCGACACCGGCGGCGCCTTGGACAGCAGGCGGCGCACATAGAGGGGGCCGCCGGCCTTCGGGCCGGTGCCCGACAGGCCGTGGCCGCCGAACGGCTGCACGCCGACCACCGCGCCGATCACGGTGCGGTTGACGTACTGGTTGCCGGCCCCGCTCAGCGCGGTGACGCGCTCGATCGTCTCGTCGATGCGGCTGTGCACGCCGAAGGTCAGGCCGAAGCCGGTGGCGTTGGCCTGGCGCACGATGTCGTCCCTCTCCTCGCGCGGATAGCGCAGGACGTGCAGCACCGGACCGAAGACCTCGCCCGGCAGGTCGGCGATCGCGCCGATCTCGACGATCGTCGGCGGCACGAAGAGGCCCGGCGCCACGGCACCCTGGGTCACGACGTGGCCGCGCGCACGCATGGCGGCGATGTGGCCGGTGAGCCGTTCCTGCGCCTCGGCGGAGATCACCGGGCCCATATCGGTCGAGAGGCGGGCGGGGTCGCCGACGGCGAGCTCGGCCATGGCGCCCTTCAGCATCGCCAGCACGCGGTCGGCGATGTCGTCCTGCAGGCAGAGCACGCGCAGCGCCGAGCAGCGCTGGCCGGCTGAATCGAAGGCCGAGGCGAGCACGTCGCCGACCAGCTGCTCGGGCAGCGCGGAGGAATCGGCGACCAGGATATTCTGGCCGCCGGTCTCGGCGATCAACGGCACGCGTCCGCGCCGGGCGAGCGTGCGGGCGATCGAGCGGGCGGCGTCGGTCGAGCCGGTGAAGGCGACGCCGGCGATGGCGGGATTGGCGACCAGCCGCGCGCCGACCGCTCCGTCGCCGGGCAGGAGCTGGAGCACGCCGGGCGGCAGGCCGGCGCCGAGAAACAGGCGGACCGCCTGGGCCGCGACCAGGGGCGTCTCCTCGGCCGGCTTGGCGATCACGCCGTTGCCGGCGGCGAGCGCGCCGGCGATCTGGCCGACGAAGATCGAGAGTGGAAAATTCCACGGGCTTATACACGCCACGATCCCCAAAGGTGCGTGCGAATCGCCCGCCCAATCCCGCACCTGGCCCGCGTAGTAGCGCAGGAAGTCGACGGCTTCGCGCACTTCTCCCACGGCATTCGCCCATGTCTTGCCCGCTTCCCGGACGATCAGCCCGCCGAGCGGCAGCAGCCGTGCCTCCAGCCGGTCGGCGATTCGCTTCAGGGCCTCTGCGCGCACCGAAGGCGGGGCGCTCCACGGCACCGCCCGGGCGCAGGCGGCGTCGACCAGCTCGGCCGTCGCCTCGACGACCGAGCCGACGAGGTCGCCCGGATCGGCCGGGTTGTAGACCGGACGTGAATTACCCTCGCGCGGCCCATCGCCGAGCATCGGCTGCGCCCGCCCGCTCTCGCGCCCGAACGCCCGGTCGAGCGCGGCAAGGGCGTGCTCGTTGCTGAGATCGAGGCCCATCGAGTTGGGCCGCTCCGCGCCGAACAGCGCGCGCGGCAGGGCGATGCGGTCGTGCGGCCGGCCGACCGGCCGAAGCGCCCGCGCCTCGGCGACCGGATCGGCCAGCAGCCGGTCGAGCGGAAAATCCGGATCGGCGATCTGGTGCACGAACGAGCTGTTGGCGCCGTTCTCCAGCAGCCGGCGCACGAGATAGGCAAGCAGCGTCTCGTGCGTGCCGACCGGCGCATAGATGCGGCACGGCACGCCGAGCCCGCCCGGCCCGACGACCTCCTCGTAGAGGCTCTCGCCCATGCCGTGCAGGCACTGGAACTCGTACTGCCCGGCCGGCGCGACGGCGTGGATGGTCGCGAGGCTCAGCGCGTTGTGCGTGGCGATCTGCGGGAACACCGCGTCGGTCGCGGCGAGCAGCTTGCGCGCGCAGGCGACGAACGACACGTCGGTGTGCACCTTGCGCGTGAAGACCGGGAAGCCGTCCAGCCCGTCGACCTGCGCGCGCTTGATCTCGCCGTCCCAGTAGGCGCCCTTGACCAGCCGCACCATCAGCCGATGGCCGCTGCGCCGCGCGAGGTCGACCAGCCAATCGATCACGAACGGGCAGCGCTTCTGGTAGGCCTGCACCACGAAGCCGATGCCGTGCCAGCCGGCCAGCTCGGGCTCGAGGCACAGCCGCTCCAGCAGGTCGAGCGAGAGCTCGAGCCGGTCGGCCTCCTCGGCGTCGATGTTGAAGCCGATGTCGAGCGCGTGCGCGGCCAGCGCCAGCGCCTTCAGCCGCGGATAGAGCTCGGCATGGACCCGCCCGATCTGGCTGCGGGCATAGCGCGGATGCAGCGCCGAGAGCTTGATCGACAGGCCCGGCCCGTCCTGCACGCCGCGCCCCGCCGACGCCGCGCCGATCGCCTGGATCGCTCCGGCATAGGCGTCGAAATAGTGCCGCGCCTGCGCCGCCGTCACCGCCGCCTCGCCCAGCATGTCGTAGGAATAGCGGAAGCCCTTGCGCAGCCACGGCCGGCCGTTGTCGAGCGCCTCCTCGATCGTCTGGCCGGCGACGAACTGCTCGCCCATCAGCCGCATGGCGAGGTTCACGCCGGCGCGGATCACCGGCTCGCCACCGCGCGCCACCAGCCGGGTCAAGGCCGCCGACAGGCCGCGCTCGCTGTGCGTGGCGGCGAGCTTGCCGGTGATCAGCAGGCCCCAGGTCGCGGCATTCACGAACGGCGACGGGCTCCTGCCGAGATGGGCCTGCCAGTCGCCGCCGCCGATCTTGTCGCGGATCAGCGCGTCGCGCGTGGCGTCGTCGGGGATGCGCAGCAGCGCCTCGGCGAGGCACATCAGCGCCACGCCCTCCTCGCTGGCCAGCGAATATTCGTGGATCAGCCCCTCGACGCCGCCGCCGCGCGCCTTCGCCCGCATCCGCTCGACCAGCCGCCGCGCCAGCGCCGTCGCGGCCTGCATCGTCGCGGGCGGCAGGGTGGCCGCGGCGATCAGCGGCGGCAGGCAGTCGGGCTCGGGCCGCCGGTAGGCGGCGGTGATCGCATCACGCAGGGGACTCTTGAACGGCGGCGAGGACAGGGTGCTCATCTCGGGACGAGGCTAGCACGGGATCGGGAGGTCTTCCGCCGGGGGTGCGCCATGCTGGTGGCGCGTCCTCCTCAATGTTGCTGCACGAATACAACAACTCGACCGGGGCGGTGGTAGCGACATCATCGAGTTCGTCGCTCGCTAACCGATCTCGACATTGGACGAAATGCTATGGAATTCGGATTCCCGCAATGCGATAGTTGGAGCGTACTTCCTAAAACGTGAGGCGGTCGGCATGCTAACCGATGGCTTGGTTGGACGGTTGTTTGCGCTGCAGATCGACAACTCGAATGCAATTGTCGAAAGTGTCCGCAAGTTTGCGTCGCCGATTGAAGGACTTTCGCAAGAGAATGGGGCCATCTTCTGGAAAGAGCGGATTGCCTGGGAGATCGACGCCGCTTCATGGTCTAGCGGAACGGCACGCGGCTTTGTCGAGACCTCGCTCGCCCTTATTGAGCTGGATAGCTTAGTCCCCTTCACCAAAGCTTTCCTTATAGTGTCGGCATTCCCCTCACTTACTGGCTCTTTTCGCACTCATATCTGCCGGGAGGCTCGTGTAGAGCCGATCGAATTTCAGGTCGACCTTACGGCACTCTTCAAGTCTGTAGGAACTGTGGGGGGTGTTACTTATCAACGTGACAACCTGCTTGGGTCAATTGTCACGCACGGCGAGAAGCTACTACCGCCAAGCTTGGCAGGCACCCGGCTTCGTTCCCTTTCGTTGAGACGCGAGGCGGGCCTGGTGGAGATTGCCGATACATGCGAATTTTTATTCACAGAGTGGCAATTAGGCGTCGTTGAAACCGCAAGCGCCGTACGGGCTATCTACTCAATAGCTAAGCCTCACATGTCAATAGCCAAACCTTACGTGTCAGCAGCCAAACCTTACGTGCGAGTGTCGGAACGAAGCTCGGACGCAGACTACGATCAGGCCGACTGAGGAGGACCCCCATGCCAAATCGATGCAGGGATACGGTCATGCGAACTGCGGTCGGATTGGAGTGCGCGACCACGAATTGCAAGTTCGCACAAGCGCCACCGATAACTATCGTGAGCCACGTCACGGAAATCGACAATCGCAGGACGGGAAGCCTGCATCAGATAGAGTTGTGCGTGGTCGCGATTAGTAAGCTGCTCGGGTTTAACGGGCAAGTGGCAGTGAACAAGAAGATTATCAATGTACGGGGTCTGATTTCCAGCGGCCAAGCAAAAACCCATCAGGAACAGTTGACTCACGGTGGCATCATCGGAACTGACGAAGTTCGAACAACCATCGAGTTCTTCGACGCGACCCAGCGGATAGGACCCTCATCCTTCGCCGGGTCGAAGGAAACGTATGATCTCGCCTACGAGATGGACGTAATCTGAGGGAGGCCTGTTATGTCGGATCAGCTTCTCTTGTCGCCATCTCTCATCGCTTTGCTGCCGGCATTTCTGCAGCTTATTGAGAGATTGTCAGAGGTGCTGAAATTTCTCGGAAAGGACTTCGTCTTCCAAGCCTTGCAAGCAGACGACCGTAAGGCCGTGAAGGCATTTTTTGAAGGCGAGCCTGGGAAGGAACGTTTCAAGGCGGTCGCCGGGATCTTTGAGTTTGAGGAGACCGCTAGCGACATCATTAAGCGATTCGTGTGCTTTTCGATTAGCATCTATTTCATGGCCGTCCAACGCAGTGGCGATCTGCTTTCACTTAAAGGTTGGCCGGTAGCTGGATTAGCGCTTGTCGTCATCCTTCTGAGTGTCTTTATTATCAGGCTTGCTGCGGGTAAAATCAAGATTGCTGCAGAAGGTGCGCTTCGGCTCTGGAGTGGGTTCAGTTGGGTGATTTTTTTTGCCCTTTTGGCATTCGAGGCGGCGGAACATGCCGGCTAGTCAATTCTGCCCCTGTTGCCGAGCGGCCAATTATCCAGAGTTACACTTTCGAAGGCACCCGATGCGCGTTGCTGCACCGTTCGAACGATCATGCGCAGCGAGGCCTCGGTGAGCGATCCTACAGCCCGCGTGACCGCGCTTAGCCAGTTCTACAGAACCTACAATACCACCATCAGGGCTGAGCCGCCGCTCGGGCAAAGCTGGACACCCGATGATGTGCAGTTCCCGCACTCTAAGTCGTAGCATGCGCTTATCTCGCAAGCATAAGGCAAACGCCGACAATTTTATCAGGCACTTCGGATATTCGTTGCGTACCAGAGCTTGGACATTCATCTCATTTCTGGCTGCAGTTCTGTGGCCAGTCGTCGTGGAACTTTTTTCGACGCGAATAACCAGCCCACATGGCGATCCAGGGTATTATATTGACTATTTCTTAGATTACCCTCTTGCTGGTCTTTTGTGGGTTTCTTTCTTGGTTCTCGTTGTCATGCGAATTTTCACCCATAGGCCGGTGGCGATAGCGGACGATGGCGTCATTTCATTCTTTTTGGGATTTCAATGGCGAAAGATCTACTGGAACAAAATGCTTATCGAAAGAATAACAACACTTGATTCTTTCAATCGAAACAGGAAGGAAACCATTACGCTAAAGAATGGAAGACGGCGAATCCATGTTCAGTCTAACATAGAGGACTATGGTGAATTCCAGAGGCTGATTAATTATCAGCTCTCCGCTCGGAATATCGACGTGGTACCGTTCAACTTCGTCAACGAGGATTGATGGATGGCCAACAACAGCGCCGCCAACGCCTCCACGCCCGGCACCGGCGCCGCGCCGGCCGGGCTGACCACGACGACCTGCGACGACACCGACGCCCAGGTCGCTCCCCGCACTCGCCGAACGTCCTTCCCTCACCGTCGCGCCGCCAGCCGGCCGCCGGCGAACAGGATCGCACTGGCGAGGAGGGTCACGGCCGCGGCGATGGCGAGGCCCGGGCGGTAGCCGCCGAAGCCGTCGCGCAGCGCGCCGATGACCGCCGGGCCGAAGGCGGAGGTGAGCTGGATCGCGCTGGCGGCGAGCCCGTAGGTGGCGCCGAACGCCGCCGCGCCGAACTCGCGGCGCACGACGATGGGGCCCAGCGTCGTGATGTGGCCGATGCCGTAGCCGTAGGCCAGCGAGGCGCCGACCAGCACCGCCGTCGTCGGCCAGAGCGCGAGCGACAGCAGCGCGGCGGCCTGCGCGATCATCACGCCGCAGGCCAGCCGGCGGACCGCCACCCCGTCGACGATGCGCGCCAGGATCAGGCGGCCGGCGAGCGAGGAAGCCCCGGTGGCGCTGACCAGGAAGCCCGCGCCCTCCGTGCCGAGCAGCGGCTGGGCCAGCGCGACGTGATGGGTGATGAAACCGATCTGCATGGCCAGCCCGAGCGCGAAGGCGGCCGCCGCGCTCCACAGCAGGATCGCGCGGTTGGCCGCGGTGGCGATCGGCGGCGCCGCGGGCGCCGGCGGCGGTCCGTCGCGCGCGGCGTCGCCGTCGCGCCGCAGCCCGATC
>CAMFJT010000263.1 GCA_945957125.1 uncultured Rhodospirillales bacterium | reverse complement strand
TCGTAGAGCTTCATCGGCGGGACCAGCACGCCCTCGTCGAACAGCTCGCGCACGACGGTCGAGTCCTTCACGCCGCCGATGTCGCTGACATGGCCGACCGTGCCCATCAGCGCGACCAGCCGGCCGTTGCTGAACACCGGGCTGACCAGCGCGATGTCGAACAGATGGCCGGCGCAAAGCCACGGATCGTTGGTCACCAGCACGTCGCCTTCCTGCAGCGTCTCGGGCGGGAAATGCTCGAGCAGCGCCTGCACGCAGCGCGTCAGGGTGAGGTTGAACAGCGGCATGGCGCGCGGGCTGTGCGCCAGCGGATTGCCCTGCGGGTCGAGGATCTCGTTGGCGAAGTCCTGGCTCTCCGAGATGATCAGCGAATAGGCGGTGCGGCAGACCGTCTGCCACATCTCCTCGACGATCGAGATCAGGCGCGACCACATGATCTCCAGCCCGATCGGATCGGCCTCGATGCGTGCCTTCGCCGCTTCGAGGGACATGCCCGGCGTCACGATCGCCTGCGCGTTCTGCGCCGCCGCGACGGCGATGCGCAGGTTGCGCGCGGCATCGACGGTCAGGCTGTCGCCCGGCGCGATCACCGTCGTGGCCTCGCGCTCCTCGACGATCGCGGGACCGGCGACGGTCTGGCCGGGCGCCAGCGCATAGCGGTCGTAGACTGGCGTGTCGTGGAACCGGCCGTCGAAGAAGGCCGGGCGATGCCCCTTCAACGCCGCACCGATCGCGTTGCCGGCCACCGCGCCGGACAGCGCGATCTGCGGCTCCGGGCTGCTGGCCCGGACACGGAACGACAGCACCTCGATCGCCGCGTCGTCGACCACGCGCGTGTAGAGCGTGCGGTAGGTCTCGGCGAACGCCTCGGTCAGGGCCGGCAGGCTGTCGGCGCCGAGCGCGCCGTCGGGCAGCCGCACCATGATCTGGTGGAGCTGGCCGACGAGGCGCATCTCGGCGTGGCGGGCGACCTTCACCGTCGCATCGGCGATGCCCGCCGCCTGCAGGCGGCTGCGCGCCATCGCTTCGAGATCGGCAAGATGGGCGTTGGCCTGCGCCCAGTCCGTCCCTGCGCCGAGCGGAGTGAGCACGCTGCGCGACTGCTCGAAGGCCAGCGGCGCGGCGAGGAAGCCGAGCGCCGAGGCAGCGCCCGACGCGGGCGGGATCAGCACCTCGCCGATGCCCAGCACGCGCGCGACGCGCACGGCATGCGCGGGGCCCGCGCCGCCGAAGGCCACCATGGCGTATTTCCGCGGATCCCTGCCCTTCTCGATCAGGTGCACGCGGGCGGCTCCCGCCATCGCCTCGCAGACGACGGCGTGGATGCCGGCGGCGGTCTCGATCGCGGGGAGCCCGAGCTTCGCGCCCAGCCGCGTCAGCGCCGCTTCGGCCGCCGCCCTGTCGAGCGTCATGCCGCCGCCGAGGAAGAACCCGGGATCGTAGTAGCCGAGCAGCAGGTTGGCGTCGGTGACGGTGGCCTCCGTGCCGCCCTGGCCGTAGCAGGCCGGGCCGGGGGCCGCGCCCGCGCTGCGCGGGCCGACCTTGAGCAGGCCGGTCTCGTCGAGGCCGGCGATCGAGCCGCCGCCCGCGCCGATCTCGATCATGTCGACCACCGGCGCCTTGATCGGCAGGCCCGAGCCGCGCCGGAAGCGGCGCACGCGGGCGGTCTCCATCATCGGCACGACCGCGGCGCGGCCGTTCTCGATCAGGCACGACTTCGCCGTCGTGCCGCCCATGTCGAAGGCGATCGCATCGGGCAGCCCTGCCTCGCGCGCGAACAGCACGGTGGCCAGCGCGCCGCCGGCCGGGCCCGACTCGAGCAGCCGGATCGGGAAGGTGCGCGCGACTTCCGGCGCGCACAGCCCGCCGTCCGACTGCATCAGCCGCAGGGTGCCGGCAAAGCCCAGCGCATCGAGCTCACGCAACAGGCGGCCGATGTAGCGGTCCATCAGCGGCTGCACGAAGGCGTTGGCGCAGGTCGTGGCCAGACGCTCGTACTCGCGGATCTCCGGCGCCACCTCGCTCGACAGGCTGACCGAGACATTGGGGAAGGCCGCGCGCAGGATGCGGCCGGCGGCCTGCTCGTGCGCGGGGTTGGCGTAGCTGTGCAGGAAGGACACGGCGATCGCCGAGCAGCCGTCGGCGACCAGCCGCGTGCCCTCAGCCAGCACCGCCGCCTCGTCGAGCGGCTCCAGCACGCGGCCGTCATAGCCCAGCCGTTCGGCGATCTCGAGCCGGCGATGGCGCGGCACCAGCGGCTCGGGAAACTTCAGGAACAGGTCGTAGATGTCGTAGCGCTGCTCGATGCCGAGCTCGAGCACGTCGCGGAAGCCGCGCGTCGTCAGCAGGCCGAGCCGCGCGCCGCGCCCCTCGATCAACGCGTTGGTCACCAGCGTCGTGCCGTGCAGCAGCTCGCCCACGTCGGCAACGGAAATGCCGGCCGCCGCGCAGATCGTGCGGATGCCTGCGAGCGCACCGTCGGCGGGATCGTCCGGCGTGGTCAGGCACTTGTGCAGCGAGAGGCCGCCGCTCGCCGCATCGAGCAGCACGAAATCGGTGAAGGTGCCGCCGATGTCGAAGCCGAGCCGATAGCGGGCGCTGGAGGGATCGATTGCCATGGGGTTCACCTTCCGACCGTCACGCAAATCCTATGCCGCCCTTTCGGCACGCCGCTCCGAATAGGATGAGGCACCTTACCCACCATGCAGGTGGTCGAACAGAAACACGCGATCACCGGGCGACAGGCGGGCGGAGAGCGGGACGACCTTGCCGTTCAGGGCGGCGGCGTAGACGTCGTGCTGCGCACCCATCTGGACGGCAAGCGCCTCGACGGTGGCATCGTCGGCGACCTGCAGGGTCATCGCGCCGGCGCCCTGCGGCGCGAAGCGACGGAGGTTGCCCCACAGGGTGACGCTGACCTGCATCAGTCTTCGTCCTGCGCGCGGGCCAGCGCGATCTTCTCGGCGGTGATCGGCAGGGCCTGGATGCGCACGCCGGTCGCGGCGGCGATGGCGTTGGCGATCGCCGCCGGCGGCTGGATGCAGGGCGGCTCGCCGACGCCCTTGGCGCCATAGGGGCCGTTGACGCTGGGCTTCTCGATCAGGATGCACTCGACCCGCGGCATGTCCATCATGGTCGGCATCTTGTAGTCGGTGAGGTTGGCGTTCGACACGCGCCCGCCGTCGTAGACGATCTCCTCGCTCAGCGCCTGGCCGATGCCCTGCGCCACGCCGCCCTCGATCTGGCCCTCGATATAGGTCGGGTTGATCGCGAAGCCGACATCCTGCGCCACCACGTAGCGGTTGATCGACACCTCGCCGGTGACCTCGTCGACCGACAGGTCGACGGCATGGGTGTGGAAGCTGTGGCTGGTCCAGGCCGGCAGCGGATGGTTCTTCACGCGCGTCGGATCGAACACCGGCATCGGCTGGATCGACGTGCCGTGCGAGATCAGCCCGCCGCCGGTGCGCTGCGACAGCGCCGCCACCTCGGCCAGCGACAGCCGGTTGTTGCCGCTCGTCACGCCCTTGTCCTCGAGCCGGATCGTCTCGGGCGCCACGCCCCAGATCGGCGCCACCAGCTCGGCGATCTGGCGCCGCAAGTCCTTCGCCGCGGCGATGCAGGCATTGCCGACCGAGAAGGCCGTGCGGCTGCCCTGCGCGCCGTAGTCGTAGGGCGAGAGGTTGGTGTCGACGTCGGTCGCGGTGATATCGGTGAGATCGACGCCCAGCTCCTCGGCGAGGATCTGCGCGGCACCGGTCATCGCCCCGCTGCCGAGCTCGACCGCGCCGCTCACCACGGTGACGGTGCCGTCGGGATTGATCTTCACGTAGACGCCCGACGAGCCTCCGGTGGTCAGCCACCACGAGCAGGCCAACCCCTTGCCGCGGCCCGGGCCGGGCCGGCGGTCCTTCCAGCCGATCGCGTCGGCCGCGCGGCGCAGCGAGTCCTCGATCGAGACGCTGGTCAGCACGTCGCCGGCCGGCCCCTTGTCGCCTTCGCGATAGACGTTGCGCAGCCGCAGCTCGAGCGGATCGATGCCGAGATCGTCGGCGATCAGGTCGATCTGCGATTCGACGGCGAAGTTGCCCATCGGCCCGGCCGGCGCGCGGAACGAGCCGGTCGCGCCCTTGTTGGTGTAGATCGCCACGCTCTCGTACGAGAAGTTCGGCGTGCGGTACGGGCCGGCGACGATCTGCAAGGCGATCGCCGCAGTTGCCGGACCGGAGTTCGCGTACGCACCGCAGTCGAGCAGCACGCGGGCCTCGCGCGCGAGCAGAAGGCCGTCCTCGCTCACACCCGTCTTCAGCGTGATCACCGTGGGCTGGCGCGGATAGGCGTCGGTCAGCTCCTCCTCGCTGGTCGTCATCACCTTGACCGGCCGGTTCGACCTGCGCGCCAGCCAGGCGGCGATGTGCTCGACGCCGACCCGCAGCTTGCCGCCGAAGCCGCCGCCGATGCCGGGCACGACCACCCGCACCTTGCTGGCCGGCAGGTCGAGCACCTCGGCCAGCAGGTTCTTCATGTCGAACGGAAGCTGGGTGTTGCACCACACGCTGACGTCGCCGTTGCCGTCCCAGCTCGCGATCGCCGTGCGCGGCTCGGTATAGCCCGGATGCACCGGCTGGGTCGTGAAGTGGTGCTCGTAGACGCGGTACGATTGCGCGAAGCCCGCCTCGACATCGCCGCCGGCCATCGCGGAACGGCCCGAGACGTTGCCCTCGCGGTCGAACACCGGCAGGGCCTGATAGTCGCTCCAGCCGGGATGGACCAGCGGCGCGCCGGGCTTCAGCGCTTCCTCGATGTCGAACACCGCCGGCAGCGGCTCGTACTCGACCTCGATCGCGCGCACCGCGGCCTCGGCAATCTCCAGCGAGGTCGCCGCGACGGCCGCGATCGCCTCGCCCCGAAAGCGCACGACCTCCGCCGCGAAGACCGTCCGGTCCCTGATCGCCGTGCCGAAGCGGATCGGCGCGATGTCCTTCGCCGTCAGGACGGTGCGCACGCCCGGAAGGGCCAGCGCCCTGGAAACGTCGAGCCGAACGATGCGGGCATGCGCCTCGTCGCTGCGCAGGATCTTGCCGAACAGCATGCCGGGCAAGGCGAAGTCGGAGGCGTAGACATACTTGCCGGTGACCTTGCCGAGACCGTCGATCCGCTTCAGCCGCTTGCCGGCGACGCGATGGGGACGCGCGCTCATGGTGCCCTCCTCGCCGCCTCGGGCCGCGCGCTCATCTGCCGCGCGGCGGCGATCACCGCATCGACGATCTTCTGGTAGCCGGTGCAGCGGCACAGCGTGCCCGACAGGGCCTCGCGCACCTCCGCTTCGCTCGGCACGCGGCCGGGCCGTTCGTCGAGGAACGACTTGGCGCTCAGGATCATGCCCGGAATGCAGTAGCCGCACTGCACCGCGCCGTGCTCGATGAAGGCCGCCTGCAGCGGATGCAGGTGTTCGGGATCGCCCAGCCCCTCGATGGTGACGATCGACCGGCCCCTGGCCTGCTCGGCAAGCAGGATGCAGGAATTCACCGCCTTGCCGTCGAGCAGCACGGTGCAGACGCCGCATTCGGCCTCCAGGCAGTTCTCCTTGGTGCCGGTCAGGCCGAGCTCGTGGCGCAGCACATGCAGCAGCGACCAGTGCGGCTCGATCATGACGTCGTGAATCTCGCCGTTGATCGTGAGCGCGAGCGGCTGGCGGGTCATCGGCCGTCCTTTCCAAGGCGATCGGCGCAGGCTGCGAGCGCGCGCTCGACCAGGGTCGCGACCAGCAGCTTGCGATAGCGCGCCGACGCGCGCACGTCGTCGATCGGGCTCACGGCATCGGCGGCGATCCGCCCGGCCTCGCGGAAGGCGGCCGCGCCCTCCTTCTCGGCCAGCGCTTCCGCCGCCGGCACGCGCACCGTCCGCGCCGCTGCCGCGCCGATCGCGATCCGCGCCTTGCCGCCCCGCACCAAATGGGCGGCGACGCAGATCACCGAAATCTCCATTGCCTTGCGCCGCCCGGCCTTGAGGAACCAGGTGGCGCTTGCGGCGGGCGGCTTGTCGAAGCGCACCGCCGTCAGGATCTCGTCCGGCCGCCGCTCGGTGCGGCCGCGCCCGACCAGGAATCGGTCGAGCGGCATCGATCGCGTGCCGGCCGGGCCGCGCAGATCGACCGTCGCCTCGAGCGCGAGCAGCACCGGCACGAGATCGGCGGCCGGCGAGGCATTGACGATGTTGCCGCCGACCGTGGCGATGTTGCGCACCTGCCGCCCGCCGACCACCGCGGAGGCCTGCGTCAGCGCGACCAGGCCGGTCTGGAACGCGGGATGGGTGACCACGGCATCGAGCGTCGCCAAGGCGCCGATCACGTGTTCGCCCTCGGATTCGCCGATCGTATCGAGCCCGAGCCCGGCGAGGCTTATGAGGTGCTTCGGCGCCGCGCGCCCGCGGTTGATCTGGATCATGAGGTCGGTGCCGCCGGCCAGGAAGCGCGCCGCCTCGCCGTGCTCGCTTGCGACGGCGATGGCCGCGTCGAGGCTCCCGGGCCGATGGAACGCGAAGCTCATCTCGCGGCTCCCTCACGGGACCGCGCGCATCCCGCGCGCCTCATGATCACGAGCGCGCAAGGATGCGCGCGGTCCAATGACGCTCTAGAGGCGACCGATGAAGTCGCGGACGGTCTGGAGGAACCTGGCATTCTCTTCCCTCATGAGCCGGTGGCCGCTCTGCTCGAAGATCACCTGTCGCGCGCCCGGGATGCCCGTCACGATCTCGTCCGAGGCGTCGGGCGGGCAGATGCGGTCGTGGCGGCCGGTGAGGACGAGGGTCGGCGCGGCAATCCCAGGCAACTTCGGCCGCACGTCGTAGGACTTGCGGTCGTGCGCGAAGAAGAAGTTCAGCATGTCGATGTCGGGGATCGGCTTGAAGCCGCCCGGCGGCGTGCGACCGGGGTCGTGCTCGTAGAAGGGTGCGAGCGCGGCGAAGACGCGATCGAGATCGGCGGACGAACCGACCGTGCCGTTGCGCAGAAGTGCCAGCGCCTCGCGCTGCTCCGGCGAGGCGATGTCGTGCAGGCGGGAAAGTCCCCGTTCGAGCGCCTCGTTGCTCGCCGCCGTGGCGCACGGGATCAGCGCCGCGACGCTGTCGGGATAGCTCGCGGCGTAGGTGAGCGCGAGCATGCCGCCGAACGACATGCCGAACACCACGATGCGGCCGAGGCCCAGCGCCCGGCGCATCGCCTCGAGATCGTCGGCCATGGTGGCGAGCGTGCGCGTCTCGACCGGCGGGCGCGAGGAGCGGCCGTTGCCGCGATGGTCGACGAGAATGAGCTGGGCGATGTCGCCGATCGGGGTCAGCCACGGCACGAACTGCGAATGGTCGATGCCCGGGCCGCCATGGAGGGCGACCATCACGGGCTTGTCGACCAGCTCGTTGCCGCGGGCCGCGAGGCTGGAGCCGTAGACGTCGAAGAACAGCTCCGCGCCGTTGACCGCGATGCGCACGGCTCAGCGCGCCTTGTTCCGGGTCAGCACGGAGTCCTGGAAGCCCTTGCGGATCTCGTCGTCGGGCGCGTGCATGGAACAGTGATGGTGCCAGATCTTCCAGACCGGATTGCCCGCGCCGTCGTCGCGCATCAGCACCTCCGTCTCGCGCACCCTGAACCATCGGTCCGGCGTGCCCGGAGGAAGCTGCCCGCCCGGCTTGGCGACGCGGCGGATGAGGGCTTCGTGGGCAACCCACGCCATGTCGCCGCGCACCTCGATGCGCATGTCGATGACGTCCAGTTGCGGCAGGCCGTAGTCGCGGCCGATCAGCGCCCACAACTGCGTCAGCTCGTCGAGCGAGCGGTAGACGTGGCCATTGAGATTGTATTGCAGGAAGCTGTCGCCCACCGCGAAGCACGCCCGCATGCGGGCAATGTCGAGATCGGTGTTCGCGGCCCACCATTCGTCGTGGATGCGCCGGACCTCGGCGATGTCCTGATCGGGGGTCGGCTGGTTCACTGGCATGTCGAGTTCCTGAGATGGTAGGACTGTGGGCGCGCCGGGAGCGCGGCGAGACGGGGCCGCGCAGGGGGAGGCATGCCCCAAACCCCGAGCCGGACTGGGGGGCCCCCCGACCGGCCCC
>CAMFJT010000262.1 GCA_945957125.1 uncultured Rhodospirillales bacterium | reverse complement strand
CGGAGTGGCGCGGTCCCAGCAAAAGAATCACCCCAGGCGGCGGCGATAGAGGGCGATGAGGCGCTCCCAGTGGCGCTCGGCCGCGGGCCTGTCGTAGCACCAGCGCTCGGGGAAGGCGAAGCCGTGATGGACGCCCATCTGGATCTCGAGCTCGCCGCCATTGCCCGACTTGTCGAACAGCGCCATCAATTCCTTCACCATGTCGGGCGGCGCCAGGTCATCGTGCTCGGCGCAGGAGATGTAGAGTTCCCCCTTCGCCTTCGCGAGGGTGAGGTGCGGGCTCTCGACCGCGTCGCTCACCAGCCATGTGCCGTAGAACGAGGCGGCGGCGGCGATGCGGTCGGGAAAGCGTGCCGCGGCGGCGAGTGAGTACGGGCCGCTCATGCAGTATCCGTGGGTGCCGACCGGGCCCTTCTTCGACGCCGGCTGGCCGTCGGCGAAGGCGATCATCGCGGCGACGTCGTCCATCACCGGCGGGATCGTCATCTTGGTCCGCACCGCCCGCATGCGGGCCTGCTCGGCGCTGCCCTTTTCCAGCACGTCCGGACCGTACTTGGTGTCGCGCCCGGCGCGGTAATAGAGGTTGGGCAACATCACGTAGTAGCCGACCGTCGCCAGCCGGCGGACCATCTCGTACAGCTCCTCGCGGATGCCCGGCGCATCCATCAGGAAGAGGACCGGCGGATGCGGGCCGTTGCGCTCCGGATGGCAGATGAAGGTCTCCATCGCCCCATCCTTCGTGACGATGTCCTGGACCCATTCCTTCATGACGTTCACTCCCGCTTTGCGGCCATCGCAGCACCTTGCTAGGCTCCGCACAACAACAAAGCCCTCGGGAGCGAAACGATGAAGCGTGGTGTGGTGGGTGCGATCGCCGCGATGCTGGCAGCCGGGGCGGCGCCGGCCTGGGCGCAGCTTTCGAACGATTCGGTCAAGATCGGCGTCGCCACGGACCTGTCGAGCCTCTATGCCGACATCAACGGTCCCGGCGCGGTGGTCGCCACGGAGATGGCGATCGCCGATTTCGGCGGCTCCGTGCTCGGCAAGAAGATCGAGCTGATCTCGGGCGACATCCAGAACAAGGCCGACGTGGCCGCCTCGCTCGCCTCGCGCTGGTTCGACAGCGAGAAGGTCGACATGATCATGGGCGCCGGCGCCTCTTCCTCCTCGATCGCCATCCAGGGCGTCGCGGGCGAGAAGAAGCGGATCTTCATCGCCCCGGACCCCGCCTCGTCCGACCTCACCGGCAAGCTCTGCAACCCCTACTCCATCCATTGGGTCTACGACACGGCCGCACTGGCCAACGGCACCGGCTCGGCGGTCGTGAAGGCCGGCGGCAAGGAATGGTTCTTCCTCACCGCCGACTATGCCTTCGGCTATGCCCTGCAGCGCGACGTGGCCGCCGTCGTCACCAAGGCCGGCGGCAAGGTGCTGGGCGAGGTCCGCCATCCGATCAACACGCAGGACTTCTCCTCGTTCCTGCTCCAGGCGCAGGCGTCGAAGGCGCAGATCGTCGGCCTGGCCAATGCCGGCGGCGACACGATCAACGCGATCAAGCAGGCGGGCGAGTTCGGCATCGTCAAGGGCGGCCAGAAGCTCGCGGGCCTGCTGGTCTTCGTCACCGACATCCATTCTCTCACGCTCGAGCGCGCGCAGGGCCTGCGGCTCACCGAGGCGTTCTACTGGGATCTCAACGACAAGACCCGCGCCTTCTCCAAGCGCTTCGCCGAGAAGTTCAAGGGCAAGATGCCGACCTCGGTGCAGGCCGGCTTCTATTCGGCGACGCTGGCCTACCTGACCGCCGTCAAGGCCGCCGGCACCGACGATCCCGACAAGGTGATGGCGCAGATGAAGGCCACGACCTGGGACGACCCGGTGTTCGGCAAGAGCTCGATCCGCGCCGACGGCCGCAAGATGCACGACATGTATCTGTTCGAGGTGAAGGCACCGTCCGAATCGAAGGGTCCATGGGACTATTACAAGCTGCTCGCCACGATCCCCGGCGATGAGGCTTTCCGTCCGATGGACCAGGGCGGCTGCCCGATGGTCGCGAAGAAGAACTGAACCGGAGATCTGCCATGGCCGATGCCTCTCACGTCTATGCCGGCGTCGCCGGTTATTTCGGCAAGCCCGACCACACGGGCAAGTCCGGGGTGTTCATGCGTCCGGCCAGGGGCGGCGACTGGAAGCATGTCCTGGACGGAGTCGAGGCCTATACGGTCTTCGTCCATCCGGGCGATCCGCAGACCGTGTTCGCCGGCACCAACGACGGCGTGTGGCGCAGCACCGATCGCGGCGCCACCTTCAAGAGGACGAATTTCCCGGACAAGACACAGGTCTGGTCGTTCCTCGTCGACAGCCGCGATCCGAAGAAAATGCTGGCCGGCGCCTCCCCGATCGAGGTCTATCGCAGCGAGGACGGCGGCGCGAGCTGGCGCAAGCTCGCGACACCGAAGATCGGCGAGCACTGCAAGGGCCCGTTCGCCTCGCGCGTGATGCGCTTCGCGCAGAACCCGAACAAGCCGGACGAGATCTATGCCGCACTCGAGATCAACGGCGCCATGCGCAGCACCGACGGCGGCGAGAGCTGGAGCGACTGCAGCGCCGGGCTGATCGCCCTCGCCGAGCGGCCGCACCTCAAGAGCAAGATCGTCAGCGACACCACGGCCGAAGGCATGCTCGACGGTCACGCCGTGACGATCAACCCGGCCGACCCCGATTCGCCGATCCTGGCGCTGCGCATGGGGCTGTTCCGCACCACTGACCACGGCAAGACGTGGGAGGACATGGAGATCAAGCGCTTCTCGCCGATCACCTACGGCCGCGACATCAAGGTCTCGCCCAGCGAGCCGAACACGCTCTACGCCGCACTCTCGGTCGCCGCCTCGAGCCACGACGGCGCGCTCTATCGCAGCCAGGACAACGGCCAGAGCTGGCAGCGCTTCGACAAGGTGCAAGTGCACGGCACGATCATGTCGATCGGCCTGCACCACAGCGACCCGAACCAGGTCTATCTCGGCGCGCGCTATGACGGCGAGATCTTCGGCACGCAGGACGGCGGCAAGACCTGGGAGGCCATGCCGCTGCCTGGCGAGGTCCAGCACATCTACTCGGTGGCGTGCGGCTAGAGCGATCATGAGGGTCTCGCGCCGGCTCGTCCTCGCCTCACCCGCCGCCCTGGCCCTGCCCGCCCTGGCGCAGGACTGGCCGACCAAACCGTTGCGCATCATCGTGCCCTTCCCGGCCGGCCAATCGACCGACATCCTCGCGCGGGTGACGGCCGAGCAGCTCGGCAAGGCGTTGGGCCAGCAGGTGATCGTCGAGAACCGCCCCGGCGCGGGCGGCAGCATCGGGGCGGACGTGGCGGCCAAGGCCGCGCCCGACGGCTACACGCTGCTGATGGTCACGATCTCGACCCACGGCATCGGGCCGGCGCTCTATCCCAAGCTGCCCTACGACCCGCTCAAGGATTTCGCCCCGATCACCAATGTCGGGCTGACGCCGCAGGTCCAGATGGCCAGCCTCAAGAGCGGCATCACCTCGGTGAAGGACCTGATCGCCAAGGCCAAGGCGGGCGCCGACCTCAACTACGGCTCCTCGGGCAACGGCTCGGCCAGCCATCTGGCGATGGAGCAGCTGCGCAACGCCGCCGGCATCAAGCTCACGCACGTGCCCTTCAAAGGCAACGCCGACGCCTATCTCGCCCTGCAGAGCGGCGACATCCAGCTCATGTCCGACGCCATCCCCGGCGCAGTCGGGCCGGTGCGGGCCGGCAAGGTGACGGCGATCGGCATCGCCGATACCGCCCGCTCGCCCTACCTGCCCGACGTGCCGACCGTCATCGAGCAGGGCCTGCCGGGCGTCGTCGCGGTCGGGTGGATCGGCCTGTCGGCGCCGGCCAACGTCCCCGCCCCGATCCTCGACCGGCTCAACGCCGAGATGCAGCGGATCCTCAAGCAGCCCGAGGTGGTCGAGAAGCTGAAAGGGCTGAGCTTCATGCCCGCCGGCGAATCCCGCCAGGCCTTCGCCGGCTACATCGCGGCCGAGATCGCCAAATGGCGCGATGTCATCCAGGCCGCGGGCGTGAAGATCGACTGAACCGCCTTTGCCGACTCTTCCGGATCCGCTTGAGGCGGCGCGCCGGCTCCTTTTCGTTCTGTAGAGCCTTACGCTGGGTGCGCGGCTCTCCAGTGCCGGCCGCCCGGCACTCGAATAAGGTCAGGAGCTGTCAGTGGTGGTGATGGTGGCTTTGGCTTCCCTCACCGGAGCCGTCGACCCCGAACCCTGCACGCTGGATCGCCCTGGAGATGGCGGCGACGTCGGCGCCTTCCGGCAGGCGCATCTCGCCGCTCTTCAGATCGACGGAGATCGGCGCGGTGCCGGCGCCGGTGGCAGCACGGGTGACGGCCTTGACGCAGCCGTCGCAATCCATGCCGGTGACCTTGAGGATGAGTTCTTGTGCCATGTGATATAGCTAGACCCCCTGCCGCCCGGCCGGCAAGGGACAAAACGAGCGGAGCGGGGTTCGGGTGAGCGGCGACATCAGCGATTTTCGGGGCCTTCTGGCCAAGGTGGGCAACGGTCAGTCCCTGACCCTGGACGAGGCCGAGCGCGCCTTCGACATCATGACCTCGGGCGACGCCACCCCCGCCCAGATGGGCGCCTTCCTGATGGGGCTCAAGGTGCGCGGCGAGACCGCCGAGGAGCTGGCCGGCGGCGCCAAGGTGCTGCGCGCCAAGGTCCAGCGGGTGCGCGCGCCGGACAACGCCATCGACATCGTCGGCACCGGCGGTGACCATCACGGCACCTACAACGTCTCCTCCTGCTCGGCCTTCGTCGTGGCGGGCGCCGGCGTGCCGGTGGCCAAGCACGGCAACCGCGCCTTCACGTCCAAGTCGGGCGCAGCCGACGTGCTGGGTGCGCTCGGGATCAATCTCGAGCTGCCGATCGAGACGCTCGAGGAGGCCATCCAGACCGCGGGCGTCTGCTTCCTCATGGCGCCCCGCCATCACGGCGCGATGCGCAACGTCGCCGGCCCGCGGGTCGAGCTTGCCCCCTCGCGCACCATCTTCAACCTGCTGGGGCCGATGTCGAACCCGGCGCTGGTCCGGCGCCAGCTCGTCGGCGTGTTCGATCGCCGCTGGTTGCGGCCGGTCGCCGAAGCGCTCGGCCGGCTCGGGCTGGAGCGTGCCCTCGTCGTCCACGGGCAGGACGGCATGGACGAGCTCACCACCACGACCGCGAGCTGGGCCGCCTCGCTCGAGAACGGCACGGTGCGCGAGATCGAGATCGCCCCCGAGGATGTCGGCGTGCCGCGTGCCTCGCTTGCCTCTCTCAAGGGCGGCGACGCGGCCTACAATGCCGAGGCGATCCGGGCCGTGCTGGCCGGCCGGCGCGATGCCTTTCGCGATATCGTGGTGCTGAACAGCGCCGCCGGCCTGATGGTTGCGGGCGCCGCGCGCGACCTGAAGGAAGGTGCCGAGATGGCCGTCGCCTCGATCGACGGCGGGCGGGCGAAGAAGGCTCTCGAGACCCTGGTGAGGATTTGCGCATGAGCGACACGCTCACGAAGATCGTCGACGACAAGCGCCGCCATGTCGCCGCTTGCAAGGAGCGGCGCTCCCAAGGCGAATGCGAGACGCTGGCCAAGGCCGCCGAGCCGCCGCGCGGCTTTGCCAGGGCGCTGAAGGCGGCGATTGCCGCCGGCCGCTACGGGCTGATCGCCGAGATCAAGAAAGCCTCGCCCAGCAAGGGCCTGATCCGGCCGGACTTCGATCCGCCGTCGCTGGCCCGCTCCTACGAGCGGGGCGGCGCGACCTGCCTGTCGATCCTGACCGACGAGCCGTACTTCCAGGGTAAGGACGAGTTCCTGACCCAGGCCCGCGCCGCAGTGAAGCTGCCGGCGCTGCGCAAGGACTTCATGATCGATCCTTACCAGGTGGCCGAGGCTCGCGCGCTGGGCGCCGACTGCATCCTGCTGATCATGGCCTGCCTCGACGACCAGCTCGCCGCCGAGCTGGCGCGGCTCGCGCATCTTTACGGCATGGACGTACTGGTCGAGGTTCACGACGGCGACGAGCTCGAACGTGCGTTGGGCATCGACGGCGATCTTGTCGGCGTCAATAACCGTAACCTCAAGACTCTCGCGGTCGATCTGGCGACCACCGAGCAGCTCGCCCCCAGGGTGCCGAAGGATCGCGTCCTCGTGGCCGAGAGCGGATTGGGCTCGGCGGCCGACCTCGCGCGCATGGCCAAGGTCGGCGCCTCGGCCTTCCTGATCGGCGAGAGCTTCATGCGAAAGCCCGATGTCGAGGCCGCCGTGCGCGAGATCCTCGTAAAGCAGGCCGCATGAGCGACGCCCTCACCCATTTCGACGAGGCAGGCAACGCCCACATGGTCGATGTCGGCGCCAAGGACATCACCGAGCGCGTGGCCGTGGCGCGGGCGACGGTCGTCATGCAGCCGGCGACGCTCGATCTGATCCGTGACAAGAAGGCGGCCAAGGGCGATGTGCTCGCCGTTGCCCAGCTCGCCGGCATCATGGCGGCCAAGAAGACGCCCGACCTGATCCCGCTCTGCCATCCGCTGGCGCTCTCGTCGGTCGCCGTCACCCTGACGCTCGACGCGGCGCGCAACGCCGTCGACATCGAGGCGACCTGCAAGCTGAAGGGCCGTACCGGAGTCGAGATGGAGGCGCTCACGGCGGCCTCGGTCGCCGCGCTGACCGTCTACGACATGTGCAAGGCGGTCGACAGGGGCATGGTGATTTCCGAGGTGAGGCTGCTGCACAAGTCGGGCGGAAAGTCGGGGACGTGGAATGGTTAGGAACAGCCTGGCATGAAATCGCCTCTCCTTTCCGTCGACGATGCGCACGCCCGGGTCGTCGCCGCCTTCTCGCCTCTCCCGTCGGAGACCGTGTCGATCGCCGACGCCGCAGGCCGTGTGCTGGCGGTCGCGCCGAAGGCCCGCCTCACCCAGCCGCCGGCGGCGCTGTCGGCGATGGACGGCTATGCCGTGCGGGTCGAGGACGTCCCGGCTGCGCCAGCCACCCTCACCCTGGTCGGCGAAGCGGCCGCCGGCGGATCGTACGACCGGGCGCTGAAGCCCGGCGAGACCGTGCGCATCTTCACCGGTGGCCCGCTGCCGATGGGAGCCGATTCG
This sequence comes from uncultured Rhodospirillales bacterium, assembly GCA_945957125.1. GTDB lineage: Bacteria > Pseudomonadota > Alphaproteobacteria > Reyranellales > Reyranellaceae > Reyranella. Next base: position 953 of record CAMFJT010000262.1, on the reverse strand, counting down.
ATCGTCATCCAGGAGGACACCGAGGCCACGGCCGACCGGATCGCCATCCTCGAAGCGCCGATCCTGGGCCGGCATGTCCGCAGGGCCGGCCTCGATTTCAGCGTCGGCGACACGCCGCTGGCTGCCGGCCGGACGCTGACGACGCGCGACCTCGGCCTTGCCGCCGCGATGAACCATCCATGGCTGTCGGTCCATCGCAAGCCGCGGGTCGCCATCCTCTCGACCGGCGACGAGCTGGTGATGCCCGGCGAGCCGGTCGGCCGCAACCAGATCGTCTCGTCCTCCGGGATCGCCGTGGCGGCGCTGGTGCGGTGCTGGGGCGGCGAACCCACGCTGTTCGACATCGCGCGGGACGACGCGGCGCTGACCCGGGACCGCATCGAGGCCGGCGCGCAGCACGACCTGCTGATCACGCTCGGCGGCGCCTCCGTCGGCGACCACGACCTCGTGCAGGACGCCCTCAAGGCACAGGGCTTCACGATGGATTTCTGGAAGATCGCGATGCGCCCCGGCAAGCCGCTGATGTTCGCGGCCCGCGATCGCGCCCGCGTGCTCGGCCTGCCGGGCAACCCGGTCTCGACCATGGTGTGCTCGCTGCTGTTCCTGAAGCCCGCGCTGGAGCGGATGACGGGACAGGCGGGCAACCTTCCGGCGACCGTGCCGGCCCGGCTGGCGATCGACGTCAAGGCCAACGACCAGCGCCAGGACTATGTCCGGGCTCTGGCAACGCGCCAACCCGATGGAAGCCTAACGGTTGAGCCGCACAAGGTGCAGGACAGCTCGATGCTGTCGGTGCTGGCCTGGTGCAACGCCCTCCTGGTCCGGCCGCCGCACGATGCCGCGCGCAAGGCCGGCGAGCCGGTCGACATCATCGACCTCGGCGCCCACACGGGCTTCTAGGGACGCCGCGGCGCCTCTAGCACGAGACGGGCGCGCTCGTTTTCGAGCGTTAG
>CAMFJT010000261.1 GCA_945957125.1 uncultured Rhodospirillales bacterium | reverse complement strand
CCCTTCGAGACGCTCCGCTTCGCTGCGCTCCTCAGGGTGAGGTGATTGGGTAGCGCGACCGCTATGATCCAATGTCCGGCAATAAATTCACAACCTCGGCGTGGCGCGGTCCCTGCGGATGATTGCCGTCGGGAACCAACCGGCGCCGGAAGCATTACGCCCTCATGCAGATTTCCGAGATCATGACCCGTGAGGTCGAGACCATCTCGCCCGACGCCTCGCTACAGCAGGCCGCGGCCGCCATGGAGGCGCTGGGCGTCGGTTCCCTGCCGGTCTGCGACGGCAGACGACTGGTGGGCGCTCTGACCGATCGCGACATCGTCGTTCGTGGCGTCGCGGCCGGGCTGTCGCCGGTCGACGGGCTGGTGAGCGCGTGCATGACCGCCGATGTCGCCTACGCCTTCTCGGACGAGGAGGCCGACGAGGTGCTGGAGCGGATGAAGACGCTGCAGATCCGGCGCCTGCCGATCCTTGACCGCAGCAAGCTGCTGGCTGGCATCGTCTCGCTCGGGGACATCGCCACCGAGCCGCGCGCCGCCGCGCTCGGCTCTGTCGGCGCCGCCGTGGCGGAGATCTCCGAGCCGTCGCGGCCGCTGAAGTGATCTTCCGCTGGGGGCGCGCCACTCCAGTGGCGCGTCTTCCTTGGTGTCGAACCAGCGCATGACGCGTCACTGGAGTGACGCGCCCCCGGCAAAAAACTAGGCCGGCACGCAATAGCCGTCGCGGCGGGGGTCGCAGCCGCCGGTGAAGATGCCGGTCTCGGGATCGACGGCGACGCCCTGCATGCCGCCGACTTTCATCGTCCAGTCCGGACCGGTGGTCACGTTGTGGCCGCGCTTGCGCAGCTCGGCGTGGACCTCGGGCTCGATGCGCGACTCGAGGAAGACCTCCTGTCCGTCGGTCAGGCGGCCGCGCGGTGCTTCGATAGCCTGCTGCAGCGGCTGGCCGTAGTCGAGATACTGCACCAGGGCCTGCGGCTGGGTCTGCAGGATGCCGTAGCTGCCCGGCGTGCCGAGCGCGAGCACCGGCGCGTCGTCCCTGGTGACGATCGACGGCGCCATGCACATCGGAAGAGGGCCGCCCGGCGTCACGCGGTTGGGGCTCGCGGGATTCACGTCGGCCCAATAGAGGAAGTTGTTGAGGCAGAGGCCCGTGCCCGGCACGACGATGCCGGAACCGAACACGCTGCCCAGGCTCTGCGTCAGGCAGACGAGGTTGCCCTCGCTGTCGGCGATCGAGAACGACGTGGTGTGGCTCTCGTCGAGCGGGGCGACCGGCTCGGCCGGCGGTGTCCACTGCTCGGTCGGGCCGACCACCGGCTTGCCGTCGCGCACCCGCGCGCGCAGCATCTCGACGTTGCCGTCGGACAGGATCTCCGCGAGCTTCTGCGGGCTCGGCACGCCGGTGGCGATGCGTACCCCGGCGGCGAGGCGGATGGCGCGCAGCACCGTGTCGACATGCTCGACCGAGTTGCGCTTCATCTTCGCGAAATCGAAACCTTCGAGGATGCGCAGGGTCAGAAGATACTGGAAGCCCTCGCACGGCGGCGCCGGCACGTTCACCGAATAGCCGCGATAGGACACCGCGACCGGATCGCTCCAGGTGAGCCTCACCGCCGCGAGGTCCTCCATCGTGAGGCAGCCGCCCAGCTCCTGCAGCCGGTCGACGATCTTCTGCCCGAGCGCGCCATTGTAGAGCAGGCCGGGACCTTCCTGTGCCAGTGCCTCCAGCGTGCGCGCGAGGTCGGGCTGCCGGAGCACGAAGCCCGGTGCGACCGAGCCCTTGCCCGCGGTGTAGACGCGCGACCATTCGGGGTGAAGCTTCTCGTATGTCGCGAGCTCGGGCGCCGCGCTCCTGAATTCCTCGAGGTTGAACTCGATCAGCCGGTAGCCGTCGCGCGCGATGGCGATCGCCGGGGCGAACAGCTCGGGCAGCTTCTTGCGGCCGTGGCTCCGCACCAGCTCGCACCAGCCGGCGAGATTGCCCGGCGCGCCGACCGCGAGCGCGCCGCGGATGAGCTGCGCACGGTTGCTGAGCTTGTCGATCGGGAACTTCTTCGGGATCGGCGCCACGAAATCGAGCGCGCGCACGCGGCGCTCGCGGGCGATGTAGCAGGTCGCGACGCCGCGCCCCGCGAGGCCGGACATGTAGGGTTCGACGACGTTGAGCGTCGCCGCCGTCGCCGCCGCCGCATCGAACGCCGTGCCGCCGTTGGCGAGGATGCGCGCGCCGGCGGCGGCCGCCAGCGGATGCGCCGCCGCCACCATGCCGTGCCGCGATGCGATGGTCGGCCGCCTGCCGTGCTGAAGCATGTTTCCTGTTCCCCGAAGTCCGTCCTAAAAGACTAGCATGAACTTTTCCCGACGCAGCGCGATGTTGTCGTTGGCCGGTCTTCCGCTCAGCGCAGCGGCGCGAGCGCAGGCCTGGCCCGCCAAGCCGATCACCATCGTCGTGCCTTACGCCGCCGGCAGCGCGACCGACACGCTGGCGCGCATCATGGCCGAGCGGCTCGGGCCGAAGCTCGGCGCGACGGTGATCGTCGACAACAAGGGCGGCGGCAACGGCACGATCGCCGGCGGCTACGTCGCCCACGCGCCGGCCGACGGCTACACGATCATGATCGCGACGGCGGCGACGCATGCCGGCAATCCCAACCTGATGAAGTCGGTGCCCTACGATTCGCTCGCCGATTTCACGCCGGCCGGCTTCTACGGCTTCCTGCAGTTCGTGCTCACCGTGCGCAACGAGCCGGGCATGGCGACGCTCGCCGACTTCATCAAGCGCGCCAAGGCCAAGCCGCCCCTGACCTCGGGAGCCGGGACACCGTCGGCGCGGCTGATCACGGCAACCCTGGCCGAGCGGCTCGGCACGGAGATCACCCACGTGCCCTACAAGTCCGCGCCCCAGGCGCTGGCCGACCTGCTGTCGGGCCAGATCGACATGACGTTCGCCGATGTCGCCATCGCCGCGCCGCAGATGAAGGCCGGCAAGGTGAAGACGCTGGTGATGGCGTCGGACCTGCGCTCTCCGCTGCTGCCCGACGTGCCGACCTTCGCGGAGGCGGGCCTCGGGCAATTCGCGCTCGACGCCTGGTTCGTGCTGATGGTGCCCGCGAAGACCCCCGCCGAGATCGTGGCGAAGATCGACGGTGCGGTGCAGGAGATCGTGACCGATCCGGAGACGGTCGCCAGGCTGGGCGCGATCTCGTTCGCGCCGCGGAGGATGGCGGCGGCCGACATACAGCCGTTCATCCGGTCGGAGATCGAGAAGTGGGGCCGGCTGGCCAGGGCTGCCGGCATCGAGAAGGAATAGGCGGAGGACGATCATGGCTGGCGACAAGCGCCTCGAATTCGGATGGTTCCTGCCGACCGCCGGCGACACGACGGCCTACGGATTGGCCAACGCCCAGGTCGCGCCCTCGCTCGATCTGTTCGACAGGGTGACGGCGGCGGCCGAGGCGGCCGGCTTCGAGTACATGCTGGTGCCGGTCCAGACCGCCTGCTGGGAGGCGTGGATCTCGTCGGCCATGATGGTGGCGCGCTCGAAGTCGATCCGCATGCTGGTCGCGGCGCGACCGTCCTACATCAACCCGGTGCTGCTGGCGAAGATGATCGCGGCCTTCGACCAGCTCTCGGGCGGGCGCATCTGCGTCAACCTGATCGCGGGGCAGAGCGAGGCGGAGAACGCCTCCGAAGGCATCCGCTGGGGCAAGGAAGAGCGCTACGAGATCATGGACGAGGAGGTGACGCTCCTGAAGAAGCTGTGGACCCAGCACTCCGTCACGCACGACGGCAAGTTCTACAAGCTCGACAAGGCGCAGATCCGGCCGCATCCGCTGCAGAAGCCCCATCCGAGGTTCTATCTCGGCGGCGGCAGCCGGCAGGCCTGGGAGATCTCGGCCAAGCATTCCGACGTGCACCTGTTCTGGGGCGATACTTACGAGCGCATCCGTTCGAACATGGCGGAGATCCGCGCGATGGCGGCGGCGCACGGCCGCGAGAACGAGATCGGCTTCGGCATGCGCCTGCAGATCGTCTGCCGCGAGACCGAGGAAGAGGCGTGGGATTTCGCGCACGGGCTCGTGGCCCATGCCAGCGACGCGCAGAAGGCGTTCGTGAAGGAGCGCTTCGCCACCTCCGAGGCAAACCGCCGCGTGCGCGAGCTGGCCGCGACCGGCGAGGTGATCGAGCGGAACCTGTTCACCGGCATCACGAAGGTGCGGCCCGGCGCCGGCATCGCTGTGGTCGGCACGCCCGAGCAGTGCGCCGACACCTTGCAGGACTTCATCGATATCGGCTGCCATTCCTTCTGCCTCTCGGGCTACCTGCACGACGAGGAAGCCGAGCGCTTCGGCAAATGGGTGATGCCGATCCTCCGCGAACGCAACCGCGAGCGTATGCTGGCGGCGTAGAGGAAAGTGAGAGAAGGAGCCGGGAAGATGCAGCTCTCATCGAAGATCTACGAAGCCGACAGCATCTCGGCCGTGCAGGAGCTCTACCATTCCAACGGCTGGACCGACGGGCTGCCGATCGTGCCGCCGACCGAGGACGCCGTCCGCGCCTGCCTCGACTGGGCGATGATGCCGCCCGACCAGCTCATCGGGATCGAGCCGGTGCGCGGGCTGGCGATTACCGCCGAGAAGCTTGCGATCAATGCCGTGATGGCCGGCTGCCTGCCGATGCATTTCCCGGTCGTCGTGACCGCCTGGACGGCGATGATGCAGGACGAGTTCCTGATGCACGGCGCCACGGCCAGCACCGGCGGCTGCGCGGTGCTGGTCGTGCTGAACGGGCCGATCCGGCTCGAGATCGGCGCCACCGGCACTTTCAACGCGCTGGGCAACAGCGATCGCGCGACCGCCGTGATCGGCCGGGCGATCCGGCTCTGCCTGATCAACCTGATGGACGTGCGGCCGGGCGTGATCGACCGCTCGACGCTCGGCCATCCCGGCAAGTTCAGCTATTGCATCGCCGAGGACGAGGAGGACTCGTCCTGGAAGTCGCTGTCCGAGCAGCGCGGCGTGGAGCGCGCGGCCTCCGCCGTCACCGTCATGGCCGCGGGCGCGCCGCGCCAGATCATGAACGAATGGACGACCAGGCCCGAGGAGATCCTCGAGACCTTCGCCGCCGAAATGCGCGCCAACCTGCGGCACTATTCGATCCATCCCGGTAACTACGCCATCGTCGTGCCCAAGCAACTCCGTGAGCATTTGCAGGCGGCGGGCTGGAGCAAGACCGATGTCGCGAACTTCATCCACGAGCGTGCGCGCATCCATCGCCGCGAATGGGCCGAGGTCGGCAAGGGCGCCGTGGTGCGTGACCGTGGCGACAGCGTCTATCCCGCGATGCAGTCGCCCGACCAGCTCCTGGTGATCGCGGCAGGCGGGCCGGCCGGCGGTTTCGGCGCCGTCATCCCGCCCTGGCTGGGCGACAAGAGCCACGCCGTCACCCTGCCGATCGGCGCCTGCATCGATTGCGAACCGCCGAAAAAGCCCTCATAGGAGAGGCACCATGACCTTCCGCGTCCTCGATCCCACGGCCGGCGAAGCGGCGACCACCGGCCAGCTCGCCCCGCGCCTCGACACGCTCGAAGGCAAGACCGTCGGGTTCATCTCGAACGGCAAGGAAGGCACCAAGGGCTTCTTCACCCATCTCGAGAAGATGCTGCGCGAGGAGTACGGCGTCGCCAACGTGGTGAGCCGAACCAAGTCGAACTACAGCGCGCCGGCCGATGCGCACATCGTCGCCGAGATCGGGCAATGGGATGCCGTCATCACCGGCCTGGGGGATTGAGGCAGCTGCTCATCGTGCAGTCTGCACGACGCCGTTACCGCCGAAAGACAAGGGGTCCCCGCCTTCGGGGTCATGACCACGCGCTTCGCCAGCGCCGCCGAGATGATGGGCCGCGTGCTGGGAATGCCGGGCTATGCGTTCCCGACCATCGAGCATCCGGTGAGCAGCGCGACCGATGAGGAGCTGAAGGCCAAGGCCCGTGCCGCCATCGAGCAGGGCTGCAAGCTGCTGGTTCGTCCGTAGCGGAACCCGGCGGCCTCCACCGCGTTTGGTGGGGCATGAAACCCATGGTTCTCGTCGGCATCGTCCTGATCGCGCTTGGCGTCATCGGCCTCGCGGTCGACAACATCTCCTTCACGGAGCACAAGACCGTGATCGACGCGGGGCCGCTCAAGGTCACCGCGGCCGAGCAGAAGACCATCCCGATTCCGACCATCGCCGGCATCGCCGCCGTGATCGTCGGCCTCGGCCTCTGCGTCATGGGCAGCCGCCGCAGCGCGTGACCTCATTGGAGCGCGGCACTGGAGTGGCGCGCTCATAGGCGCTAACTTTTAGTTCGCTTCCGGTTTTTCCGTCGTCCCGAGTCGGCACATTCATATGTGCCTTGAGCGAAGCGTAGTCGAGGGACCTGCTCATCCCGGCAGGCGTTGCGTGAAGAGGTCCCTCCACTACGCCTCGCTTCGCTCGGCTCCGGTCGGGACGACGGGCTTTTCGGTCAAAGTTAGCGCCACTGGAGTGGCGCGCTCCGATGACCTATAGCGGCCAGGTGAATCGGATGGTGTTCCGTGCCAGGCCGTCGAGGACGATCTGCACGCCGCCCGACTTCATCATCCATTCGAGGCGGTGATCGCGGTACTCGCGCCGGATCTGGCCGGAAGCGACGCGTTCCGCCGCGCCGCTCATGCCCGCGGCGGCGGCTTCGAACTCCTTGAAGGTCGTGGCGACGGACGGACGCTGGCGGATGCGCTCGCGCCAGCGGGCAAGCTGCGAGCTCTCGGGGGTGCCGAGCCCGTAGTGGAACGAGCGGTTGAGGTAAGGCGCGACGCTGAGGTCGGCCCAGCCGAAGCTCTCGCCGTTGAACCAGTCGCGGCCGTTGAGCTTGTCCGTCAACCAGGCTTGCAACTCGGCGGTCTGGCGGGCGGCGGTGGCGCGCATCTCCTCCGCCTTGGCGCCCTCGGCGCGCTTGAACCAGGCGATCTCGCCCAGGCCCCAGTTGATCGCCTCGTAGAGCGTGTCGCAGACATCCTCGATCATGCGTGCCTCGGCGCGCGCGAGCGGGTCGCGCGGCAGCAGCGGCGGTGTGGGGAACCTGTCCTCGAGATATTCGAGGATGATCGTCGAATCGAAGATGCGTGCTTCGCCGTCGACCAGCGCCGGCACCTCGTTGCGCGGGCTGGACGCCGCGAACGGGCCGCCGGCCGTGCCGGCGCCGAGGCCGGCCGGCGTCTCGACCTCGAACGCGACGCCCTTCTCGCGCATCGCGATCTTCACCTTCTGGGCGTAGGACGACAGCGGGTGCTCGTAGAGCAGCATCACGGCAGCTCCAGCTTCACTTCGACCGCGGCGCTGGCGATCACCGCCGGGTCGTGGTTCTCCGTGTCGGCGACGTCGAGGCCGCCCTTGACGACGTTCACGGTGACGATGCCGTGCGGCAGCGATGCCTTGACCTTCTCGGCGTCGACCTTCTCGGGCTGCTGCACGCCGATCGTGACGGTCACGAACATGTCGGTCTTGGAGTTGACCTTCAGCGCTCGCAGCATGGTGAGCGACGAATGATGCAGGGCATCCTGGACGGCGCGCAGGGCCGCCTTGGTGTAGTCGCCGCCATGCAGGTCGTTGCCGGTGCCGAGCTCGAGGATCACGCGCTTCCTGGCCATGATCGCCTCCTTTACAGATCGAGCCGCACGATGGCGGCGGCTTGCGCGATCACCGTCTTGTCGGTGCCCGCTTCGTTGGGGATCTCCAGCCCGCCTTCGAACACCCTGACCGTGCCGGTGCCGTGCGGCAGCACCTTGAGCACCTCGGCAGTGTCGACCTGGTCCGGCTGCGGCACGCCGATCAGCACCTCGACCTGCATGTCGTCGCTCGACTTGCCGACCGCCGTCGCGACGGTGAGCGAGTTGTGCCACAGCGCATCGCGCAGGGCGCGGACGGCCGCCTTGGTATAGTCGCTGCCGCGGATGTCGGTGCCCATCCCGATCTCGAGCGCCACGCGTTTCAACGCCATCGTCGTTTCCTCCTTCGGTCGTCCCGAGCGTAGCGAAGGACCCGACGACAGCCCAGCGGTCCTTATGATCTTTCGCTGGAGGCGCGCCCATAGGCGCTAACTTTGGAATGCGCAGGCGCTTGTTGCTGTGACGAGGCGCCGCCTTCAGGTG
>CAMFJT010000260.1 GCA_945957125.1 uncultured Rhodospirillales bacterium | reverse complement strand
GCGCCGACGTGCGCGGCTACTTCGTCTGGTCGCTGCTCGACAACTTCGAATGGGGCGCGGGTTACGCCAACCGCTTCGGCCTGGTCCATGTCGACTTCGCCACGCAGCGGCGCACCCCGAAAGCCTCGGCACACTGGTATGCGCGGATGATTCACACCGAAGCGATGGACGGGTTCGAATGAGCCGCATCCTGCTGGCCGATATCGGCGGAACCTACGCCCGCTTCGCCCTGGCAGGCCACGGGGCGGTCGGACCGACCTGGTCGACGGAAGTGGGCGCGAACGAAAGCGCCATCGAGGCGCTGCGCAGGTTTCTCGCCCTGGGGCACGGCAGCCAGCCGGTCTCCGGCGCGCTGCTCGCGGCGGCGGGTCCGGTCGAGGGCGGACGCTGCAAGCTCACCAATGCCGCCTGGATCCTGGATGAAGAGCAGATCGCCCGCGCCCTGCAGCTCCCCTGGGTGCGGATCGTCAACGACCTCGAAGCCGTCGCCGCCGGGCTGCCCGATATCGATCCGGGCCGAACCCGGCTGATCGGGCAAGATCGCGCGCTGCCCGGAGCACCATCGCTCGTCATCGCGCCGGGGACCGGGCTGGGCATGGCCTGCGTCATCGTCGGGCCGGCCGGTCGTTGCGTCGTCACCAGCGAGGGCGGCCACGCCGCTCTCGCCGCCACGAGCGAGCGGGAAGACAGGCTGTTCGCGATCCTGCGCAAACGGTTCGGCCGCGTGTCGGCCGAGCGTGTCCTGTCCGGACCGGGGCTGGTCAATCTCCACCAGGCCATCGCCGAGCTCGACGGCGGCGCGTCGGTCCGCCTTACGCCGAGCCAGGTGACCGAGGCGGCGTTCGACGGGTCCTCGCCCCTCTGCCGGGAAACCATCGATGCCTTTTGCGGCATCCTGGGAGCATTCGCCGGCGACGTCGCCCTCAACTTCGGAGCAAGGGGCGGCGTCTATATCGGCGGCGGCATCGTCCCGCGCTTCGTCGACCATCTCGCCGGATCGGCATTCCGCGACCGCTTCGTCTCCAAGGGCCGCATGCAGCCGTATCTGGAGCGCATACCGACGCGCATCATTCTCCATCCCAATCCCGCATTCATCGGCCTGATGAGCCTGGCGCGTCTGGCCGACGGCGACTGCGCTCCGAAGCCCGCTGCCCGTGCCGGCTGACACGCCCCATCCGCTGGCCGGCCGCTCGGCCATGCGCCGCTTCTGGCGCACCGCGGGCGGCTTCTGGCGCAGCCCGACGGCGTGGACCCTGCTGGCGGTGCTGGTGATCGGCGTCATCCTCCAGGTCGCGGTCCAGTACCGCATCAACTTCTGGAACCGTGATTTCTTCAATGCCCTGGAGGCGCGAGACGGCGGGCAGATCTGGCGGCAGGCGGAAATTCTCATCGCCCTGGTGGCCGCCAGCGTGGCGCTGGCGCTGACGGCCGTGTGGGGACGCATGACCTTTCAACGCTCGTGGCGCGACTGGCTGACCGGCCGGCTGATCGGATCGTGGCTCGCCGAGCAGCGCTATCAACGGGCAGGGTTCGTCGACGGCCAGCGGCAGAATGCGGAATACCGCATCACCGAGGACGCCCGCCTCGCGACCGACGCGCCGATCGACCTGGTCGTCGGCTTGTTGAACTCCGTACTGTCCGCGGCGGCCTTCGTGACGGTGCTGTGGAACGTCAGCGGCGTGCTCGAGCTCGACCTCTGGGGATGGAAGATCGCCATTCCCGGCTATCTCGTCGGCGCTTCGATCCTCTACGCGACGATGACCACTGCCGCGATGATGGGCGTGGGCCGCTACATGGTCGACGTCATCGAGCGCAAGAACCAGGCGGAAGCCGACTTCAAGTACGTCGTTGCAAGGGTCAACACGCGCACCACACTGGAGCCGCATGTCGAGGATGCAGCGACCCTGGCCGCCGCGCAGGAGAGCGTCATCCGCGAATGGAAGCGGCTGTGCGGCCAGCACATGCGGATCACCCTGGTCTCCCACGGCAACACGTTGCTGGCGCCGATCATCGGCTTGATCCTGTGCGCACCGAGCTACGTGGCGGGGCGCGTATCGCTCGGCGAGGTTACCCAGGCGGCCGCCGCCTTCGTGGCGGTGCAGGGCGCATTCAACTGGCTGGTCGACAACTATCCGCGGCTCGCCGAATGGATGTCCTCTGCCTACCGCGTCGGGGTGCTGCTCGACACGCTCGACATGCTCGGCCTGTCCAAGGGCGCGAAGGACTGATCGATGCCCGCCGCCATCGAAGCAGGCGTCCGGGCCGAGACACGACGGAGGACAAGATGACCGATCCTGCCGATGTCCGCTGGTTTGCCGACCTGCGGTCGGAAGACATCGCCGAAGTGGGCGGCAAGAATGCCGCCCTCGGCGAGCTCTATGGCGCGCTTGCATCCCAGGGCGTTCGGGTGCCGAACGGCTTCGCCCTGACGGTAGGTCTCTATCGCGCGGCCCTGACCGAGGCGAATGCATGGCCTCGCCTGGCGGCGCTTCTGGCCTCCATCCGTCCCGGCGACGTGGCAAGCCTGGCGTCGGCCGCCGCCGAGGCGCGGTCCATCGTCCACGCCGCCACGGGCGTGCCCCGCGTGCGCGACGCCGTGGCCGCCGCCTATGCACACCTCGAAGAGCAGTATGGTCCGGGCGTCGCCGTTGCCGTCCGCAGCTCCGCGACGGCGGAGGACCTTCCGACCGCGAGCTTCGCGGGCCAGCATGAGAGCTTCCTCAACGTGCAGGGCGTCGATACGCTGTTCGAGGCCTGCCGCCGATGCTTCGCTTCGGTCTTCACCGATCGGGCGATCGTCTACCGCAACGACAACGGCTTCGACCATCTCAGGATCGGCCTGTCGGTCGGCGTGATGAAGATGGTGCGCTCCGACCGCGCGGCCAGCGGCGTGGTCTTCACGCTCGACACCGAGTCGGGGTTCCGCGACGTCGTGCTCGTGACCGGAGCCTACGGGCTGGGCGAGAACGTGGTCCAGGGTCGGGTCGATCCCGACGAGTTCCATGTCCACAAGCCGAGCTTCCGCGCCGGGCACCGCTGCGTGCTACGCCGGGCCCTGGGCGGCAAGCAGCGCAAGCTGATCTATGGCGGCGACGCCAACCAGGCGACGGTCGACATCGAGACACCGGCCGCCGATCGCGACCGCTTCTGCATCGGCGATGTCGACGTCCTGGCGATCGCCGACCACGCGCTGCGCATCGAGGACCACTTCTCGCGTCGGGCCGGCCATCCCATGCCGATGGATATCGAATGGGCGAAGGACGGCGTCGACGGCGAGATCTACATCGTGCAGGCGCGCCCGGAGACGGTCGCCTCGAACCGGCGGTCCGGCAGCTTCGAGAGCTACCGCCTCGGCGCCAGCGGCACGGTCCTGCTGGCCGGCCGCGCGGTCGGCGAGAAGATCGCGCAGGGCGCCGTGCGCCGGGTGGCGGGCAGCGCGGACCTTGCCGCGTTCCGGCCGGGCGAGGTGCTGGTCGCCGAGACGACCAGCCCGGACTGGGAGCCGGTGATGAAGCAGGCCGCGGCGATCGTCACCGATCGCGGCGGCCGCACCTGCCATGCCGCGATCGTGGCGCGCGAGCTGGGCATCCCCGCCGTGGTCGGGGCGGAGAACGCCACCGTGCTGCTGCAGCCGGGCGCCACGGTCACGGTATCCTGCGCCGAGGGCGACACCGGCCACGTCTATGCCGGCGCCCTGCCGTTCGAGGTCTCGACGATCGATGCGGCGAGCCTGCCGCGGCCGCGGACCGGCATCATGATCAATCTCGGAAACCCCGATCTCGCGTTCAAGACGGCGCTTCGGCCGAACGACGGTGTCGGCCTCGCGCGCATGGAGTTCATCATCGCCGAGCATATCGGCATCCATCCCATGGCGCTGGTCGAGCCGGACAAGGTGACCTCGGCAGCCGATCGGGATGCCATCGCGCGGCTGACCCGCGGCCATCGACGGCCTCGCGACTTCTTCATCGAACGGCTCTCCGAGGGCGTCGGCACGATCGCCGCCGCCTTCCATCCCAAGCCGGTGATCGTGCGCCTCTCCGACTTCAAGACCAACGAGTACGCCGCCTTGCTGGGTGGCGCCGGATTCGAGCCGAAGGAAGAGAACCCCATGCTCGGCTTCCGCGGCGCGGCGCGCTACGCCCATCCCGCCTATGCCGCAGGCTTTGCCCTCGAATGCGCGGCCCTGCGCCGTGTCCGCGAGGATATGGGCCTGGTCAATCTGAAGATCATGGTGCCGTTCTGCCGCCGCGTCGAGGAGGCGCGGCGCGTGCTGGAGGCGCTCGCCGCGAACGGCCTGCGGCGGGGCGAGAACGGGCTCGAGGTCTACCTCATGTGCGAGATTCCCAACAACGTCATCCAGGTCGACGCCTTCGCAGAGCTGTTCGACGGCTTCTCGATCGGCTCGAACGATCTCACGCAGCTCACGCTCGGCGTCGACCGCGATTCGCAGATCGTCGCTTTCGATTTCGACGAGCGCGACCCCGGCATGCTCGAGATGCTGCGCCTGGCGGTCGCGGGCGCCCATCGCAACGGGCGTCACATCGGCATCTGCGGCGAGGCGCCGGCGACCTATCCCGGCGTCGCCGCCTATCTCGCGCGGTTGGGAATCGACTCCATCAGCGTGAACGCCGACAGCGTGCCGCGGACGCTGAAGGCCGTCTACGATGCCGAGCAGGCCCAGGCGTCGGGGAAGCCGTCCTCATGAAGGCGATGGTGCGCGCTTGATCGCAGGGACGCCCACCGCCGGCCTCACCGAGGAAGAGGCGCGCCGGCGCCTCGCCAGCGAGGGCCCCAACGAGCTGCCAACGGCCGGTCGGCGGCAGCCCTGGCGCATCGCTGCGGACATCCTTCGCGAGCCGATGTTCGGCCTGCTGCTGGCCGGAGGCGTGATCTATCTCGCGCTGGGCGACGTGCTGAGCGGCGCAGTGCTTCTCGCCTTCGCCTCGCTCTCGGTCTCCATCTCGATCGTGCAGGAGATGAGAAGCGAGCGAGTGCTCGATGCGCTGCGTGCCATGACGAGCCCCCGCGCCCTGGTGATCCGCGACGGCAAGTCCCGCCGCATCCCCGGCCGCGATGTCGTGCGGGGCGACGTCGTGCTGCTGGCCGAAGGCAATCGCGTTCCCGCCGACGGCGTCCTGATCGAAGCCCGCGAGCTGCTGGTCGACGAATCCATGCTCACCGGCGAATCGGTTCCGGTCGCCAAGCGCGCGCGAACGTCGGAAGCGGAGAGCATCGCGCGGCCGGGAGGCGACGACCTTCCGAGTCTGTTCTCGGGCTCGCTGGTCGTACGCGGCACGGGCGTCGCCCTCGTCCTGGCGACGGGCGGCGCCGCCGAGATCGGCCGTATCGGCAAGTCACTGGCCTCGATCGACGCGACGGCGCCGCAGCTTTCGCGCGAGACCGGCCGGCTGGTGCGATGGTTTGCACTGGCGGGGCTGGCGGCCAGCGTTGCGGCCGTGCTGATCTACGGCTTGTCGCGCGGATCCTGGCTCGACGCGGCGCTCGCCGGCATTGCGCTCGGCATGTCGATGCTGCCGGAAGAGTTTCCCCTGGTCCTGGCAGTGTTCATGACCATGGGGGCCTGGCGGATCTCCCAGGCGCGCGTGCTGACACGCCGGGCGGCAGCGATCGAGACGCTTGGCTCCGCCACCGTGCTCTGCACCGACAAGACGGGTACCCTCACCCGCAACCAGATGTCGGTCGCCGAATGTGTGGCGACCGAAGGCGTGAGCGAACGGCAACTTCTCGAGTGGGCGGCGCTCGCCTGTGCGCCCGAAGCCTTCGATCCGATGGACAAGGCCATCGCCCAGGCGGCCGGTCAGGTGGACAGGCGGTTGCTGGTTCGCAGCTACCCGCTGTCGCCGACGCTGCTGGCCGTGACGCAGGTCTGGCAGACCTCCCGAGCGCCCGGACTGCAGGTTGCCGCCAAGGGCGCACCCGAAGCGATCATCGAGCTGTGCGGCCTCGCGCCCGCGGCCGTCGCGGCGATTCGTGCCTCGGTCGAGGCCATGGCAGCCCGCGGCGTGCGTGTCCTCGGCGTGGCGCAGTCAGTGCATGATGAAGGGCCCCTGCCCGATTCGCCGCGCGGCTACGGCTTTCGATGGGCCGGTCTCGTGGGGCTGGCCGATCCGCTGCGCCCTGAAGTGCCGCATGCGATCGCCGAATGCCGTGCGGCCGGAATCCGTGTGGTCATGATCACCGGCGACTACCCGACGACGGCGCGCGCGATCGCGCGCTCCGCCGGCCTGGCGGCTGAGGCGGTGCTGACTGGAACGGAGCTGTCGGCTCTTTCCGATGCCGAGCTCGCGGGTCGGATCGCGGAGGTGGGCGTGTTCGCCCGCGTGCTGCCGGAGCAGAAGCTGCGCATCGTCCAGGCCCTGCAAGCCCGCGGCGAGGTGGTGGCCATGACCGGCGACGGCGTCAACGATGCGCCGAGCCTCAAGCGGGCGGACATCGGCATCGCGATGGGCGGACGCGGCACCGACGTCGCACGCGAGGCCGCCTCGATCGTCCTGCTCGACGACGATTTCGGCTCGGTCGTGCGCACGGTTCGGCTGGGCCGGCGCATCCACGACAACCTGCGGAAAGCCATGGGCTACATCGTCGCCGTGCACGTGCCGATCGCCGGCATCGCGCTGCTGCCGCTGCTGACCGGCCTGCCGCTCGTCCTGCTGCCGGTGCACATCGCCTTCCTCGAGATGATCATCGACCCGGTCTGCTCGCTGGCCTTCGAGGCGGAGCACGAGGAGCCCGACGTGATGACCCGGCCGCCGCGGGCGCCCGATGCGCGGTTATTCTCGGGCTCGATGCTGGCATGGAGCCTGCTGCAGGGCGTCGCGGCGCTCCTGGTGACCGCCGCCGTCTACCTGCTCGCCGCGCAGCGCGGGCTGCCCGATGAAGACATCCGGGCGCTGACCTTCTTCACGCTCGTCGTGTCGAACCTTGGGCTGATCGTCGCCAACCGATCCTTCCGCGGCCATCCGTTCGATTTCCTGATCGGCGGTAATCCGGTCCTGCTCGGCATCCACCTGCTGACCGCCGCCCTGCTCGTGGCCAGCGTGACCCTGCCCCCGGCACGCACCTTGTTCGGCTTCGGGGTGCTGCATGGCCACGATGCCATGGCCGTGGGGATCGCGATCGCCGTGCTGGCGGCGGTGCTGGCGTCGTTGCGGTGGCTGCGCCGGATCCGGGCCGTCCGAGATTGAGACGTCCGGGCCTGCGAGGGCGCTTCAGTGGCGCAGGCTGGGCAGGTCGGGCAGCGGCACGATCCTGATGCCGGCCGCCTCCAGCCCCTCGCGCACTGCCTTGGACACGCTCACCGCCGTCGGGCCGTCGCCATGGACGCAGATCGAATCGACCTGGCAGGGAATGCGCTTGCCCGAGGTCGAATAGATCGCCTGCTCGTCGACCATGCGGCGCACGTTGGCGACCGCCTGGGCGGGGTCCTTGATCATCGAATTGGCTTCCTTGCGCGGCGTCAGCATGCCGGCATCGGTGTAGGTGCGGTCGGCGAAGACCTCCTCCGCCGCGCGCAGGCCGTACTTGCGCGCCGCCTTGCCCTGCTCGGTGTTGGCCTGGCAGAGGAAGATCAGGTCGCGGTCGACCGCCTTGGTCGCGCGCGCGATCGCCTCGGACATCTCGGGGCTGTCGGCCGACATGTTGGCCATCATGCCGTGCGGCTTCATGTGCGTGACCTTCGCGCCGTGCAGCGCGGCGATCGCCTGCAAGGCGCCGATCTGGTAGGCGATGTTGGCCTCCAGCTCCTTGACCGAAAGGTTGATGACGCGGCGGCCGAAGCCCTGCAGGTCGGCGAAGCCGGGATGGGCGCCGATGCTGACGCCGTTGGCGGCGCAGAGCCTGACCGTGTCCATCATCACGACCGGGTCGCTGGCATGGAAGCCGCAGGCGACATTGGCCGAGCGCACGATCTTCAGCACCTCGGGGTCGTTGCCCATGACCCACGGGCCGAAGCTCTCGCCGAGATCGGAGTTGATGTTGACCTGTCCGGCATTGGTGGCTGCGGCCATGGAAGACTCCCTGCAACGATGCCGCTATCCTAGCAGACGTGAGCGTTCGGTACCTCTCCTGCGGCGACACCGCCTTCACCGTCGAGTTCGGCAACGAAATCTCGCCTGCGATCAACGGCCAGGTCATGGCGCTGCATGCCGCCATCG
>CAMFJT010000259.1 GCA_945957125.1 uncultured Rhodospirillales bacterium | reverse complement strand
CTCCAGTGGCGCGTCATGGGGTGCTGCAACGGCGAGGAAGACGCGCCACTGGAGGCGCGCCCCCGGCGGAAGAGTCAGCGCCGGGCGAGCAGGGTGCGATAGAGGTCGGCGGTCGCGCGATCGAAGCAGCAGAAGACGACGCGGTCCATGGCAGCGGCCTGCGTCTGCACTTCCCGCACGGCGATCTCGGCGGCCTGGTGCGGGGGGAAGCGATAGACGCCGGTCGAGATCGCGGGGAAGGCGATGCTCTTCAGGTCGTACGCTTGGGCAAGCGCGAGGCTGTTGCGATAGCAGCACGCCAGCAGCTCGGGCTCGCGCGCTCCTCCGCCCCGCCAGACAGGACCGACCGTATGGATGACGTGCCGCGCCTTCAGCCGGTAGCCCTTGGTGATCCTGGCTTCGCCCGTCGGGCAGCCGCCCAGGGTGCGGCACTCGGCCAGCAGTTCACGCCCCGCCGCACGATGAATGGCGCCGTCGACGCCTCCCCCGCCCAGCAGCGATTCGTTGGCCGCGTTGACGATGGCATCGATATCGAGCCGCGTGATGTCGCCCTCGACGATATCGAGGTCCGCCATCGGCCTACCAGTAGCGGACCGGACCGGTATCGAGATGGACGAAGCCAGAACGCGGGTAGAAGCCGACCCCACCCATCTGCAGCGAGCGGGCCGCCTGGCGGATCTTGAACACCGGCACGCCGGGGAAGCGGATGTCCATGGCGTTGCCGTTCATGTGCTGGCTGTCGCGCGCCACGCCGCGGCTGACGCTGGCCAGCCAGGCATTGTGCTCGGGCGAGCGGAAGGCCGAAAGCACCTCGACGGTGCCGCTGTAACCGGCCTGTTGCATGGTGTGCCACAGGACGTCGAACACCAGCGGGTCCATCTCCGTCTCGTCGCCGGACTGGCTGTCGCGCAGGAAATGATTGAGCTGGTTCAGCGCATCGCGGCGGTAAGTGCCATCAGACCAATAGGTCACGGTGAGCGTTTCGGTCGAATTGACGTTCAGCAGGCTGATCGTCCGCGGGCTGGTGAGGTCGAGCGCGGGCGGCGGCTCGTCCGGAACGGCGGGTGCCGGCGCAAAGCCGCCATAACGCGAGCCGCGCAAGCTTTGGGGCGTCACTGGCCGCTTGATGGCCGTGCTGGTCTTGACG
This sequence comes from uncultured Rhodospirillales bacterium, assembly GCA_945957125.1. Taxonomy (GTDB): domain Bacteria; phylum Pseudomonadota; class Alphaproteobacteria; order Reyranellales; family Reyranellaceae; genus Reyranella. The sequence goes on along the minus strand of CAMFJT010000259.1, from coordinate 7,062 downwards.
ACGGCCGGCTTGGCGGGAGCCGGCGCCGCGGCCGCCACCTTGTGCACCGCCGGCTTCGCGGCAGGCGCTGCAGCAGCCTTCTTCTGGGTGGTCGTTCCGGTCGTGCTGCTCCGGCCGGCTTCGGTCGTTTGAGCGACGCTTGCGCTAGCGAAAGCCAGCGTGGCCGCTACACTCAACACCAGACTGCGCATCCCTGCCCCGACTTTGTTGCATTTTTGCCACACGGACTTCTATCAGAAACCGATCCGCGTCTCCAAGCGAAATTCTCTGTCCCTGACGAGGGCTAGCCCCACCACTTCACCTAGAACGCAGAGTGTAGGGCCTTGAAGTCTTGCACGCGCCGCTTGCCGCTCGATGGTGGCCAGCGTGCCGACGACGCGTCGTTCGCGTTCGGTCGTGCCGTTCTCGATCAGCGCCACGGGCGTGTCCAGCGGCATGCCGTGCTGGACGAGCTGGCGGGCAATTATCGGCAATCCCTCCGCGCCCATATAGATCACGACCGTCTGGCGCGGCCGCGCCAGCATGGTCCAGTCGAGCGCCGCCTCGGCGTCGCGCGTATGGCCGGTCACGAACACGCAGGCCTGGGCATGGTCGCGATGGGTGAGCGGGATGCCGGCGCTCGCCGCGCAGCCCAGCGCCGCGGTGATGCCCGGCACGACCTCGACGGCGATCCCGGCCTGGACCAGCGCCTCGACCTCCTCGCCGCCGCGGCCGAACACGAACGGATCGCCGCCCTTCAGCCGCACCACGCTCCTGCCGGAGCGGGCGAGCGCCACGAGCCGCGCGTTGATCTCCTCCTGCGCCACGCCCGGCGAACCGCGCCGCTTGCCGACCGCGATGCGCTCGGCATCGCGCCGCGCCACGGCCAGCACTTCGGGCGAGACCAGCCGGTCGTAGACCACGACATCGGCCCGCTGGAGCAGGCGATGTGCCTTCAGGGTCAGCAGGTCGGGATCGCCCGGGCCGGCGCCGACGAGATGGACCATGCCCTGGGCCGGTGTCGTGTCGCCGCGGGCGGAGTCGAGCAGGCGGATCAGCTCGCGGCGCGCGGCGATCTCGTCGCCCGCCAGCGCCAGCTCGCCGACCGGGCCGTCGAACACGCGATCCCAAAACAGCCGGCGCGCGCGCGGCTCGCCCAGCGTGCGGCGGACCTGCGCGCGAAAGATCTCGGCGAAGCGCGCCAGCCGGCCGAGCGCCGCCGGCAACGCCCGCTCGATCTCGGCGCGCAGCTTGCGGGCCAGCGCCGGCGCCACGCCGCCGGTCGAGATGGCGATGGTGATCGGCCCGCGATCGACGATCGCCGGCATGATGAAGCTCGACAAAGCGGGGCGATCGACCACGTTCACCGGTACGCCGCGCGCCTGGGTGAGCTGCGAGACGCGCGCCTGGAGCGCCTCGTCCGCCGTCGCGACGATGACCAGCGCCACGCCGGCAAGATCGCCCTCGTCGAATGTCCGGCCGGCCCAGCAGATGCGGGCGTCGGCGATGAGCTGGGCGATCTCGCCGGTGACGGTCCGGGCGACCAGCGATACCTGCGCGCCGGCCATCAGCAGGAGCTCGACCTTGCGCGCGGCGTGATCGGTGCCGCCGACGACCAGTGCGCGACGGCCCTGCAGCGACAGGAAGAGAGGAAAGCTCTGCATCATGCCGCCCTCTTCAACCGCGCAGCGCGCAGCAGCACGCGGATCTCCGGGCGGCAGGAACCGCAATTGGTGCCCGCGCGCGTGGCCGCGCCGACGGCATCGAGCGAGCTGGCGCCACGGGCGATGGCCGCATCGACGGCGTTGCAGGACACGCCGTAGCAGGCGCACATCTCGCCGCCGCGATCGCCGGCCTCGCCGCCGCGCAGCAGCGCGGTCCGCTGATCGACGCCGAGCCGACCGACCGCCATGAACGGAGCAAGACGATCGCGCGCCGAGTCGTCGTACGACTCGGCCGTCACCATCACCGCTTCCAACCGGCCGTCGGCGATCACCGCGCCGATGCCGGCTTCGCCCTCGAGCCATGGGCCGGGATTCGTCGTGCGCAGCGCTGCGGCCAAGGCGCGGCGTGCGGACGCCAGCGGCTGCTCACCGGCGACGACGTAGGCGTGATGGCCTGCGGCGGTGACATGCGTCCAGTAGGTGAGTCGCGGCAGCATCACCGGACGGCGAGCGAGAATCGTGCCATGCCATTGCACGGCAAGTGCGCGGATTTCGATGGGCGTGTGCTTGAGCTCGGGCTGGCCGGAGATCGGATCGACTGCCGGATTGACGGCGGCATTGATTCGGCCGGCGCGGGAGAGCTTGGCCGTCCAGTGCATCGGCACGAAGGCTTCGCCCGCACGCACGGCGTCGGAGGGATGGGCGCGCAGAACGGCATGGCCCCATCGGCTGTCGATCCGCACGACGGCGCCAGGGGCGATGCCGCGCGCGGCGGCATCGCGCGGATTGAGCTCGACCGTCGGCTCGGGCCGATGACCGGCAAGCCGCACCGATTTCCCGGTGCGCGTCATGGTGTGCCACTGGTCGCGCACGCGGCCGGTATTGAGGCGCAGCGGATGCTCGACGCTCGGCGCGTGCGCGGGCAGGCGCGGCACGGTCGCGACGAAGCGCGCGCGGCGGTCCGCATGGAAGAAGCCGCCCTCGGCGAAGAAGCGACCGCCGCCCCAGGTGAACGGCGCGAGCGTGCGATAGCCCTCGTCGTCGATCGCGGCGTGGGCGCCGATGTCGAAATCGCGCGAGCCGTCGTTCTCGAAACCCGACAGAGCGGCATGCTCGCGGAAGAGGTCGGCCGCGCTGTTCCAGGCGAAGGCGTCGCCGAAGCCGAGGCGGCGCGCGACCTGGGCCAGGATCCACCAGTCCGGCTGCGCCTCGCCCGGAGCGGGCAGGAAAGACCGTTGCCGCGAGATGCGACGTTCGGAGTTGGTCACGGTGCCGTCCTTCTCCGCCCAGGCCAGCGCCGGCAGGCGGATGCGGCAGGCATCGACGGTGTCGGTGGCACGGATCGCCTCGGAGACGATCGTGTGCTCGCAGTTGCGGAGCGCCTCGCGCACCGCGTCGGCGTTCGGCAGGCTGGCGACGGGATTGGTCGCCATGATCCACACCGCCTTGATCTCGCCGCGGCCGACCGCCTCGAACAGCTCGACGGCCTTGAGGCCGGGTTTCGTGGCCATGCGCGGCGCGCGCCAGAAGCGGCCGACCCGATCGATGTCGGGCAGCGAGAAATCCATGTGCGCGGCGAGCGTGTTGGCGAGCGCGCCGACCTCGCGGCCGCCCATCGCGTTGGGCTGGCCGGTGATCGAGAACGGCCCCATGCCCGGCCGGCCGATCCGGCCGGTCAGCAGGTGGCAGTTGATCAGCGCATTGACCTTGTCGGTGCCGGCGCTCGACTGGTTGACGCCCTGCGAATAGAGCGTGACCGTCCGCTCGGTGCGCGCGAACCAGTCGAAGAAGGTCGCGACATCGGCCGGCCGCAGCTCGCACTCGGCGGGATCGCTCGCCTTCGCGGCAGCCAGGGCGGCTTCCAGCCCGGTCGTATGCCGTTCGACGAACTCGGCGGCGACGGTGCCCTGCCGATGCAACACCGCCAGCAGGGCATTGAACAGGACCACGTCGCTGCCCGGCTTCAGCGCAAGATGGAGATCGGCGATGTCGCAGGTCTCGGTGCGGCGCGGGTCGATCACCACGACCTTCATCCGCGGCCGCGCGCGCCGGGCCGCTTCGAGCCGCTGGAACAGCACGGGATGGCACCAGGCGAGATTGCTGCCGACCAGCACGACGAGGTCGGCCTGCTCGAAATCCTCGTAGAGGCCCGGAACGGTATCGCTGCCGAAGGCACGCTTGTGGCCGGCCACGGAGGAGGCCATGCAGAGCCGCGAGTTGGTGTCGATGTTGGCGGTGCCGAGGAAGCCCTTGATCAGCTTGTTGGCGGCGTAATAGTCCTCGGTGAGGAGCTGGCCCGAGACGTAGAAGGCGACGGCATCGGGACCGTGCCGGGCGATGGTGTCGCGCAAGCCGCCGGCGACCGTATCGAGCGCGGCTTCCCACGATACACGCTGGCCGTCGATCTCCGGATGCAGCAGGCGGTCTTCGAGCGACAGCGTCTCGCCCAGCGCGGCGCCCTTGGAGCAGATCCGGCCCTGATTGGCGGGATGGTCCGGATCGGCCGCGATCGCCGCCCCGCCCTTGCCGTCGGGCGTCGCCACGATCCCGCAGCCGACGCCGCAATAGGGACAGGTGGTGCGCACGCTCATGCCGCGAGCGCACGCAATGGCGCGCGGGCCGCCAGCTCGTGCAACGCCTCGACCTCATGGCGGCGGCAGAACACGAAGAAGCTCTCGGCCGGCTCCGCGCGATGGGCGAGCCAGGCCGCCAGCAGCTTCTCCAGCAGCGGCGGCAGCTCGTCGAACACCACGTCGCGGGCATATTCCCGCGCCATCGCCTGCTCGGCCGTCGACGCTGCGCCGCCGCCGATGAAGACGTGGTAGCCCTCGACGCTGTCCTCGCCGCGCTCGACCTTGCAGGCCAGCAGGCCGATGTCGCCGACATAGTGCTGGGCGCAGGAATGGTGGCATCCGGTGAGATGGATGTTGACCGGCAGATCGACTGCGACGCGCAATTCGAGATAGTCGGCGAGCCGCAGCGCATGGCCCTTGGTGTTGGCCGCGGCGAACTTGCAGCCGGCATTGCCGGTGCAGGCGACCAGGCCGCGACGGATGGCGCTGGCCTCGACCCCGATGCCGAGCGCCGCCAGCGCGGCGACGCAGACGCCGACATCGCCGTCGGCGACATCGGAGATCAGCAGGTTCTGCCACACCGTGAGCCGCAGCGTGCCGCTGCCGAAGCGCTCGGCGATCGCGGCCAGGCCGCGCATCTGCCCGGCGGTGATGCGGCCGACCGGCAGCACGACACCGAGATAGTTGAGGCCCGGCTGCTTCTGCGCATGCACGCCGATATGGCCGTGCTTGTCCGCCATCGGCCGCGGCGCGAGGTCGATGCCGGCGGCGCGGCGCAACGGCGCGCCGTATTCCTTCTCGACCTCCTTGAGGAATTCGGCGCGGCCTATCCGGTCGAGCACGTATTTCAGCCGCGCCTTGGCGCGGTTGGTGCGGTCGCCATGGGCGATGAAGGCACGCACCACGGCGCCGGCCACCTTCACGCATTCCTCGGGCTTCAGCAGCACGCCGGTCTCGTGGGCGAAATCCTGATGGCCGGTGATGCCGCCGAGCTGCAGGCGGAAGTAGATGCCGTCGGGCGCGCGGGCGGCGACGAAGCCGATGTCGTTGGTGTCCTCGAGCACCGGCACCTTGCCGCCGCCGTCGAAGGCGATGTTGAACTTGCGCGGCAGGCCGTACATCTCGCGGTGATTGAGGATGTAGTGGTGCATGGCGCTGCACAGCGGACGGGTGTCGATCAGCTCCTGCGGGTCGATGCCGGCGGTCGGGCTGCCGGTGATGTTGCGGATGTTGTCCGCGCCCGAGCCGCGCGCGGTGAGGCCGAGCGCCTGCACGGCGAGCAGCAGGTCGACCGCGTGATCGGCCGGGATCTCGCGGACCTGCAGGTTGGCGCGCGTGGTGACGTCGGCATAGCCGCCACCGAACGTATCGGCGGCATCGGCCAGGCCGCGCATCTGCCAGGCATTGAGGATGCCGTTGGGAATGCGCAGCCGGCACATGAAGGCGTTCTCGGCCGGCGCGACGTAGAACAGCCCGTGATACTTGGTCAGGAAGACATCGATCCCCTTGGGGAACTCCGCCTTGTCCGCGCGCTCGACGAGCTCGTCCCAGCGGTCGAGCGGATGGCGCTGCCGCTTGGCCTTCTCCTCGGCGACGAGCTTGCCGCCGGCCGCGACCGCGCGGTCCTGCGCGGCGTGCTGCAACGCGTCCGGCCCGATCGGCTGCGCCGCGGCGGCCACTGGCGCCGGCGCCGCCGCCTTGCGCGCCGCAAGCCCGCTGGTGAATCCCTCCAGCCAGCGCTTCTGCTGTTCGGTGAAGCCGGTCATGTCACCGTCCTCCGCGGACTCCGTCGTCCCGACCGGAGCGAAGCGAAGTGGAGGGACCTCATCATGCAACGACTGCCGCGATAAGCAGGTCCCTCGGCTTCGCTCGGGACGACGGGAGATGCCTGCATGGAGTGCTACGCCGCCCGCGCCGGGACGCGATGGCGGGCATAGAGGAATTCCAGGATGGCGGCGCGGCAGCGGGCGTACTCGGCGTCGGTCGCCAGCTCGAGGCGGCGGCGCGGCCGCGCCAGGTCGATCTCGAGGATCTCGCCGATGGTCGCGGACGGGCCGTTGGTCATCATCACCACACGGTCGGACAGCAGCACCGCCTCGTCGACGTCGTGGGTGATCATCATCACCGTGTTGCCGAGGCGCGCGTGGATCTCCATGACGCTGTCCTGCAGATGGGCGCGGGTCAGTGCGTCGAGCGCGCCGAACGGCTCGTCCATCAGCAGCACCTTGGGCTGCATGGCGAGCGCGCGGGCGATGCCGACCCGCTGCTTCATGCCGCCGGACACCTCGTGCGGCCGCTTGTCCCGGGCCTGCGCCATCTGGACCAGCTCGAGATTGTGCATCACCCAGTCGTGGCGCTCGGCCTTGCTCTTTGACGCGCCGAACACCTTGTCGACGGCGATGGCGACGTTGCCGTAGACGGTGAGCCACGGCAGCAGCGAATGGTTCTGGAAGACGATGGCGCGGTCGGGGCCCGGCTCGTCGACCACCCGGCCTTCGAGGAAGACCTCGCCCCTGGTCGACTTCAGCAGGCCGCCCAGGATGTTGAGCAGGGTCGACTTGCCGCAGCCGGAATGGCCGATCAGCGACACGAACTCGCCTTGGGCAATGGTGAGGTCGATGTCGCGCAGCACCTCGCTCAGGGCCGCGCCACGGCTGAAGCTCATGCCGACCTGCTCGAACTTCAGATAGGCTGGTGCGCTCATTGGGCCGCCACTCCATGTCCGACGAGGTTGCCGACGAAGGCGATCAGGCGGTCGAGCAGGAAGCCGACGATGCCGATATAGACCAGCGCCACGATGATGTCGGAGATGCGCGAGCTGTTCCACGCGTCCCAGATGAAGAAGC
>CAMFJT010000258.1 GCA_945957125.1 uncultured Rhodospirillales bacterium | reverse complement strand
TAGACGGCGCTGAGCCGGGCGGCGTCGACGTCGGTGTAGCGCTGCGTCGTCGACAGGCTGGCGTGGCCGAGCAGCTCCTGGATGGTGCGCAGGTCGCCGCCGGCGCCGAGCAGATGGGTAGCAAAGGAATGGCGCAGCGCATGCGGCGTCACGCTGTCGGGCAGGCCGAGCTGCTCGCGGAGCGCGCGCACCCGCTTCTGCACGATCGCCGGATCGAGCGGGCCGCCGCGCGCGCCGAGGAAGAAGGCGTCGTTCGGGCCGAGCGCCTTCATCGACGGGCAGGCGTCGCGATAGGCGGCCATCGCCTCGAGCGCCTGCGGCAGGAGCGGCACCAGCCGGGTCTTGTTGCCCTTGCCGGTGATGGCGAGCGTGTCGCCGCCGCGCGCCAATAGCCCGTCGACGGTGCCTTTGGTGAGGCCGAGCGCCTCGCCGATGCGCAGGCCGGCACCGTAGAGCAGCAGCAGCACGGCGTCGTCGCGTCGTTCGATCCACGCCTCACGGTCCTGTTCCGAGGGCGTGTCGAGCAGGTCCTCCATGTCGCGTTCGGAGAGCGCCTTGGGGACGGAGTGCGGCAGCCTCGGCGTCCGGATGGCGCCGATGCTGGCATTGTGGGCGAGGCCCTGCTTGTCGAGGAAGCGGAAGAACGAGCGCACCGAGGAGAAGGCGCGGGCCGTCGAGGTGCGCGCCATGCCTTCACGGGCCTGCTCGGCCAGCCAGGCGCGGAACTCGGCGGGCTTCAGCTTGCCCAGCGTGGCGAGCGTCGGAGCGGCGCCGAGATAGCGCGTCATGAAACCGAGGAATCCATCGACGTCGTGCTCGTAGGCGATGAGCGTATGGGCCGACAGGCGCCGCTCGCTCTCCAGCCAGTCGCGCCAGGCGGCGCGCGCGCCGGCGAGGCCGCCGGCCGCGGAACGTGCCGTCACTCCGGCAGATCCAGCCACGCGCGGATGGTGTTCTCCAGCACCTTGGCCAGGAAGAACAGCAGCTCGGTCGACATGTCCGGGCCGAACGCCACCGGGTCGCGCGCACCGAAGCACATCACGCCGTCGGGCGAGCCCGTCGAGACGTGCAGTCGCACCAGCACGTCGGATTTCACGAAGCGGGAGGTATCGCCGAAGAAGGCCTCCTCGCCGATGATGTGGCTGCGCAGGCGGGCCTGCTTCTCCGGACCGATCGCGGCGTCGATCGCGCCCGGCGCCAGCACATACACACCGCGCGCCGGCGCACGCTTGGGCGAGTCGGCGTTGGCCTCGATGGCGAGCGTGATGAAGTCGACGTCGAGCAGCTCGGGCAGCTCGTGCGTCACGACATGGATCATCTTCTCGAAAGTCGTCGCCTGGATGATGCTGATCACCGCCGCCTGGATGCGGTTCTGCACGATCTGGTTCTGCCGCGAGTTGGCGATGATCTCGGTGCGTTCGCTCTTGAGCTTGTCGATCTCGCCGCGCAGGCGCTTGAGGATCGCCTGCTGCATGTCGATCACGCCCGGGCCCTGCACGCGCGGCGTCACCTCGGCGGCGAGCTCGGGATGCTTCTCGAAGAAATCGGGATGCGCCTTGAGGTAGGCCACCACGTCGTCGGCCGTAATCAGCTTGACCTGCCGGCCCGACCCGTCGGGCGCCGTCACGGTGCGGTCGCCGCTCACCGGATCGCTCACAGGATGGACTGCCCGGTCTTCTTCCAGTCGTCGAGGAAGGCCTTCAATCCGATGTCGGTCAGCACATGCTTGAAAAGCCCGCGCAGCGCATTGGGCGGCGCCGTCACCACATGGGCGCCGAGCTTGGCCGCCTGGATGATGTGCTGCGTGTGCCGGACCGACGCCACGAGCACCTCGGTCTTGAAGTGCGGGTACTGGCGATAGATCGTCATGATCTCGCCGATCAACGCGATGCCGTCATGGCCGTTGTCGTCGATCCGGCCGACGAACGGCGAGATGAAGCTGGCGTCGGCCTTGGCGGCCAGCAATGCCTGACCCGCCGAGAAGCACAGCGTCACGTTCACCATGGTGCCTTCGGCGCGCAATGCCTTGCAGGTCTTGAGGCCGTCCGGCGTCAGCGGCACCTTCACAGCTACATTCTTGGCGATCTTCGCGAGCTTCCTGCCTTCTTTCAGCATCGTCTCGTGATCGGTCGCGACCGTTTCGGCGCTGACCGGGCCTGGCACGATGGCGCAGATTTCCCTGATCACGTCGAGCATGGGCCGGCCGGCCTTCATGATCAGCGAGGGGTTCGTGGTAACGCCGTCGAGCAGGCCCGACGCAGCAAGGTCCTTGATCTCGGCGACATCCGCGGTATCGACGAAGAACTTCATATAAACTACCCCAATGGCGAGTGGTCCGGACGCGCGCGCAGCACAATTTGTAGCAGATGGGGCGGCACCCGAAAACACCGTTCGGACGGTGCGCGTGCTTCTGCCTCTGCCGTTGGCCGACGCCTACGATTACAGCGTTCCCGAGGGGCTCGACGTTGCGCCCGGCCGGTTCGTGGTCGTGCCGCTGGGAAAGCGGGAGACGCTCGGCGTGGTCTGGGGCGAAGGCACGGGCGCGGTGGCGGTCGCCAAGCTGCGCGACGTGATCGAGGTGCTGCCGGCGCTGCCGATGGCCGATCCGCTGCGCCGCTTCATCGACTGGGTCGCCGCCTATACGCTCGCACCCCCGGGTGCAGTGCTGCGCATGGCGATGAGCTCTCCGTCGGCGCTCGAAGCGCCCCGGACCGAGCTCGTCTATCGGCCGTCGGCGGATGCGCCGGACGCGCTGAAGCTGACCGCCGCGCGCCGCCGTGTGCTCGATGCCCTGAAGGACGGGCCGGCGATGCCGGCGGCGGAGCTGGCGCACCTCGCCGGTGTCGGCACGTCGGTGGTCAAGACGATGGCCGCGGCCGGCCTGCTCGAGACCGTCGAGCGCGTCATGCGCCGGTCCTTTCCGCGACCCGACGGCGGGCGCGACGGCCCGGTGCTGTCGCCCGCGCAAAAGGCTGCAGCGGATGGGCTGGTCGAGAGCGTGACGGCGCGCGCCTTCTCGGCGACGCTGCTCGACGGCGTGCCGGGCGCGGGCAAGACCGAAGTCTATTTCGAGGCGGTCGCGGCGGCACTGGCGCTCGGGCGGCAGGTGCTGGTGCTGCTGCCGGAGATCGCGCTCACGGCGCAATGGCTGAAGCGCTTCGACGACCGTTTCGGCTGCGCGCCAGCGGTCTGGCACTCCGGCCTTACCAGCCTGGAGCGGCGCGAGACCTGGCGCGCGATCGCCGAGGGCCGCATCGGCGTCGTGGTCGGCGCCCGCTCTGCACTCTTCCTGCCGTTCGCCGATCTCGGCCTGATCGTGGTCGACGAGGAGCACGACGGCTCGTTCAAGCAGGAAGAGGGCGTCTGCTACAACGCGCGCGACATGGCGGTGGTGCGCGCGCGGCTGGTCGCGGCGCCCGTCCTGCTCGCCTCGGCGACGCCATCGCTCGAAAGCGTGGTCAACGCCACGTCGGGCCGCTATCGCACGCTGCACCTGCCGGCGCGGCATGGCGGCAACCAGCTCGCGACGGTTGCCGCCGTCGATCTCAAGCGCCAGCCGCCGGCGCGCGGCCGCTGGCTGTCGCCGCCGGTGCTCGAGGCCATGACGCAGACGCTGGCGGCCGGCGAGCAAACGCTGCTGTTCCTGAATCGCCGCGGCTATGCGCCGATCACGCTGTGCCGATCCTGCGGCAAGGGCATCGAATGCCCGCAATGCTCCGCCTGGCTGGTCGAGCACCGCTTCCGCCGCATGCTGGTCTGCCATCACTGCGGCCACAGCGAGCCGCCCGCAATGACCTGCAAGTCCTGCGGCGCGGTCGATCATTTCGTCGCTTGCGGTCCGGGCGTCGAGCGGCTGGCGGAGGAGGCGCAGGCGGCGTTCCCCGATGCTCGCGTCGAGCTGTTCACGTCCGATTCGCTGATGAACCGCGACGAGGCGAACGCCGCCATCGAGCGCATGATCGGCGGCGAGATCGATATCCTGATCGGCACGCAGATGGCCGCGAAAGGCCATCACTTCCCCAACCTCACGCTGGTTGCGGTGGTCGACGCCGATCTCGGCCTCAACGGTGGCGACCTGCGGGCCGCCGAGCGCACCTTCCAGCTCCTCTACCAGGTCGCCGGCCGGGCCGGCCGGCACGAGCGGCCCGGCCGGGCGCTGATCCAGACCTATGCGCCGGAACACGCCGTGATGCAGGCGCTGGTGGCCAACGATCGCGATCGTTTCGTGTCCGCCGAGCTGGCGGGCCGCGCCGCCGCCGGCATGCCGCCTTACGGCCGCTTGGCCGCGCTCATCGTCTCCGGTCCCGACCCGGCAGCCGTGGACAATGTCTGCGCGGCCATCGCGCGAAAGGCACCGCACAGGGAGGGCGTCACCGTGCTCGGCCCTTCCGTGGCGCCGATGGCTCTGCTGCGCGGCCGGCACCGGCGACGGTTTCTCCTCAAGACCGGTCGCGATATCGCTGTGCAACCTTTGCTGCACGCCTGGCTGGGGCAAATCGGGCTTCCGGCTTCAGTTCGCTTGCAAATCGATGTCGATCCCTATTCCTTCATGTGATCGGACGCGCCGAAAAGGCAGGTAATCAGCGGGTTTTGCCAATCTTGCGCTGCGAAGGAGCGCATGGTAGCAACGCGCGCTTTTCCAGGGTGGGGCGAAAAAGTTCCCTTGGAAAAAGTGACGGGGATTCAAGGACTTGCCGGCTCGCACCACGAGCAGGGAGAGGCTGATATCGTGTCAACTACCGCCACGACCGGCGTTGCCGGCCGCTATGCCAGCGCTCTTTTCGAGCTGGCCGACAACGCAAAAGCGCTCGATTCCGTGGCGCAGGACCTCGACACCTTCCGCAAATTGCTCGCCGAGAGCACCGATCTGCGCCGCGTGATCGGCAGCCCGGTGATCGGCCGCGAGCTGCAGGGCAAGGCGCTGCTGGCCGTGCTCGACGCCGCCGGCATCAAGGGCCTGACCCGCAGCTTCGTCGGCACCGTGGCGGCCAACGGCCGCGCGCGCGAGCTGCCGGCGATGGCCGCGGGCTTCCTCGCCGAGCTGGCGCGCCGCCGCGGCGAGACCACCGCCACCGTCACCTCTGCCGTTCCGTTGACGCCCGTCCAGCTCCAGCAGCTTACCGAGACGCTGCGTTCGGTCCTGGGCGGCGCCAAGGTTTCCATCGACGCGCACGTCGAACCCGACATTCTCGGCGGTCTCGTCGTGAAGGTCGGCTCGCGTCTGTTCGATTCGTCCATCCGCAGCAAGCTGCAGCGCTTGCAGCTTGCCATGAAGGGAGTTGCCTAATGGATATCCGTGCCGCCGAAATTTCGGCCATTCTGAAGCAGCAGATCGCCAACTTCGGCACCGAGGCCGAAGTGGCCGAGGTCGGCCAGGTCCTCTCCGTCGGTGACGGCATTGCGCGCGTCTACGGCCTCGACAGCGTCCGGGCCGGCGAGATGGTCGAGTTCCCCGGTGGCATCAAGGGCATGGCGCTCAACCTCGAGAGCGACAATGTCGGCGTCGTCATCTTCGGCGAAGACCGCACGATCCGCGAAGGCGACACGGTCAAGCGGACCGGCGCCATCGTCGACGTTCCGGTCGGCAAGGGCCTGCTCGGCCGCGTGGTCGACGGCCTCGGCAACCCGATCGACGGCAAAGGCCCGATCGCGGCGACCGAGCGCAAGCTGGTCGAGGTCAAGGCGCCCGGAATCATCCCGCGCAAGTCGGTGAACGAGCCGATGCAGACCGGCCTCAAGGCGATCGACTCGCTGGTGCCGATCGGCCGCGGCCAGCGCGAGCTGATCATCGGCGATCGCCAGACCGGCAAGACCGCCGTCGCCATCGACACCTTCCTGAACCAGAAGGGCATCAACAAGGGCACCGACGAGAGCCGCAAGCTCTACTGCGTCTACGTGGCCGTCGGCCAGAAGCGCTCGACCGTCGCCCAGATCGTGAAGACGCTCGAGGACAACGGCGCGCTGGAATACTCCATCGTCGTCGCCGCCACCGCGTCCGACCCGGCCCCCATGCAGTTCCTGGCGCCCTACACCGGCTGCGCCATGGGCGAGTACTTCCGCGACAACGGCATGCACGCCGTCATCGTGTATGACGACCTTTCCAAGCAGGCCGTCGCCTACCGCCAGATGTCGCTGCTGCTGCGCCGCCCGCCGGGCCGCGAGGCGTATCCCGGCGACGTGTTCTATCTCCATTCGCGCCTGCTCGAGCGCGCCGCCAAGCTGAACGAGAAGAACGGCTCCGGCTCGCTGACCGCGCTGCCGGTCATCGAGACGCAGGCCGGCGACGTGTCGGCCTACATCCCGACCAACGTGATCTCGATCACCGACGGCCAGATCTTCCTCGAGACCGAGCTGTTCTACCAGGGCATCCGTCCGGCGATTAACGTCGGCCTGTCGGTCAGCCGCGTCGGATCGGCCGCGCAGATCAAGGCGATGAAGCAGGTCGCCGGCACGATCAAGCTGGAGCTGGCGCAGTATCGCGAGATGGCGGCCTTCGCCCAGTTCGCCTCGGACCTCGACGCCTCGACCCAGCGCCTGCTGGCGCGCGGCCAGCGCCTCACCGAGCTGCTGAAGCAGGGCCAGTTCTCGCCGATGCCGGTCGAGGAGCAGGTCGTGTCGCTGTACGCCGGCACCCGCGGCTTCCTCGACTCGCTGCCGGTGAACAAGGTGAACGACTTCGAGCATCAGCTGCTCGATGCCGTTCGCGCCGAGGGCTCGATCCTCGCCTCGATCCGCGAGAAGCGCGAGATCGTCAAGGAGACCGACGACAAGCTGAAGGCGTTCCTCGGCGATTTCGTCAAGAAGTTCGCCTAAGGCGCCCGCAGGTTTAGATGCCCAGTCTCAAGACCTACCGGCTGCGGATCCGAAGCGTCCAGTCGACGCAGAAGATCACGAAGGCCATGAAGATGGTGGCGGCCGCCAAGCTGCGGCGCGCCCAGGAGCAGGCCACGGCGGCCCGTCCCTATGCGGAAGCCATGGACAAGATCCTGGCTTCGCTGGGCGCGAGCTTCAAGGGCGCAACCGGCGGGCCGCGTCTGCTGGCGGGCACCGGCTCCGATCAGGTCCACCTGGTCATCGTCGCCACCGGCGACCGCGGCCTCTGCGGCGGCTTCAACAGCACCATCGTGCGCGAGGCGCGGCGACAGATCCGCGCCCTGCTGAACGAAGGCAAGACGGTCAAGATCTTCTGCGTCGGCCGCAAGGGTCGCGACCAGCTGCGGCGCGACTTCAGTTCGCTGATCGTCGAGACGATGACCGACCTGGGCCGTCCGCGCCTGTCCTTCGGCGACGCCCAGAAGGTCGCCGCGCGGGTCATGGAGATGTACGACGCGGGCGAATTCGACGTCGCCAAGGTGATCTTCAACCAGTTCAAGTCGGCGATGACGCAGGTCGTCACCGTCCAGCAGCTGATCCCGCCGCCGATGCCTGAAGCCTCGGCCGCGCCGGCCGCGGCCGGCGGCGCGATCTACGAGTTCGAGCCGGACGAGGGCGAGATCCTCGCCGACCTGCTGCCGCGCAACCTCACCGTCCAGATCTTCCGCGTCCTGCTGGAGAATGCGGCGAGCTTCTACGGCTCGCAGATGACGGCCATGGACAATGCCTCGCGCAACGCGGGCGACGTGATCAAGAAGCTGACGTTGCAGATGAACCGCTCGCGCCAGGCGTCGATCACCAAGGAACTCATCGAGATCATCTCGGGCGCCGAGGCCATCTAGGCCGGCTGCCAGGCAATCGAAGGAAAGGGATCCGTAATGGCTACCAACAACATCGGCACGATCACCCAGATCACGGGCGCGGTCGTCGACGTGCGCTTCGACGCCGATCTGCCGAACATCCTGAACGCCCTGCACGTGAAGGCCGACAACCGCCTGATCGTGCTCGAGGTCGCCCAGCATCTCGGCGAGTCCGAGGTTCGCACGATCGCGATGGACACGACCGACGGCCTGGTCCGCGGCGAGAAGGCGGTCGATACCGGCGGCCCGATCGCCATGCCGGTCGGCCCCGAGACGCTCGGCCGCATCCTGAACGTCATCGGCGACCCGGTCGACGAGCGCGGCGCGGTGGGCAACACCAAGACCCTGCCGATCCATCGCCCGGCGCCGGAATTCGTCGAGCAGTCGACCGAGGCGCAGATCCTCGTCACCGGCATCAAGGTCATCGACCTGCTGGCGCCTTACGCCAAGGGCGGCAAGATCGGCCTGTTCGGCGGCGC
>CAMFJT010000257.1 GCA_945957125.1 uncultured Rhodospirillales bacterium | reverse complement strand
GTCCCACAGCTCGTCGCGGATGTGGAAGCGCAGGCCCTCGCCGATCACGAGCTGGCGATCGTCCTTCACGTTGATCACCTGCCAGGTCTTGCATTCCATCGACCACGGCGCATCGGCCAGCCGCGGCGGCTTGATGTCGACCGAGGGCGCGAGCTTCAGCCCGAGATAGTCGGGCTCGCCGACGGTCGGCGGGAAGTCGCCGCTCGAATCGTGCATCGCGCGCGCCAGCGGCTCGTCGGTCAGGTTGACCACGAACTCACCGGTGCGCTGGATGTTGAGCCAGGTGTCCTTGAGTCGCCCGTCCGGTCGCTTGTTGATCGCGAACATGATCAGCGGCGGATCCTCGGCGAAGACGTTGAAGAAGCTGAACGGCGCGGCGTTCACCACTCCGCCCGGCCCGAGCGACGTCACCCAGGCGATCGGGCGCGGCAGCACGAAGGCGGCGAGGATTTTGTAGCGCTCGTGCGGCGCGACTTCTGAAGCGGCGTATTGCATGTGATTTTCCCCATAACTCCCGGCGCCGAGACTGGCACCGGATCATCGCATCATCGGGCGTCGAAGCCTTCGTGATAGGTGACGACGCCTTTCTCCGGAATGCCCGACAGAACCATCGACTGGAAATATTCCGGAGGAACGTCGCCATAGCGAAGCGCAGGATCGCTCGTGAAGCCGAACCGACGATAGAACGCCGGATCGCCCAGGACGACGCAGCCGTGAGCGCCGCGCCGCCTCAGGCGTCGCAGCCCTTCCTCGATCAATGCCGTCCCGATGCCGCCGCGCTGCAGGCCTGGCGACACCGACACCGGCCCCAAGCCGAACCAGTGGCGGTCCTCGCCATCGATCAGCACGGGCGAGAACGCGACGTGGCCGACCGCCGTCCCGTCCCGCCCCGCGACCAGCGACACGGCCAACGCGCCGGCCTCCCTCAAGGCATCCACGATGGCGCCTTCCGTCCCGCTGCTGTGCTCGGCCCCGAGGAAAGCGGCATCGGTCAACGACCGGATGGAAGCGCCGTCGCTTGGAGCTTCGTCACGGATGACCATCGTGACCGGAACCCCGCCTAGTTCGACGGCTCGAGCTTCACGCCGGCGCGTTCGCTGATCAGCCTGTAATGCTCGGGGCGGCGGTGCCTGGCGAAGTTGAACGTCGTGTTGCGGATGTACTCGCCGAGCGCGAGGTCGCAGTCGTAGGAGATGACCTCGTCCTCCTCGGTGGTGCCCTTGGCCACGACCTCGCCGGTCGGCGCCACGATCACCGAGCCGCCGTGCAGCCAGTAGCCGTCTTCCTTGCCGGCCTTGGCCGTGGCGATCACCCAGATGCCGTTCTGGTAGGCCGCGGCCTGGAGCGACAGCATGTGATGGAACACGCGCAGGTAGGGCGGCTCGTGCGGCGCATAGACGTTGTCGCTCGGCGTGTTGTAGCCCAGCACGACCATTTCCGCGCCCTTCAGCCCCATGACGCGGAACGTCTCGGGCCAGCGCCGGTCGTTGCAGATGCATTGGCCGACGATCACCTCGTCCTTGAACATCCGCCAGACGTTGAAGCCGAGATCGCCGACCTCGAAATATTTCTTCTCGAGATGCTGGTACGGCACACTGGGGCGATGGTCGTCGTGGCCCGGCAGGTGGACCTTGCGGTACTTGCCGATCAGCCGCCCGTCGGGACCGACCAGGATCGAGGTGTTGAAGTGATGCGGCGCCCCGCCCTCCTCCGTGCGCTCGGCATAGCCGAGATAGAAACCGATGCCCTTCTCGCGCGCCAGCTCGAACAGCGGCAGCGTCTCGGGACTCGGCATCTGGCTCTCGAAGAACTTCTCCACCTCGTTCGGATCGTCGTACCAGTAGCGCGGGAAGAAGGTGGTGAGCGCCAGCTCCGGGAAGACCACGAATTTCGAGCCGCGCGAATCGGCTTCCTTCAGCATCTCGACCATCCGCTTCACCACGCTGGCCCGGCTGTCGGCGAGATGGATGGGCCCGAGCTGGGCGGACGATACTTTCAGACGACGGGACATGGGGCTCTCGCGGGCTAAGGCAGATGACGCTTCGGGCTCATGCGGACATGTAGAATTCGGACAACCCTCACGTCCAAGTCGAAAACCGTATAGTAGAGAAAGTGCGATTTGAACCGATAGCGATAGATATCGCGATGTAGATCGAGATAGTTTCTCCCAGAAGAGGGCTTCTGGCACAGGATACGCATTGCATCGTCAAGGCCCCGTGCGTACCGCGCAGCAACCTGTGCTCCCCAGTGCCTATAGGATTAGCCAGCGATTCGCTTCAGATCTCGTGTCGCCGTCGCCGCGACCCGCAGCCGGCGCGCCATTGCCTGCCGATCAGTTCTTGCCGCGCTTCCCGAGGCGACCAATCACCTTCTCAATGTCATAGTTCTCGTCGTCGGGGCTTTCGATGCCGGCCTGTATTGCCTTCCTCAGTCGTGCCAACTTCCGTTCGTGCATGGCGTCATCCTCTTTCTGAAGTAGACGCAGCGCCTCGCGGATCACCTCGCTGGCATTGTTGTAATCGCCCGTCTTCACCTTTGATTTCACGAAATTTTCAAGTTTCGCTGTCAACGACACGTTCATGATTTCACCCATGACGAACTTTGCTAAAGTTTAGCATCGCCGATGCCAGATGTCTCTGCAACGAATGGCCAAGCGTCAGCTTCAAGTGGCCTCATCAAAACAACGGCTTCAGCCCGAACCGGCTCATCGCCTGCAGCTCGGGGGCGGCGATGCCCTTGGGCTTGGACGCGTCCGGCGACTCGCAGGGCAGGAACTGGCCGGAGCCGCGCTCGGCGTCGAGCTTGCCGTCCTCGACCACGACGCGGCCGCGGCTCACGACGGTGACCGGCCAGCCTTTGATCTCGCGGCCCTCGTAGGGCGTGTAGCCGACATTGTCGTGCAGGTCCTCCCAGCGGATCGTCACGTCCCGGTCGGCGTCCCAGATCGCGAGGTCGGCATCGGAGCCGACGGCGATGGTGCCCTTGCGCGGGTAGAGGCCGTAGAGCCGGGCGTGGTTGGTCGAGGAGAGCGCCACGAACTGCTGCAGGCTGATGCGTCCTTTCTGCACGCCCTCGCTGAACAGCAGCGGCAGGCGGATCTCGAGGCCGGGCACGCCGTTGGCCATCTCCTTGAACGTCGTCTTGTCGCCCTTGGGGATCTTCCCGCCGGCGTTGAACTGATACGGCGCATGGTCCGACGAGAAGGTCTGGAAGGTGCCGTCCTTCAGCGCGGCCCACACCGCCTCCTGCGCCGCCGAATCGCGCGGCGGCGGGCTGCAGCACCACATCGCGCCCTCGACGCCGGGCTTGTCCATGTCGTCGGCGGTGAGACCGATATACTGCGGGCAGGTCTCGCCGAAGATCTTGAGGCCCTTGGCCTGCGCCTGGCGCAGCGTCTCGATCGCCTCGATCTCCGACATGTGAACGATCAGCATCGGCGCATCGACCAGTCGCGCCAGCGAGATCGCGCGGTTGGTCGCCTCGGCCTCGGCGACGCGCGCATGGGCGATGGCATGGAACTTCGGCGCGCCGTGGCCCTGCTCGATCAGGTGATGGGCCAGCCACTGGATCATGTCGTGGTTCTCGGCATGGACCATGACCAGCGCGCCCTCCTTGCGGGCAAGCGCCAGGATGTCGAGCATCTGGTAGTCGCTGACCTTCATGGCGTCGTAGGTCATGTAGATCTTGAACGAGGTGTACCCGTCCTTGATCAGCGCCGGCAGGTCCTGGCCCAGCGCCTGCGGCGTGGGATCGGTGATGATCAGGTGGAAGGCGTAATCGATCACCGCCTTGGGTGTCGCGGCCTCATGATAGTCCTGCACCACCTGGCGCAGCGACATGCCGCGATGCTGGGCGGCGAACGGGATGATGGTCGTCGTGCCGCCGAACGCGGCCGACACCGTGCCGGTATAGAAATCGTCGGCGCACATCACGCCCATGCCCGACTTCTGCTCGACATGGACATGGCTGTCGATGCCGCCCGGCAGGACGAACCGGTTGGCGGCGTCGATCTCGCGCGTCGCGGTCCCCTTCAGGCCCGGCTCGATCGCGACGATGCGCCCGTCCCTGACGCCGATGTCGCCTTCGGTCTGGCGATCCTCGTTGACGATCTTCGCGTTGCGAACGATCAGGTCGTAGTCGGCCATGGTCCTCTCACTCCGCCGCCAGCTTGTGCGAGCGGCCCGACGCCGCCAGCCGGCGCTCCAGCCGCGCCGTCATCGCCTCGAGCTCCGCGCGATCGGTCGCCGTCAGCGACGAGCCCGGCGCGCGCTGCCTGGGACTCTTGATCGCGCCGCGCTTGAACAGCACTTCCTTGCGCAGGGCGAGCCCGATCGCCGGCTGCACCTCGTGCCGCACCAGCGGCAGGTAGAGGTCGAACAGGTCCTCCGCCTCCTCCGCCTTGCCGGCCGCGAACAGCTCGTAGACCTGCACCAGCATCTCGGGCCAGGCGAAGCCGGTCATCGCGCCGTCGGCGCCGCGGCGCATCTCCTGCGGCAGGTAGAGGCCGCCATTGCCGACCAGGATGGAGACCCGCCGCCGGCCCGGCTTCTTCTCGGCCTCGCGCACGCGAGTCAGCTTGGCGAGCCCCGGCGCATCCTCGTGCTTCAGCATGACGAGTTGCGGGAAATCATCGACCAGCCGCTCGAACACCGGCGGCGCGAGATAAACTCCCGTGGTCTGCGGATAGTCCTGGTAGACGACCGGGATGTCCCGACCGAGCGCCTGGAAGACCTGCGCGTAGTAATTATAGACGCCGTCGTCGCCCTTGAGCCCGGCCGGCGGCGCGACCATCACGCCCGAGGCGCCCGCCACCATGACCTCGTGCGCCAGTCGCCGCACGTTCTCGAGTCCGGCATGGCTCACGCCGACGATCACCTGGCGATCGCCGGCGCGACCGATGACGCGCTTCACGACCTCGATCGATTCGTCGGCGGTGAGCTTGTGCGCCTCGCCCATCATCCCGAGCAGCGTGAAACCGTGCACGCCGCATCGCAGGTAGAAATCGGTCAGCGTATCGACGCTCTGCAGGTCGAGCGCACCGTCGTCGGTGAACGGCGTGGCGGCGATGATGTAGACACCCTTGGCGGTTTCGTCGAGCTTGGCGGCGGACATGGCGGACTCCCGGCGCGTTTCTTGCAGCAATTGCGCCAGCCACTATACGATCCTGCAGGGGAACAGGTCCTGACATAAATGGCGCGCCATATCGCCCACCGACTGATGATCTCGCTGCCCGTGCTGCTGGGCGTTCTGCTGATCGGGTTTCTTCTGCTGCAGGTCGTGCCTACGGATCCGGCAACCGTGTCCGCCGGCCCGACCGCGACCAAGGCCGACATCGAGGCGATCCGCCAGCAGATGGGCCTCGACAAGCCGCTATGGCTGCAGTTCGTGCTCTATCTCGGCCGCGTGCTGCAGCTCGACCTCGGCCGCTCGATGATCTCCAACCGCGCCGTCTCCGAGGAGATCGGGCTGACGCTGTGGCCGACCGTCGAGCTGATGCTCGCCTGCCTCGTCTGGGCGGTGCCGCTCGGCATCCTGCTCGGCACGCTGGCGGCGCGGCGTCGCGGCACGCTGATCGATCGCTTCATCATGGCATTGTCGGTGATGGGCGTGTCGGTGCCGGTCTTCTGGGTCGGGCTGCTGCTGATCCAGTATGTCGGCGGCGCGGGGCTGCTGCCCTTCCAGGGGCGCGACGGGCCGATCTGGACCGTTTCCGGCTTCCAGAGCATCCTGCTGCCCGCCATCACCCTGGGCGCGGTGTTCGTCGGGCCGGTGGCGCGCATGACGCGGACCTCGCTGCTCGAGACGCTGAGCGCCGACTATGTGCGGACGGCGCGCGCCAAGGGCGCCTCGGACTGGCGCGTGACCATCCGCCATGCCCTGCGCAATGCGCTGATCCCGGTCGTCACGCTGGTCGGGCTGCAGATCGGCTTCCTGCTCGGCGGCTCGGTCGTCACCGAGACGATGTTCGCCTGGCCGGGCGTGGGCCGCATGGCCGTCGGCGCCATCACCTCGAGCGACTTCCCGCTGGCCCAGGGCGCGATCCTGATCCTGGCCGTCGGCTTCATGACGGTGAACCTGATCGTCGACGTGCTCTACGCCTATCTCGATCCGCGGATCGCGCGCTCGTGACCGATAGCGCCCTGCCCTTGCAAAGCGAGGCCGACCAGCGCGCCATTGCCGCCATCCGGCGCAAGAACGCGGTGTGGCGGCGCATCCTCAAGGATCCACCGGCCGCGCTCGCCGCGCTGTTCCTGCTCCTCGTCGTGGCGGCGGCGATCCTGGCGTCGTGGATCGCGCCGTTCGATCCGTACTCGAGCAACATGCGCTTCCGCCTCTGCCCGATCGGCGGGCCGCGCTGCCCGCAGTTCCTGCTCGGCGCCGACGCGCAGGGGCGCGACATGGTGAGCCGCATGCTGTTCGGCCTGCGCGCCACGCTGGGGATCGGTGCCCTGGCCGTCTTCATCGGCGGCGGCATCGGCGCGGCGATCGGGCTGCTGGCCGCCTTCTACCGCCGGCTCGACACGCCGCTGATGCGGCTGGTCGACGTGCTGCTGTCCTTTCCCGCGATCCTGTTCGGCCTCGCCATCGCCGCGGTGGTGGGCACGGGCCTGACCGGGCTGGTGCTGGCGCTGTGCGTGACTTCCGTGCCGTCGATCGCGCGCATCTCGCGCGGCGCGGCGCAGTCGGTCATGCAGCAGGAATACATGGAGGCCGGCCGCGCCGTCGGGCTGGGCGACGGCGCGCTGATCTGGCGCTATCTCGCGATCAACTGCTGGCCGACCATCCTGATCTACATGACCCTGCAGCTCGGCCAGGCGATCCTGCTCGGCGCCGCCCTCTCCTTCCTCGGGCTGGGTGCGCAGCCGCCGACGGCCGAGCTCGGCAGCATGGCCGCCGACGGCCGCAAGTTCCTCACCATCGCACCGCACGTCTCGACCCTGCCGTGCGCGGCGATCTTCCTCGTGGTGCTCGCATTCAACATCCTGGGCGACGCGTTGCGCGATGCCCTCGACCCCAAGCTCAGGCAATGACAGGAGGCAGTATGAGCAAGCGTTTGATCTGGACCGCGCTGGCGGCATTCGCGGCGACGACCGCGACGCCGGCGCTGGCGCAGAAGACCGTCACCATCGTGCGCGAGATCGACACCGACCGCTACGATCCGCAGCGCACGACCGCCCGCTCGGCGGCCGAGGTCCTGCACATGACCGGCGATACGCTGGTCAACCTCGACTACGACATGAAGACGCTGAAGCCCGGCCTCGCCAAGAGCTGGACGGTCTCGCCGGATGGCCTCACCTACACCTTCAAGCTGCGCGACGACGTGACCTTCTGCTCGGGCAAGAAGATGACCGCCAAGGACGTGGTCGCGACCTACGAGCGCTGGCTCGATCCCGAGACCAAGGGCCTGGTCAAGTGGCGCATGGGCGAGGTCGACAAGGTCACGGCGCCCGACGACGTCACGGTCGAGTACAAGCTCAAGAAGCCGTTCTCGGAGCTGCTCTACCAGATGACGCAGTACTTCCACACCGTCCTCAACGTCGAACAGGCCAAGCAGCTCGGCGCCGACTTCGGCCTCAAGCCGGTCGACGGCACCGGGCCGTTCTGCATGGAGAGCTGGACGCCGCGCGATTCGACGGTGCTGACCAGGCATGCCGGCTACAAGTGGGGACCGCCGATCTACGACGTGGCCGAGGCGCAGGTCGACAAGGTGATCTGGAAGGTCGTGCCCGAGGAGAACACGCGCGTGACGGCGCTTCAGGTCGGCCAGGCCGACGCCAGCCAATACGTGCCGTACTGGGCGCTGAAGGACCTGATGGCCGACAAGAAGCTCTCGGTCACCAAGGCCGAGAACTTCTTCTGGACCTATTTCATCGGCTTCAAGGTCGACAAGGACACGGTGAGCGATCCGCGCGTGCGCAAGGCGATCAACCTCGCGGTCGACCAGAAGGCGATCTCCGACGCCGTCACCTTCGGCTTCGCCGACCCGGCCGACACGATGCTGATGCCCGGCGTGCTCGACTTCAACCCGAAGGTCGACCGCACGATCTTCGGGCAGAACGTCAAGGAGGCCGAGAAGCTGCTCGACGAGGCGGGCTGGAAGAAGGGCTCCGACGGCTTCCGCTACAAGGACGGCAAGAAGCTGGCGCCGCTGATCTACGGCATCTCCGGGCAATTCAAGGAGGTCGCCGAGGCGGTGCAAGGCGACCTGCGCAAGGTCGGCGTCGACCTGCAGATCCAGCTGTTCGACGCGACGG
>CAMFJT010000256.1 GCA_945957125.1 uncultured Rhodospirillales bacterium | reverse complement strand
GCGCGTGACGTAGGCCGTCGTCCAGATCGGATCGAGGATCGTCAGGTTGCCGTTCTGCACGAACCGCAGAACCTTGCCCTGCGCCAGCGCCGGTCCGGCGCCTGCCAGGAGGGCACCGGCCGCCAGCGCGGCCAGGGTGCGTCGCATCATACCCATTTCAACTCCCCTCCATTTGTCTTCGTGCCGTGAAGGAGGGCGGCCCCCCGGCCGCCCTCCCCGACGTGGACGCTACTTCTTCGTGATATTCCAGAACACCGGCGCGGGCGAGACCAGCATGCCCTCGACATTCGTGCGCATGGCGATCGGCGCGTACCATTGGCCGAGATGGACATGGGTCGGATGCTCGGCCCAGTACTTCTGCAGATCGAGGGCGATCTGCTTCTGCTTGGCCGGGTCCGATTCCTTGGCGAACTGATCGCGCATCTTCTCGATCGTCTCGTCGCACGGCCAGCCGAACATCGCCTTGTCGCACGACGCGTTGAAGAAGCCGGCCATCACCGGGTTGAGGATGTCGGCGGCGACCCACGAGGTCAGCATCAGGTTCCAGCCGCCCTTGTCGACCGGGTCCTTCTTGACGCGGCGGCCGACGACCGACTGCCAGTCGCTCGACTGCATGTCGACCTTGAAGCCGGCCGCCTCGAGCTGGCTCTTGGCCACCGGCGCGAGGTTGGTCAGGACCTGCAGGTCCGTCGACTGCAGCAGCACGATCGGCGTGCCGTCGTAGCCCGCCTCCTTCAGCATCTCCTTGGCCTTGGCCGAATTCTGGTTCAGCACGTTCGCCATGCCTTCTTCGCTCGCCAGCGGCGTGCCGCAGATGAAGACGGCCTTGCACAGCTTGTAGTATTTCGAATCGCCGATCGTGGCCTTGAGGAAGTCCTCCTGGCCGAACGCGACCATCACGGCGGCGCGGACCTTCGGGTTGTCGAACGGCTTGTTCAGGCTGTTGAAGCGCATGACGTACTGGTTGCCCAGCGGGTTGCCGTCGAAGATCCGGATGTTCTTGTCCTTGGCGAGCAGCGGCAGCAGGTCATGGCCCGGCGCCTCGATCAGGTCGATCTCGCCGTTCTGTATCGCCGCCACCTGCGTCTGCACGTCCGGCATGGCGATCCATTCGACCCGGTCGACCTTGACCACCTTGCCGCCGGCGAGGCCCGAAGGCGGCTCGGCGCGCGGCTTGTACTTGGCGTTCTTGGTGAACACCACCTTCTCGCCCGGCTTCCATTCGCCGGCGACGAACACGAACGGCCCCGAGCCGATCACGTCCTCGACCTTGATCTGGGTGCCGGGATCGGTCTCGGCGGTCTTCTTCGGCATCATGAAGGGCACGTTCGACGACGGCTTGCCGAGCGACTGGAGCACCAGGCCGTAAGGCTCCTTCATGGTCATCTTGAAGGTCTTGTCGTCGACCTTCTCGAGGCCCGCCACGGAGCCCATCATCTTCTGGCCCATCGAATCGCGCGCCGCCCAGCGCTTGATCGAGGCGATGCAGTCCTCGCTCGTCACCGGCTGGCCGTTGCTCCACACCAGCCCGTCGCGCAGCGTGAAGGTCCAGGTCAGCTTGTCGGCCGAGACGTCGTACTTCTCGACCATCTGCGGCTTGACGTCGAACTTCTCGTCCATGGCGAAGAGCGTGTCCCACACCATGTAGCCGAAGTTCCGCTGGATGTAGGCGGTGGTCCAGATCGGATCGAGGATCTTCACATCCGAATGCATGACGGCTTTGAGGGTCTGCGCTTCTGCAGGCATCGCACCCAGCAGGCCGCCGACGCTCGCGGCTGCCAGCAGCGCCGCGACCGACTTCCTGAAATCGAACATTTACTACGCCTCCCAATGGCTGCGGCTGCTGTTGCAAGAATCGAGCCGCTTGCCCGACAGTAGCAGCCCGAGGCCCCCCTGTGACAAGCCGATTCAAGACCCGCGATCCGGCCCCGCCCTGCCGGAGCGTGCGCTAGCGCGGCGGGCTCAGCACCTTCTCCAGCAGATCGAGGATGCCTTCGACCGCGGCCTGCGCGACGATGTCGCCGAAGCCGGCCCAGGAACCGCGCGCGGCCGCCAGCGGCACGGGGTTGGACTGGTCGACCTTGCCGATCTCCTTGCCCGTCGGGTCCTTCAGGATCCACGTCACCTCGAGCTGGCCCCGGCTGTCGTCGATCGGGGTCAGCCTCACCTTTCCCGCCACGGTGAAGATGTCGCTGCCGCCACCGTCCGCCACCACGATCTTGCTCGAGCCGAGGGCGCGGCGCATGCCGGAATAGAGCTGCCGGTTGCCGTCCGACGGCGCGCCTTCGACCGGAGCGACCGTCACCCTGATCTGGCGCTGGTTGGAGGGATTTTGCGCCGTGGGCGTGGGGGTTGGCGTGGGTTGCTGGGAGGCGCCGGGGGTGGCCGCGGCGACCGTTGCCGGTTGCATGGGCCCCTCGGCCTCGGGCTGGGGCATGTTGGCGCCGGCAGCGATCTGGCCGGGCGAGCGGGCCTCGAAGGTCGGCGGCTTGCCCATCAGCGTCGCGATGCGCGGCGCGGCCTGCTGGGCGATGCGCGACACCAGCCGGTCGCTGGCCTCGGCGAAATCCTCCGGCTGCGTCACCGTCCGGGTCACCGCGGGGCCTTCGACGCCGCTGCCCTTGCCGTGCACGAACCATTCGACCTTGATTTCGATGCCGCTGCCGGACGGCGCGTCGCGGGTGCCCATGGCGCTGACGATCCTGAGCGGTGCCGTGCTGGGCTGGACGGCGGCCACGATATTGTAGGACTGCAGCTCGATGGCCAGCGCGGCCGCCACGCGCTCGGCCATCCCGCGCGGCATGTTGGCCGTCGCGGCGACCGATACCTCGGCCTTGTCCCGGTGGGGGCGGAAGGCGTCGTCGTCGCCCGGGCTGTGCTCGAAAGGCTTCGGGGTGGCGACGCAGCCGGCCAGCAGAGCGCAAGCCGCCAGCGCGATCAGAGCATGACGCATGTCGCGATCATCCCGAGCAGGCAGCAGACCATCAGAAAGTAGAAGTAGGGCATGTCAGCTTCCGAGGGCGATCGCCGAGAGGCCCCGTCCGTAGTCGCGCACGCCCTGCAGGGTGTTGCGGCGATAGCTGAAGAAATCCTCCGGCGCGGCCAGGGTGTCGTGGCCGGTCGCCTCGGCCGCGACGCCGACCCTGCCGATCCGATGGGTCAGGTAGCCCGCGAGATCGAACAGGAAATGGCCGGCTCGCGGGGCGGTGCGGAAGAAGGTGGCGTTGGTGTCGTCCTGCGCGAGGAAGGGGGCGGGGAATTCCGGCCCGACCTCGTAGGAATCGCGGCCGATGCAGGGACCGACAGCGGCGCGGATCCGCTCGCGGCGTGCCCCGAGCTTCTCCATGGCCGCGATGGTGGCTTCGGCGACGCCGTTCAGTGCGCCCTTCCAGCCGGCATGCGCCGCGCCGACCACGCCGGCGGCGGGATCGGCGAGCAGCACCGGCGCGCAGTCCGCCGCCATCGCGCCCAGCACGACGCCGGGGCGGTCGGTCACCAGCCCGTCCGCTTTGGGCGCGCCGGGCGAGGTCCAGCGCTCGGCGCCGACGGTGATGACGTCGGTCGAATGGGTCTGGTGCACGGTCAGCAGCTCGGGCTCGGTAAGGCCGAAGAGCGCCGCCACGCGGCGGCGGTTCTCGCGTACGTTGTCGGGGCTGTCGCCCGATCCGTAGCCGCAGTTCAGCGACGAGTAGAGCCCGGCGCTGACGCCGCCGCGCCGGGTGAAAAAGCGATGCGAGATGCCGTCGAGACCGGCGAGCGAGGGGGCTTCGATCATTCTGCTTCCGAAAATCCGGCCGGCGAGGCGCTTCTGCCGTCACCGACGGCCAGGACGCGGAACAAGGTGCCCATTTGGCCGGGATCGATCAAGCGCGCCAACGCCGCGTCGATTGCCGCGCGCTGCGGCGCGCTGGCGCGCGCCTTCAGGCTCTCCGCCCGTTGGCGGATTCCGAGCCGGCGCAGGAAATCGCCCTGCGCGACCGGCCCGAAGACCGGCGCGTTCGCCGCCGCCGCCAGCGCCGCGAAATCGACATGCGCGCTGAGGTCGGTTTCCCCCGGACGATCGAGGATGCCGGCGCCGCGATGGTCGCGCACCGCCTGCAACGACGCCCCTGCACCGCCATCGTAGCCATAGTCGACGATCAGCGCCCAGCCGCCGTCGCGCACGAGGCGGGCACCGATCGCCGCGGCGAGGGCACGCCCGGCCTCGCCGATCTCCGCCAGAGCGCCTTCGACGGCATCGGGCAGGAAGCGGGCGAACGGTGTGGTGCCCGGCGCCAGCGCCATCCCCAGCGTCTCACCGTCGGGCGCAAGGCCGACCATGCGCTCGCGCCAGCCTCGGTCCGTCCTCTGGAACTGGCGCACCGGCAGGGCGTCGAAGAACTCGTTGGCGACGATCAGGGAGGGTCCTGCCGGCACCGCCTCGAAGCGTTCGTGCCAGGTGGGGGCGAAGGCACCGAGCGCGCGCTGCTGCTCGGCGCGCAGCGGCGCGTTGGTGTCGACCAGGTGCAGCCGTACCGCCGCATGCAGGCCCGGCACACCGCGCGTGGCGCGCAGCGCGTCGGCCATCAGCGTGCCGCGGCCGGGGCCGAGCTCGACGAGCTGCACCGGCGAGGGGCCGCCCATCGCCAGCCAGCGCTCGGCCAGCCAGGCGCCGATCAGCTCACCGAACATCTGCGAGATCTCGGGCGCGGTGGTGAAGTCGCCGGCGGCCCCGACCGGCAGCGCCCGGCGATAGTAGCCGAGACGCGGATGGCCGAGCGCCTCGGCCATGAAGTCGGCGAGCGGGATCGGGCCGGTGAGCGCGATGCGCCGGGCGATCAGCCGGCCAAGCTCGGTGGTCACGCGGGCTGGATGGGATTGCGATGGGCGCGGGCGACCAGCCACGCGCCGAACGCCAGCACCGGCAGCGAGAGGACCATGCCCATGGTGAACCAGTCGGTGCCGAGCAGGAAACCCATGAAGGAATCGGGCTCTCGGAAGATCTCGCCGACGATGCGCGCCATCGCGTA
Organism: uncultured Rhodospirillales bacterium; assembly: GCA_945957125.1. GTDB lineage: Bacteria > Pseudomonadota > Alphaproteobacteria > Reyranellales > Reyranellaceae > Reyranella. The sequence goes on along the minus strand of CAMFJT010000256.1, from coordinate 3,255 downwards.
GCCCATGCAGAACACGCCGGTCAGCAGGCCCGGCCGGCGCCGGCCGTCGGTCCATTTCCAGACCGCGAGCACGAGGGCGAACAGCAGGATTCCCTCGAAGGTCGCCTGGTAGAGCTGGCTGGGATGGCGCGGGAACGGGCCGCCGCGCGGGAAGATCATCGCCCACGGCACGTCGGTCGGCCGGCCCCACAGCTCGCCGTTGATGAAGTTGGCGAGGCGGCCGAAGAACAGGCCGATCGGCGTGACGATCGCCACCAGGTCCGACAGCAGGAAGGGCGAGATGCCGTTCCTGAAGGAGAAGACCAGGATCGCGGTGATCACCCCCAGCAGCCCGCCATGGAAGGACATGCCGCCCTCCCACAAGGTGAGGATCTGCAGCGGGTTCTGCAGGAAGAAGAGCGGCTTGTAGAACAGCACATAGCCCAGCCGGCCGCCGAGGATGACGCCGAGCGCGGCCCACAGCAGGAAGTCGTCGATCTTCTCGGGCGACAGCACCTTGGGCGGCTGCGTGCAGACGCGGCGCATGATCTGCCAGCCGATCACCAGGCCGGCGATATAGGCCAGCGCGTACCAGCGCACCGCGAACGGGCCGATGGAGAAGATCTCGGGCTTGATGTCGGGGTAAGGCAGCAGGAGCTCGATCATGCGGCGCCGTTATAGCGATCCCGGGGCCATCCCAAAATGGTCGCGGCGCCGGCCTGAGGGGGCCGGCGCCGCTGGGGACTTCCAACTCGTGATGTTCTTGTTCTTGAGGAGAGGGGGCGTCGGAGGTCCTTTTTGCTCAGGCTTCGCCGACCGTCTCGAGGATCGAGGCGGTCAGCGCGTCGGCGGGCGTCTTGCCGGCCCATACGACGTACTGAAAGGCAGGGTAGAAGCGCTCGCTCTCGCTGATCGCCACCTCGACCAGGTCGTTGAGCTGCTCGGCCTTGAGACCTTCGGTGCCGCGCAGGGGGATGGCGTGGCGGAACATCGGAAGGCCTTCCTCCGACCACAGGTCGAAGTGGCCGAGCCACATCTTCTCGTTGATCAGGGCGAGCAGGCCATGGATGTCGCTGTGCCGCTCGGACGGGATGCGCACGTCGTAGGCGCAGGTGAAGTGCAAGGCCTCCACGTCGTCGCGCCAGGAGAAGAACATGCGGTAGTCGCACCAGCGGCCGGCCACCTCGACCGCGATCTCGCGGTCCGATGTTCGGTCGAACGGCCAGTCGTTGGCCGTGACGACCCGCTCGATCATCTCCAGCGGGTTGAGATCGGCTTTTTGCCTGATTCGCTCGTGCCGCGATAACGCCATCGACTCACTCCCCAACCATTCCGCCGTGCGACTCGTGTGGAGCCAATCCTTGAGCGGGTGGTCGACATATCGTGCTGGGCACCCAACAACCCACAAAAGTTAGCCTAACCCCGGCCATAGACGCCCGCAATTGGAAAAGAGTGAATGATTCCATAATTTTAATCCCCAGCGCTCAGGTTAAATTCCGCAAATGTTCTCGTTTTTGGGGTGTGGCGCAGGCGTGGGCATGCAGTTTGCCTGAACCTCTTTCGAGCGAGCGGATTTCGATAAATCGAAGGTTTTAAGGATGTCGTTCGATGGCCAGGCAGCATAACCGCTTGCCGCTGCATCGATGCACAGGCAGGATTGTCAACAATCGACGATGCCGCCTGTCATTCTTCTCGATCCCGTCCCGAAAAGCACCCTGCGCGCCCATGTCCTGGAGCGATTGCGGGGAGCGATACTGGCCGGCGACATCCCGCCGGGCGCGCCCCTGGTCGAGACGGCACTGTCGGAGCGGTTCGATGTCAGCCGCGGACCGTTGCGCGAGGCGTTGCGCCAGCTCATCGAGGAAGGGTTGGTGGTAACCGTGCCCTATACCGGCACGCACGTCGCATCGCTGTCGGTCGAGGATGTTCGCGAGATCTATTCGCTGCGGACCGCGCTCGAGGTCTTCGCCTTCGAGCAGGTCTGGGGCCGCCGCGACGCACGCTTCCGCGCCGGGCTGGTCCGGCGCAACGAGGCTTTGATGGCCAGCATCGATGCCGGCGACGACCGCGCCTGTATCGAGGCCGAGCTCGCCTTCCACGGTTTCGTCTACGAGGCCTGTGGCCACCGCCTGCTCGAGCGTGCCTGGCACGGGCTGCGCGGCCGCCTGCAGCTCTATTGGGCCGCTCACCATCGCGCGCACCGCCGTCCCGGGCCGCGGCGCGACAGCCACGACAGCTATATCGCCGCGGTGCTGGGCGACGATCCCGCGGCGATGCGCGCGGAGCTCGCCGATCACATGCGCCGCGGCGCGGCGATCACCGAGGATTTCCTTCACACGACGCGGCAGGGGGAGGCCGCGAGGCCGAAACGGGGAGACAAGCCATGACCTTCACACGACGTTCGATCGTCGCCGGCCTGGCCGGCGCGACGCTGCTCGGCCTGCCGCTCGCGGCGCGCGCCGAAGGCACGCTGGAGGCGATCAAGAAGCGCGGTACCTTCCGCGTGGGCGTGACGCAGGCGCCGCCGTGGTTCTCCAAGGACCCCAAGAGCGGCGAATGGACGTCCGGCCTCGGCATCTCGATGGGCAAGGCGATGGCCCAGGCGCTGGGCGTGAAGATGGAGACCGTCGAGGTGAGCTGGGGCAACTCGATCGCCGCCCTCCAGGGCGACAAGATCGACATCATGTTCACGATCGACGCCACGCCGGAGCGCAAGCAGGCGGTCGATTTCCCCGAAACGCCGCTGCTCTGGTACTCGCTCGCGGCGCTGGCGAAGGACGATCTTGTGGTGAAGACCTGGGAGGACCTGAACAAGCCCGGCGTGCGCATCGCCGTGCCGCAGGCCTCGTCGATGGACCGCTTCGTCACCGAGCATACGCCCAAGGCCGACATCCAGCGCTTCCCCGACAATGCCGCGGCGATCGCCGCCTTCCAGTCGGGCCGGGTCGAGGCGGTCGTGCTTTTCCATCCGCCGCTGCTCGCCGCCCGCCAGCGGCTCGGCAAGGGCAAGATCGTCGTGCCGACGCCGGCGGTGTCGCAGGCCTCGAGCACGGCGCTGCGCAAGGGCGATCCCGAGTTCGTCGCCTGGATCGATAAGCAGCTCGCCGAATACTACAAGAGCGGCCAGACGCAGAAATGGTACGAGCAGGCGCTCGCCGATTTCGGCCTCGATCCCAGCCTCGCCCCACCGATCATGAAGGAGATGATCAAGTAGGGCGGACGCGGAGGTGAAGGCCGTCATCGCTGGGACCGCGCCACTCCGTGGCGCTCATGAGG
>CAMFJT010000255.1 GCA_945957125.1 uncultured Rhodospirillales bacterium | reverse complement strand
GTGGCGCCGTCCCAGCCAAGAGCAGGAGAGGGGCTACAGCGCGCCCCGGCCGCGCAGCTCGTCGCGGACCGAGCCGCGCTCGGCCTCGATGCGGATGAACCAGATGAGCAGCGCGGCGCCGACCTTGATGAGCACCGGAAGCACGATGTAGACGACGATCAGCGCGGTCGTGCCGTATTGGCCGCGCGCCGGGTTGAAGCCCAGCATTTCGGCGACCGGCAGCGAGCCCGCGGCGCCGATGGCGGTGGCCAGCTTGGTCGCCAGCGCCCACAGGCCGAAGTAGGTGCCGGTCTTGCCCTTCGTGTCGCCGCCTTCCGACGAGTTGATGACATCGGCCAGGATCGAGGGGGGCAGGCCATAGTCGGCGCCGATGCCGATGCCGGTCACCACCGAGATCGCCAGGAACCAGTAGAAGTCGCCGTTGCCGACGAAGATCGCCAGCGCCATGGCCGCCGCGGTCATCACCATGGCGATGAACCATGCGGCCGCCTTGCTGAGCCGCTTCGACAGCATCAGCCACATCGGCACGCTGGCCGCTCCGGCGACGAAATAGACCAGCAGGATGATGCCGGCTTGCACCTTGCTGCCTTTCAGCACGTGCTCGACGTAAAACAGCATGATCGTGACGGCGACGCCGAGCGCCGCGCCGTTGACGACGAAAACCAGCAACAGGCGGCGGAACAGACGGTTCTTGAGCGGTGCGAAGAAGGCGATCAACGGGTTTCCCTCGGCATGGATCACCGGTGGGTGCACCGAGGGCCCGCCCCAGATCATGGTCGGCAGGCTGAAGAGCAGCAGGATCGGCAGGAAGATCAGGCCGAGCAGGATGTGGCCGTCCAGCTCGCCGAACTTCGCCGTGAGGGCGACCGGCAGAACGACGGCGAGCGTCATCCCGAGCAGGCCGAACACCTCGCGGGCGACGGTGACGCGGGTGCGCTCGTTGTAGTCGTCGCTGAGTTCCGCGCCATGGCTGTGATAGCTGATCGATACGCCCGAATAGCCAAGATGCACGAGGATCAGCGCGGCCATCAGCCAGGCCGCCATCAGCGTCTGGTTCCCGAGCCAGGCATCGGGCGGGTCGAACAGCATGTAGAAGCCGCCGCCCAGCAACGGTGTCATCAGCGCCACGAAGGCCAGCCGTCCGCGCCGCCCGTAATGGGTGAAGCGGTCGCTGATCAAGCCGATCACCGGGTCCTGGATGGCGTCGAGGACACGGGCGATGATGAAGATGGCGCCCATGATGCCGAACGACAGCTTCACGATCTCGCCGTAGAAGTGGCTGACGTTCAGGACCACCGGCAGGGCCGCCATGGCGAGCGGAAGCTGCAGGGTGGCGTAGGCGACGAGGCGGTCGAAGGGGATTTTTACGGAAGCGGCGGTGCCGTTTCCGGACGTTCCTGGGTGCACCCGCAAGCCTTCCTGTTCGCTGCGCCCTGTGTTGGGCGCTTGGTCGTTGCAGACCTTATATAGGCTTGAAGTGTGCCTGCAAAACGTCCGTGCGCCGCGTCGAAAAGCCCGCGGCACAATAGGCGAGATAATAGCGCCACATGCGGCGGAAGCGCTCGTCGAAGCCCAGCCGGCCGACCTGGTCGGCGACGGCGTCGAACCGTCCGAGCCACGTCTCCAGGGTATGCGCATAGTCCAGGCCGAAACTGTAGAGCTCGGCGATCTTCAGGCCGGCCCTGCGGCACTGCTCGCCCAGCCGCTGCGGCGACAGCAGCATGCCGCCGGGGAAGATGTAGGTCTGGATGAAATCCGGACGCTTGCGATAGCCCTCGAAGAAGTCGTCGGCGATGACGATGGCCTGCACCAGTGCCGAGCCGCCCGGCGCGACGTGGCGCTTGAGGACGGCGAAGTAGTCCGGCCAGTAGCGTTCGCCCACCGCCTCGATCATCTCGATCGACACGATGTGGTCGTACTGGCCCTCGATGTCGCGATAGTCGCGGAACTGCAGGTCGACGCGGTCCGCGAGGCCGGCGCGCTCCAGCCGGGCGCGGGCGTATTCGAGCTGCTCCCTGGAGATCGTGATGCCCGTGACCCGCATGCCGCGCCGCGCCGCGACCTCCGCGAAACCGCCCCAGCCACAGCCGATCTCCAGGATCGTGTCGCCCTGCTTGGCGCCGAGCTGGGCCAGCACGCGCTCGTACTTGGCGGCCTGCGCGTCCTCGAGCGTCCGGCTCTCGCCGTCGAACAGCGCCGAGGAGTAGCTCATCGTCGGATCGAGCCACAGGCCGTAGAACCGGTTGCCAAGATCGTAGTGGGCGTGGATGTTGCGCTTCGATCCGGCCCGCGTGTTGCGGTGCCAGCGATGCAGGACCTTCAAGGCCAGATTGTGCATCGCGTTGCTGTGGGTGATCGTGCCCAGGGCTTGCTGGTTATCGGCGAGCAGCGAGATCAGCCGCGGCAGGTCGGGCGTATCGCAGTAGCCCTCCATGTAGGCTTCGGCGAATCCGATGTCGCCGTCGACCAGCACCCGCCGGAAGAAACGCCAGTCCGTGACCTCGAGGACCGCCTCGCGCGAAGCGGACGGATCGCCGAACCGGCGGACCGTTCCGTCGGGCAGGCGCACGGTCAGGCGGCCGACCCTCAGTCGATCGAGGGCCTTCAGGACGAAATGGGTCGAGAGCGTCAAGCGTGTCCCAGCGGCTCGTCAAGTGCTGCCGGCGATGGCAGCTCGATGTGAAACTTCGCGCGCCTGAGCAGGAGTTGCAAGGCCTGCCGGGAGCGCGGCTCTCCAGAGCCGCTCATGCGATTGGCCGAGTCGAAGAAAGTGCGGCTCTGGAAAGCCGCGCTCCCGGCGGGAAAGAACTTGGCGGCCTCATCCTCCCCGGATGCTCCGGTACGCGGCGAGGGCTCGCTGGCGCGCGGCGGCATGATCGACGATCGGGGCGGGATAGACCGAGGCGGAGAGTGGCGGATCGGCCGTCCAGGGACGGTGGATGGCCTTGACCGGAATCCGGGCGAGCTCGGGAATCCAGTGCCGCACATAGTCGCCGCCGGGATCGAGCTTCTCGCCCTGGAGAACGGGATTGAAGATGCGGAAGTAGGGGGCGGCATCGGCGCCGCAACCCGCGACCCACTGCCAGTTCACCGGATTGTCGGCCGGATCGGCGTCGACCAGCATGTCCCAGAACCAGCGCTCGCCGGCGCGCCAGTCGATCAGAAGGTGCTTGGTCAGGAACGACGCGGCGATCATGCGCACGCGGTTGTGCATCCAGCCCGTCGCCTGCAGCTGGCGCATGCCGGCATCGACGATCGGAAAGCCGGTGCGGCCCTGCCGCCACGCGTCCAGCGCATCGTCCTGCGTGCGCCACGGGAAACGGTCGAATTCCGGCCGGACATTGCGTTGCGCCAGGTCGGCCGAGTGGAACAGGAGGCTGTGGGCGAACTCACGCCAGCCGAGCTCGGCGAGGAACTTGTCGCTCGCCGCCGACGGGCCGTACGCGGTCACGGCCCGCCAGATCTGCCGCGGGCCGATCTCGCCGAAGGCGAGGTGCGGCGACAGGCGGGAAGTCGCCTCGCCGGCCGGCCTGTCGCGGTCCTGTCCGTAGCGCGCGAGCGCGCCGTCGAGGAAGTCGGCGAGGCGCGCGAGGGCCGTGGCCTCGCCGGGCGTCCATGCCGCGCCGAGGCTGCCGGCTCTGCGGGGCGTGCTGCGCTCCAGGCGCCAGGCGGAGAGGTCGTCGCTGCGAGGCCACAGGCCCGGCGCCGGCAGTCGCCGTGGCGCGGGCAGCGGGGCCGAGGGGCTCTGCATGGCCCGGCAGGCGCGCCAGAAGGCGCCGAACACCTTGTAGGGCCGGCCGCTGCCGGTCGTGATCTCCCAGGGCTCGAACAGGAGGTTCGCCTTCAACCCCTCGGCGGTGACGCCGCGCCGGTCGAAGGCCTGCTTGATGCGCTGGTCGCGGGCACGCGTGCCGGGCTCGTAGGCGCGGTTCCAATAGATCGCCGAGGCGTCGCATTCGCGCGCCAGCTCGCCGATCACGCGATCGGCGGCGCCACGCCGCAGGATCAGGCGCGACCCCAGCGCGCGCAACGAGGCGTCGAGCGCGCCGAGGCTGTGATGGAGCCACCAGCGCGAGGTCGGCCCGCGCGGCCGGATGCCGGAAGCCTGCTCGTCGAGCACGAAAACGGGGATCACCGGCCGCCCGGAGCCCAGCCCCGCGATCAGCGCGGGATTGTCGGCCAGGCGCAAGTCGTTGCGAAACCAGACGATGGAAGTCGGCAAGAATCCCCCTGTGTCTCTGCGTCAGATACGCCGCAAGGCACGCGACGGATTATCGCCTCACGAACGGGGGCAGGCAGGGGGCTTGCGCATCTCGAGGTTGACCAGGTCGGCGGTGACGACCACCAGCCCGGTCTCGACGGTCAGCCGGTCGAGCACACCCGATTCGAAGACCTGGGTCTTGAGGGTGAACAACGGCTTCTGCTGCTGCTCGCGGCCGCGGGTGAAAGTCATGAAGACCGGCCAGGAGCGGCCGGGCACGTCGATTGCCCGGTCGCCGGGCCGGCGGCCGCGCAGCACGCCGGGATCGAGCTCGGTCACGTCGACCAGGAATGCGTCGCCGATCACCTCGGCGTCGAAGGCGAGCGCGGGAAAAGATGCCGCACCCGCTCCCAGCCGCTCGACCAGATGGCCGATCGAGGCGACCGGCATCAGGGTCGGCGGCGGCAGGACGAACTGCTTGGGGCCGTTGGGCGCCACGATCTCGGCGCGCAGCTCCTTGCCGGCGCGTTGCACCTTGCCGCGTGTCTCGCGCTCGTTGCCGTTCTGGACCTGCAGCGTGCGGTAGCGCAGGCCGTTGCCGCTGCGCGGCTCCTCGCCGTCGAGCTTGGACACGACGCTCATCTTCCACGACGGGGTGATGGCGATCTCGCTGTTGATGTCGCGCTTGAGATGCCAGCCGCCGCAGTCCTGCGTCAGGTCCTGCACGGCGGTGCCGATGCGCGGCGCATTGGCTGCCGGGCCCAGCCGGAGGGCGTATTCGGCACGATGCGGCAGCATCTCCGCGGCTGCCCAGTGCGGAGACAGTGCGGATACCGCGGCAAGGAAACACACAAGCTTACGCATCCAGGCACCTTGCGCACGGGGTTGGCCTCGGTCAATCGTCGGGCGATGAAGACTGTAGCTGGCTTCATGGCGCGCGTATGGCGCCATCGGCGTGCGATCGATCCATGAAAGGGTTCGAGTTCCTGTGTGCCGGCGAGCGGCTCGAGGCGCTGCCGGCGGGCGCGCTGCACTGGCCCGCGCGCCGGCTGCTCGCGGTCGCCGATCTCCATCTCGAGAAGGGCTCGTCCTACGCCGTCAACGCGCTGAAGCTGCTGCCGCGGCACGACACCCGGCAGACCGTGTCGATGCTGTCGGCGCTGATCGAGGCGCTGCGGCCGGAGACGGTCGTGTGCCTGGGCGATTCCTTCCACGACCGCACCGCCATCGAGCGCCTGCTGCCCGCCGAGCGGGCCGAGATCGAGCGGCTCACCCGGCGCGCGCGCTTCGTCTGGATCGCCGGCAACCACGATCCCGTCCCGCCGCCGGACGGCTGGGGCCACGTCGCCGTCGAGATCGCCGACAGCCCGCTGCTGTTCCGCCACGAGGCGGCGTTCGGTCCGGCCGAGGGCGAAATCTCCGGCCACTATCATCCGGTCGCCTCGCTCAGCGTGCAGGGCCGCGGCTTCCGCCGGCGCTGCTTCCTGACCGACGGCCGGCGCGTCATCCTGCCGGCCTTCGGCGCCTATGCCGGTGGCCTCAACGCGCTCGATCCGGCGATCGCCCAGCTCTTCCCGTCGGACTACGACGCGCTGGTGGTCGGCCGCGACGCCGTCCGCCGCCTGTCGTGGCGCCAGCTGCGTCCCGACCCGACGTTCGCCGCGGCGGCCTGGGTGCGCGAGGTGAGATAGCCGCCCTTACTTGGGCAGCTCGTACTTCAGGGTCACCTCGCCGAGGCCTTCGATCCTGCCGGTGGCGGTGCTGCCGGGCGGGACGAACTGGCAGGCGACCATGCTGCCGCTCGACACGATCATGCCCTTCTTCAAGGTCTTCTTGTGCTCGCCGAGCTTGTTGGCCAGCCACGCCAGCGCGTTGAGCGGATGGCCGAGCACGTCGCCGGAATGGCCGGTGCGCACGACCGTGCCGTCGAACGCGATCGAGCCGTCGAGCTTGTCGATCGCCAGATCGCGCCACTTGCGGTTCGGCTTGGCGATCAGCGAGCCGCCGTTCCAGCCGGCATCCATGATCAGCGGGTTGACCGCCAGCCGGCTGTAGTCGGCGCCGCGATCCTCGATCAGCTCGAAGCCGGCGCGCACCTCGCCGACGTAGTCGGCGATCGACTTCTTGTCGTAGGGCTTGCCCTTCGGGGCGGGCACGTCGGCGCCGATCACGAAGATGACCTCCAGCTCGACACCGAGGCGAGTCCAGCGGTCGGCGCGCACGACGGCCTTGTGCTCGAAGATGCGCTTCTTGCGGATCGGGCCGTAGCACGGGCCCTTGAGGCCGGTCTGCGCCAGGATCTGCGGCGAGGTCAGCGCGATCTTGTAGCCAGCCAGCGGGCCCTGCTTGACGACCTGCTTCTTCAGGAACGCGTCCTGGACCTTGTAGGCCTCGCGCTCGTCGTCGGTCGCGAACTGCGCCGGCCACCAGCCGACGACGGCGCGCGCCTTGTCCACTTGATGCAGCCAGTTGGCCACCTTCGCGACGCTCAATGCCATCGTTTCTTCCCCCCTTGTGTCTCGTCCAGCGCTTCGCATAGTGCGGCATGGCGGTCAACGCGCGCGGTCCCTTCAGCCCGGTTCGCTCCGGCGCCCTTGTCGGCGTCGTCCTGGCGGGCGGCGAGGGGCGGCGCATGGGCGAGGGCGTAGCCAAGCCGCTGCGGCTGCTCGATGGCAAGCCGATGGTGGCGCACGTCGTCGAGCGGCTGCGGCCGCAGGTCATGGACCTCGTCGTCGTCGCCAACGATCCCGATCCGGCCTTCGACCGGCTGCAAGTGCCGGTGATCGCCGATCCGCCGGACATCCGTCGCGCCGCCGAGCGGGACGGCCGGCGGCTGGGTCCGCTCGCCGGCATCCTGGCGGGAATGGAATGGTCGCTGAAGCACCATCCCCACGCGGGCTGGATCCTGTCCGCGCCGGCGGACGTGCCCTTCCTGCCGACCGACCTGACGGTGCGTCTGTGCGGCCACATGCACGTGCCGGAGCCCGACGTGCTGATGATCCGCCACGGAAGCCGCCACGGGAGCCGCCATCGCGAGCCCTCGCTCGGCGTGTGGTCGGTGAAGCTGGTCGACGATCTGCGGCGGGCCGTCCTCGAAGAAGGGGTGCGCCGGGTCGGGCAGTTCGCCGACCGTCATGCCGTGGCCGAGCTGGCCTGGCCGGGCGATTCGGCGCCGTTCATGAACGTCAACACACCGGAGGAGCTCAGCGCCGCGGCAGCTCGGCTGGCTCGAGCTCGATCAGGTTCCCGTCGATGAGCAGCTTGCCGGCATTCTCGAAATTGACCGTGATCCGGTTCCCCACCATCGACTGGATCTGGCCCAGCCCCCAGTCGGGGCGCCCAGGATGGCGCACGAAGTCACCCGGCGAGAGCAGCGAATTGGCGGTCTTTTCACGCATGGCAGAGGCAAATTCCTTCTCTGTTGCAGCGCAATAAAATTGACCCGGGAAATCAGCGAAGCCGCCTTCTGACTGTCACAAAACCCGGCATTTCCATTGCTGCAGTGCACTACTAGTAGTGGCTCGAAGATGCGTTCCATCTTGCGACGCCCAAGGTCCATCCCTATACCTCGCGCGCCTTCGGAGGTCCGCCTCGTCCAAGGCGGACAGAGTGTGGTCGCTGGGGAGTGGAGTTGCCAACGATGTCGATGACGTTGCCGCAGAATTATCGGCCGACGGACCGCGAACCCTTCATGAATGCGATGCAGCAGGAGTACTTCCGTCAGAAGCTCCTGAAGTGGAAAGCCGAGCTGGTGGAGGAATCCAACCAGACCCTCCAGAACATGCAGGAGGAGAGCCTCGCCCAGCCCGATCTCGCCGATCGCGCCACGGCCGAGACCGATCGTTCCCTGGAACTCAGGACCCGCGACCGCTTCCGCAAGCTGATTTCCAAGATCGAATCGGCGCTGAAGTCGATCGAGGAAGGCACCTACGGCTACTGCGAGGAGACCGGCGAGCCGATCGCGCTGAAGCGCCTCGAAGCCCGCCCGATCGCCACCCTGTCGGTCGAGGCGCAGGAACGCCACGAACGCATGGAACGCACCCGCCGCGACGAAGGCGCCGACTGAGGAATTGCAAGGCCCGCTGGAAAGCGGGCCTTTTTCTTTTGCTGGGAGCGCGGGTCTCCAGACCCGCTCATGAGACTCCGAGCGGGTCTGGAG
>CAMFJT010000254.1 GCA_945957125.1 uncultured Rhodospirillales bacterium | reverse complement strand
CTGACGACGGTCCATGTCGAGCGCTGGGTGGCGCGTGGCCTGCTGCGGCCGCGCGACGACGGCGAGAGCTGGAACTTCGAGCAGGTCGACGTGGCGCGGGTCCGCCTGCTGGCCGAGCTGGGCGACGAGATCGGCTTCGACGACGACACGGTGGAGACGGTGGTGTCCCTGGTCGACCAGGTCCACACGCTGCGCGGCCAGCTCGGGCTGCTCGCCCGCGCGATCGCCGAGCAGCCGGCCGACACCCGCAAGGCGATCGCCGTCACCCTGCAGCGTCTCGACAAGAGATAGTGTCATCGGACCGCGCGCGGGATGCGCGCGGTCCGATGAGACGCTTCACTCCGGCTCGACGCCCGCGCGCTTCACGGCCTCGCCCCAGGCGGCACAGCCGGTCTTCATGATCTCGGTCATCTCCGCCGGCGTCGTGCCGGTGGCGAACAGGCCCATGTCGAGCAGGCGCTCCTTGCCTTCGTCTGTCTGGACCAGCTTGCGGATTTCCGCGCTCATGCGCTCGACGATCTCCTTCGGGGTACCGGCCGGCGCCATGACGCCGTTCCAGCCGGTCAGGTTGATCGTGTAGCCGAGTTCCTTGAACGTCGGGATGTCGGGGAAGCGCGGCCAGCGCACCGTCGACGTCAGAGCCAGCGCGTTGAGCTTGCCGGCGGCGATCGACGGGCCGCTGGCGGCGAGGTCCTGGATGGTGACCGGGATGTGCCCGGCGAGCGTGTCCTGGATCGCCGGTCCCGCGCCCTTGTAGGGCACGTGCACCATGTCGAGCTGCTCGGCCTGGTTCAGCATCTCGCCCCAGATGTGCGAGGAGGAGCCGATGCCGAACGAGGCGTAGTTCACCTTGCCCTTGCGCTCGCGCGCCCAGGCGACGAACTCCTTCACGGACTTCAGGCCGAGCGACGGCGGCGTCACCATCGCCAGCGGCGCCAGCCCGTGCTGCGTCACCGGCACGAAGTCCTTGAAACCGTCGTAGGGCAGCTTCTTGTAGACGTAGGGGTTGATGCACATCATCGACGAGTTGACGTAGACGAACGTGTAGCCGTCGGCCGGCGTGTTCTTGACGATCTCCATGCCCAGCATGCCGTTGGCGCCGGGCTTGTTGTCGACGATCACCTGCTGGCCCAGCACGCCGGACAGTTTCTCCGCGAAATAGCGCGAGACGACATCGGTCTGCCCGCCTGGCGGATAGGGGGCCACCAGCTTGATCGGCTTGCTGGGCCACGCCTGCGCAAGCGCGTCGGCGGCCAACAGCATCAGCAACGGAACCGCTGCCGCCAGAATTCTTCTGTTCATTCCTTGCCTCCCCGAGGTCCATACGTTTCGTGTCGTCCCGAGCGTAGCGAAGGACCTTACGCCAGCGACGCGGATCATGCCGATGGTTCGATGATATCCTTCGCTGCGCTCAGAGCTTGTGCATTTATTCATCGCTGGGAGCGCGGCTCTCCAGAGCCGCTCATGGGATGGCGCAAACCCGAGGAAAGAGCGGCTCTGGAGAGCCGCGCTCCCAGCGGCGTGACATCAATCAGGATGACGAGGAAAGCGCCTGCCACACCTTCTCCGCCGTCAGCGGCATGTCGAGGTGGCGCACGCCGAGCGGCGCCAGTGCGTCGAGCACGGCGTTGGCGAGCGCCGCCGGGGCGCCGTTGGTCGGCAGCTCGCCGACGCCCTTGAAGCCCAGGAAGTTGTTGGGCGAGGGCGTGGCGATCGTCTCGACGGTGAAGGACGGCACGTCCTCGGCGCGCGGCAGGGCGTAATCCATCAAGGTGCCGCTGAGGAGCTGGCCGGTCTCCTCGTCGTATCTCGCTTCTTCCATCATGGCGTTGCCGAGGCCGTGGACGATGCCGCCATGGATCTGGCCCTCCAGCAGCCGCGGATTGACCACGACGCCGCAATCGGCCACGACCACCAGCCGGTCGAGCGTGATCGCGCCCGTTTCGGGGTCGACCTCGACCTCGCAGGCCATCACGCCGGTCGGGAAGGACTCGATCTTGTCGGCGAAGACGGCGTCGCCGCCGAATGGCTTCCATGCGGCGAGCTCGAGCAGCCCGATCCGGCGGTCGGTGCCGACCACCTCGAACACGCCGTCGCGGAAGGCGATGTCGGCCGGCGCGGTTTCCAGCCGCTCGGCGGCGAGGTCGCGGCCGCGCTGGATCACCACGTCGGCGGCGCGCTTCAGCGTCGTGCCGCTGATGATCGTCGAGGACGAGCCGCCCGTGCCGCCGCCGCGCGGGATGGTCCGCGTGTCGCCCTGGCGCACCTCGATCCGCTCCGCCGGCACGCCGAGCGCCTGCGACAGGATCTGGGCGAAGATCGTCTCGTGGCCCTGTCCCTGGCTCTGCGTGCCCAGGCGTGCGACCAGCCGGTCCGGACGGACATCGACGACTGCGTTCTCGTCGGCGATCCCGCCGGTGCCGTGCAGGTGGCAGGAGAGCCCAAAACCGCGCCGCTTGCCCGTCGCCTCGCTCGCCGCCCGCCGCGCCGCGAAGCCCGCTGTGTCGGCGGCCGCCAGCGCCGCGTCGAACAGGCCGATGCAGTCGGCGGCATCGTAGGTGTAGCCGCTGGCGGCGGCATACGGCATGTCGGCCGGCACGAGCAGGTTGAGCCGCCGCAGCTCGACGGCGCTGCGGCCGGTTTCGCGCGCGGCGAGATCGACCAGCCGTTCCAGCAGGAACAACGCCTCGGGCTTGCCGGCGCCACGGATCGCGTCGACCGGCACGGTGTTGGTGAAGGCGCAATCGAAGTCGATCCGGATCGCGGGGATGCGGTAGAGGCCGGAGATCACCTTGGCGAGGCCGGTGGTCGAGATGGTCGGCGCGAACATCGAGACATAGGCGCCGTAGTTCGATTCCGCCTTCACGCGCACGGCGAGGAAGCGGCCGTCGGCGTCGAGCGCGAGTTCACCGGTGGCCACCAGGTCGCGCGCGTGGCTGTCGGATTGGGCAAGCTCGGCCCGCTCGCTCGTCCAGCGCAGGCCGCGTTGGAGCTTGCGTGTCGCCCAGGCGATGAGGACAGGCTCGGGATAGATCGGGAACTTCGGCCCGAAGCCGCCGCCGACGTCCTGCGTGACGAGACGCAGCTTCTCCGGCGGGATGTGCAGGATGCGCTCGCACATCAGCCGATGGAGGATCTGCACGCCCTGCGAGGCAAGGGTGACGGTCACGAGCTCTTCGGTCGGATCGTAGGCCGACCACGTCGCACGGGTCTCCAGGTAGTGCACGACCTGGCGCGGCGAGCGGATCGAGAGTGTCGTGACGTGCGCGGCCCTGGCGAAGGCGGCGTCGGTCGCGGCGGCATCGCCCTTGCTCCAGCGGCACATCAGGTTGCCCGGCGCCTCGTCGTGCAGCAGCGGTGCGCCGGGCGCGAGCGCCTGCGCCACGGTGACGACGGCGGGCAGGGGATCGTAGTCGACGACCAGCGCCTCGGCGGCGTCGCGCGCCTGGTCGAGCGTGGCGGCGATCACCATGGCCACGATGTCGCCGACATGGCGCACCTTGCCGGCCGGCATCGGCAGGTGCGGCGGCTCGCGATGGCGGTTGCCGTCGGCGTCCTTGATCTCGCTGATCGCCGGCAGGTGGCCCAGCCCGTCGGCCACCGTGTCCTCGGCGGTGTAGATCGCCACGACGCCCGGCAGCGCGAGCGCTTCGCCCTTGTCGATGCCGACGATCCGGGCATGCGCGTGCGGCGAGCGCACGAACAGCACCGCCAGCGCATCGCCGGGCGCGGTGTTGTCGGCATAACGGCCCTGGCCGGTGAGGAAACGCCGGTCTTCGAGCCGGTTCATGGGCTGGGAGCGCGGCTCTCCAGAGCCGCTCATGGGATGTGGAAAGCCGAAGGAAGAGCGGCTCTGGAGAGCCGCGCTCCCAGCAAGCATGACGGACGATATCCAACCACGGCCATGAACACCTACGCCGCCATCACGTCGCTGATGGCCTTCAGCGCGGTGTCGATGTCGGCGCGGGTGACGTCGAGATGGGTGACGGCGCGGATGCGGGTCGCGCTACCGGCGCTGGTTCCCATGCCGATGCCGCGCTCGTTGCAGGCGGCGACGAACTGGGCGCCCGTCATGCCCGGCTTGCGCACCTCGAAGAACACGAGGTTGGTCTGCATGCGGTCGACCTCGCAGTCGAGGCCCTTGATGTTGGCGATGCCGGCGGCGAGCCGGTGGGCGTTGTCGTGGTCCTCGGCGAGGCGGTCCCAGTTGTGCTCCAGCGCGTAGAGCGCGGCGGCGGCGATCACGCCGGACTGGCGCATCGAGCCGCCCAGCATCTGCTTCTGGCGCCAGGCTTCCTTGATGAACTCCTTCGAGCCCGCGAGCGAGGCGCCGACCGGGGCGCCGAGGCCTTTGGTGTAGTCGAGCCACAGCGAGTCCACGCAGGCGGCGTAGTCCTTCGCGCTCGTCCCGGACTTCACCGCCGCGTTGCACAGCCGCGCGCCGTCCATGTGGACGGCGAGGCCCGCGTCGTGCGCGACCTTCGACACGCCCTGTAGCGTGGTCAGCGGCCAGACCGTGCCGAAACCGCCGTTCGAGGTGTTCTCGACCGAGACCAGCCGCGAGCGCGGCGCGTTGCGGCTGTTGGGATCGCGCAGCGCGGCCGTCACCTGGTCGCCCGTGAACACCCCGTTGGGGCCGTCGAGCATGCGGATCATG
This sequence comes from uncultured Rhodospirillales bacterium, assembly GCA_945957125.1. Classification (GTDB taxonomy): domain Bacteria; phylum Pseudomonadota; class Alphaproteobacteria; order Reyranellales; family Reyranellaceae; genus Reyranella. Next base: position 3,752 of record CAMFJT010000254.1, on the reverse strand, counting down.
ACGCCGGAATTGGCCGCGGTGCCGCCGGTCTCGGCATTGATGATGTGGGCGGTCTTGTCGGCGATCACCTCGTCGCCGAGGCGGCAATGGACCCGGATCGCGGCCTGGTTGCACATCGTGCCGCTCGGCATGAAGACGGCGTCTTCCTTGCCCAGGATCTCGCAGATCCGGTCGCGCAAGCGGTTGACCGTGGGATCCTCGTACTTCTGCTCGTCGCCGACCTCGGCTTCGGCCATGGCTTTCCGCATGCCGGGCGAGGGCTTCGTCTTGGTGTCGCTGTAGAGGTCGATGAAACGGTTTTGCATGGCGCCTCGGATACTCCTGAGCCACCATAGCGGCAAACCCGAAGGGGAGGAAACATGAGCCAATTTGCGGCCCAGACCGTACCGTCGGTCATGCCGGAAGAGCTGCTGTACGGCGTCGACGGGCCGATCGCGACGGTGACGCTGAACGCGCCGCAGCGCATGAACACCATCTCCGGCCCGATGCTGCGGCAGCTCACCGACGCGCTGGTGAAGGCCAACGAGGACCGCGAGGTGCGGGTCGTCATCCTCACCGGCACGGGCCGCGCCTTCTGCGCCGGGCTGAACCTCGACGCGCAGAGCAAGGGCACCGACAATCTGTCGGTCGGCTCGGGCGCGACGCCGACCAACATCGACCTGCGCAACACGCCGCCGCCGGTGCTGCATGCGATGGACAAGCCGGTGATCGCCGCGCTGAACGGCTCGGCGGCAGGCTACGGTCTCGACCTGGCGCTCGGGGCCGACATCCGCATCATGGCGCAGTCGGCCAAGCTCGCCGCGTCCTATGCCAAGCGCGGCGTGCTGCCGGAATCCGGCGGCACCTGGTACCTGCCGCGCATGCTGGGCTGGGCGAAGGCGGCCGAGCTGATCTTCACGGGCCGCACGCTGAATGCCGCGCAGTCGCTCGAGATCGGCCTGGTCAACCGGGTCGTGCCCGATGGCGACGTGCTGGGCGCGGCCCGCGAGATGGCGCTGGAGATCGCGGCCAACGCGCCGCTCGCCATCCAGGCGGCCAAGCGCATGATGCGCATGGCCTGGAACGAGCCGTTCAACGAGCATGTCCATCACGTCTTCCTGCAGCTCCTGCCGCTGATGCAGACCGAGGACATGAAGGAGGGCATCCGCGCCTTCCTCGAGAAGCGCGAGCCGCAGTTCAAGGGTCGCTGAACCCCCTCCCAACCCTCATGACTCCCTCCCCCGCAGGGGGAGGGTTGGGGAGGGGGACGCAACGCGAAGGAAAGGAGCCCACCGATGAAATTCACCTGGTTCCACCTCATGCCGTGGCCGCACATGCCGGACGATTTCCGGGAGAAGCACCGCTCGGTCTGGGTCGATCTTCCGAACAAGATGTACCAGCCCGAGCTGGGCCACATCGCCTATCACCAGTATCTCGACCAGCTCGAATATGCCGAGACGGTCGGCTTCGACGGCATCGGCGTGAACGAGCATCACGCCAACGCCTACGGGCTGATGCCCTCGCCCAACATCATGGCGGCGACCCTGACGCGGCGCACCTCGAGAGCCGCGCTGGTCGTGCTCGGCAACTCGATCGCGCTCTACAATCCGCCGCTGCGCGTGGCGGAGGAGATGGCCATGCTCGACGTGCTGTCGGGCGGGCGGCTGATCGCGGGCTTCCCGGTCGGCACCTCGATGGACACCAATTATGCCTACGGCACGATCCCGGCCCTGACCCGCGAGAAGTACGCCGAGGCGCACGAGCTGATCCGCAAGGCGTGGGCGGCCGACGCGCCGTTCGCCTTCAACGGCCGCTACACCAAGCTGCGCTACGTCAATTGCTGGCCCAAGCCGGTGCAGCAGCAGATGCCGGTGTTCATTCCCGGCGGCGGCTCGGTCGAGACCTACGACTTCTGCCTCGACAACACCTACTCCTATTCCTACCTCAGCTATTCGGGCTACCTGCGCGCCCGGCTGCTGATGGACGGCTACTGGAAGCGGGTGGCGGAGCGGAAGGTCGACGAATCGCCTTATCGCGCCGGCTTCGCCCAGGTGATTTGCGTCGCCGATACCGACGCGGAAGCCGAGCGGCTCTACGGCCCGCACGTGAACTACTTCTACAATCGCTGCCTGCACGTCTATCCCGGCTTCGCCGACGCGCCGGGCTATCGCACGGTGAAGACCATCCAGACCGGCGCGTTGTCGCAGTTCACCTCGGCCGCGGCGCGCGACTATCCCAGCATGAGCTGGAAGGACCTGACCGAGAACCGCTACATCGTGGCCGGCTCGCCGGAGACGGTGCGCCAGCAGCTCGAGGAGCTGATCAAGACGCTGCGCGTCGGCAACATCTTCTGCCTCATGCATATCGGCAACATGCCGGACGACAAGGTGCGCCATTCGACGAAGCTGTTCGCCGAGAAGGTCATGCCGCACCTGCGCAACCTCTGGCCCGAATGGCAGAACCACGACGACCGCTTCTGGTGCCATCCGATGAACGAGCCCGTGCCTACGAGGATTGCCGCCGAATGAAGTCGAAGCTGCTGCCGCTCAAGCAACTGGGCGCGAAGATCGAGGTCGTGGAAGCCGGCAAGGGCCGCGATCTCCTGTATCTCCATGGTGCCGGCGGCCACATGGTCGACGACCCGCTTCTCGCCGCTCTGGCCGGCAAGTACCGCGTCGTGGCGCCGCTGCTGCCGGGCTACGGCCGGTCGGGCGGCGAGGACGGGTTGCGCGACATGCTCGACGTGACGCTGCATGCGCTCGACGTGCTCGAGGCGCTGGAGCTCGACAAGCCGATCGTCGTCGGCCATTCGATGGGCGGGATGATCGCGGCCGAGATGGCCGCGGTCGCCCATACCGAGATCGCGAAGCTCTGCCTGCTCGCACCGGCCGGGCTGTGGCTCGACGATCATCCGATCATCGATATCTTCTCCAAGCTGCCCTACGAGCTGCCCGGCCTGCTGTTCCATGACGCCGAGGCCGGACGCAAGCTGCTGACGGCCGGCGGCGGCAACATGGAAGATCCGGAATTCCTCAAGCAGTTCCTGGTCATGAATGCGCGCCGCATGGGCATGGCGGGCAAGCTGCTGTTCCCGATCCCCGATCGCGGCCTGGCCGGACGGCTGCACCGGATCACGGCGAAGACGCTGATCGTGTGGGGCAAGGAAGACGTGCTGATCCCGCCGGTCTATGGTGAGGCCTTCAGGAAGGCGATTTCCAGATCGAAGCTGGTCAAGGTCGGCAAGGCGGGCCACGCGGTGGGGCAGGAGAAGCCGGCCGCGGTGCTCGAGGCGATCCGCGACTTCTTCTGAGAGCGGAGGGGGCGATGAGGAGATTGGTGCTGGCGACGGCGTTGGCGTTTGTCGGCGTGGGCGCGGCCTGGGCAGAGGTCGCGACCTACAGCCTGACCGGCATGGGCACCGGCGTGGCGGGCAGCTCGAAGTGCGCCACCTATCAGATCGCCATCGATGTCACCGTCGACGGCAAGGCGGTGAAGGGCGTCTTCAAGCAGCAAGGCCGGCCGGAGCGGGCCTTCACGGCGACGCTCGACGACAAGGGCGCGTTCAAGACCCGCGCCGAGGTCGGCGAGGGTAACGCGATGGACGTGAGCGGCACGATCTCCGACAAGGAGAGCCGCATCCTGCTCGACGGCTATTGCAAGTTCGAAGGCCGGTTGAACAGGAAGCAGTGAGGGCGTTTCGCTGGGGGCGCGCCACTCCAGTGGCGCGTCTTCCTCACCGTTGCAACACCCCATGACGCGCCACTGGAGTGGCG